>NZ_CP087106.1:2342500-2705000 GCF_028583545.1 Methylobacterium sp. NMS14P | reverse complement strand
TACTCGCCCCAGGCGGTGGCGGCGATCCGCCGGTCGGTGGCGCGGATCGAGGGGATCGGCGGCGTGCGGGTCCGAGAGGGGACGACCCTCGACGCCGACGGGAACCTGCCGCTGTTCGTCGCGGTCACCGAGCGCGAGCGCAACCTCGTGGGCGTCTCGGCGCGCTACTCCACCGTCGACGGGCCGGGGGTGCGGGCCTACTACGCCAACCGCAACCTGTTCGGCGGCGGCGAATCTTTCCGGGTGGACGCCGACATCTACTATCTGGGTCTCGGCAACGACCCGTTCGCCAACCAGCGCAAGCTCGCGGGGATCGGCACCAACGGCCTCGGCGGACGCCTCTCGGCGACCTACGTCCAGCCCGCCCTTTGGGGGACACGCAACGATTTCCTGGCGAACGCCTTCATCACCCGCGAGGTGCAGCAGAGCTACTTCGTGGACGGGGGCGGCGTCTCGGGGGCGATCCGCCACCGGTTCTCGGACACGTTCTCGGCGCAGATCGGGCTCGACGCGCAGGCGGGCCGGTCGAAGGATGCCCTCGGCACGGTCAATTACCGGCTGATCGGCGTGCCCGCCTCGGTCACCTACGATTCCACCGACAGCCTCCTCGACCCGACCCGGGGCGTCCGGGCCATCGCGTCGCTGGCGGTCTATCCCGGCGCGATCTCCTCGCCCGGCATCGTCGTGGCCAAGGCGCAGGGCTCCACCTACTACGCCCTGGACGACGAGGCCCGCGTGATCCTGGCCGGCCGCGTCGGCTTCGGCTCGGTCTCGGGCGCGCCGCTGGGGGAGATCCCCGACAATTTCAGGTTCTTCGCGGGCGGCGGCGGCTCGGTGCGGGGCTACCCGTACCGGACCCTCGGGCCGATCGGTCCCTTCAACCTGCCGATCGGCGGCCGCAGCCTGCTCGAGGCCTCGATCGAGGCGCGCATCAAGGTCACCGACACGATCGGCGTGGTGCCGTTCTTCGACGCCGGCACCGCCTTCGCCTCGGCGACGCCGGATTTCGACGAGAAGATCCGCAAATCCGTGGGCATCGGCCTGCGCTACTACACCGGCATCGGCCCGATCCGCGCGGACGTCGCCTTCCCGCTCGACCCCTACAAGGGCGGACACGTGCGTCCCGCCGTCCTGTATCTCAGCCTGGGGCAGGCGTTCTGAATGGTGTTCCGAACCGGACTCACGAAGCGCGCCGCGCACAAGCCCGCCCGCCACGGTCGGTGGGAGCTGGCGCTCGTCCTGATCTGCCTCGCGCTGCTGCTGCCCTATACCCTCGCGGTGACCCGCGCCGACGACGGCGACAAGTCCGTGCTGGGCGGCCTCCTGTCCCGCGCCCTCTCGACGCCCTCGTCGCGGGTGGCGATCGGCGCGATCGACGGCGCCCTGTCCTCGGACGCGACCATCCGGGACGTGGCGATCAGCGACCGCGACGGCGTCTGGCTGAAGCTCGACCGGGCCCGCATCGTCTGGCGACGGCTGGCCCTCCTGTCGGGACGGCTCGAGGTCGACAGCCTCGAGATCGGGCATCTCGACGTCCTGCGCCGGCCGATCCCCAGCCCACCGCCGCCGGAGGCCAAGCCCGACGGGCGCCTCCTCCCGGACCTGCCCGTCAAGGTCGAGATCAAGGGGTTCAAGCTGGCCGAACTGACGCTGGGCGAGGCGGTGGCCGGGCAGCCGGCGCGGCTGTCGGCCGAGGGCAGGGCGAAGCTCGGCGCGGCCAGCGAGGGGCTCGACCTGCAGGCCCGGGCGCAGCGCCTCGACGCGCCGGGCCGCTTCCTGCTGTCGCTGCTGTTCGTGCCGGACGGCGAGCGGCTGGAGCTGAAGGCGAACCTCGTCGAGCCGGCGGGCGGCCTGCTCTCGAAGGCCGCGAACCTGCCCGGCACCCCGCCGATCGACTTCGCGCTCGACGGAACGGGCACACTGGACGCCTGGGGCGCCAAGCTGGACTTCACGGCGGGTCCCGACATCGGCGCCAAGGGCGGGGCGAAGATCTCCCGGATCGGGGCCGAGCGACGGCTCGCCCTCGACCTCGCGGCGCGGATCGAGGGGCTGATGCCCGGCCCGGCCGCGGCGGTCTTCGCCGGCACCACCAAGCTCGACGGCGGCCTCGCCTTCGCGGATAGCGGCGCGTTCCGGATCGACCGCCTGGACCTGACTTCCCGCACGGCGCGCCTGACGGCCGGCGGCAGCCTGACCCGCGACCGGGTCGCCGACCTGACGCTGCAGGCGCGCGCCCTGCCGACGGAGGGCGACGTCACCCGGGCCGGCGAGGCCGAGATCGGCAAGCTCGTCTTCGACGGCAGCCTCAAGGGACCGCTGGCGGCACCGACTGTCCGAGGGCGCCTCGACGCGGCCGCCCTCCGCAGCCGCGAGTCCAGCCTGGACCGGATCGACGCCAGCCTCGCCGTTGACCCGCAGGGCGACCCGTCGGCGCAGCGCTTCGCCATCGCGGCGGACGGCCGGGTCGACGGGCTGAAGCTCGCCGACCCGGCCCTGCGCCGAGCGATCGGCAGCCGGGCCACCGTCACGCTCCGGGCCTCGACCGGTGCCGACGGCGTGCTCGACGTCGCGGCGCTCAAGCTCGACTCCGACACGGCGCGGGCCGCCTATGCCGGCCGGGTCGGCCAGAACACCCTGACCGGCACCGTCGACGCGGCGCTGCCGGACCTCTCCGTCTTCTCGGGCCTCGCGGGCCAGGGCCTCGCCGGCAGCCTCGACGCCAAGGCGCGGCTCAGCGGCGATCCGGCGCGCAAGGCTGTTGCCGCCGACCTCGCCGTGACGACGAGCGGCCTCGTCACCGGGATCCGGGCGGCCGACCGCACCCTCGGCCGCGCGCCCGGCCTCCAGGGGCGCGTCTCCCAGACCTACGACGGGTACGGCTTCGACCATCTGCGCCTGGAAGGCGCCGGCGTCACCGCGACCCTGCAGGGCGAGGCGACGGCGTCCCGCGCGGACGTCACCGGACGGATCGATCTCAAGAGCCTCGCGGATCTCGACGGGCGCCTCACCGGCAGGGCCGGGGTCGACGCGCGCCTGACCGGATCTCTGGAGCATCCGGACGTGAGTGCGACCCTGACGGCGCCGTCCGCCACGGCGGCCGGCAAGCCGATCCGGGATCTCCGCGTCGAGGCGGTCCTGCGGGACGCGCTCCTCGCGCCGGATGGCACGGTCCGGCTCGGCGGCGACGTCGGCGGCAAGCCGCTGACCGGCGGCGCGCACCTCGCGCGCGTCGGCGGGGACTGGGTCCTCGACCGGCTCGGCCTCGATCTCGGCTCGGTGTCCGTTGTCGGCCAGGCGACGATCGCGGCCGAGACGTGGCTGTCGGCCGGCGCGCTCACCGTGCGGGCCGGCGACCTGACGGACATCGCGCCCCTGGTCCCGGAACCGGTCGCGGGCCGCCTCGACGCCGCGCTGACCCTCGCCCGCGACGGCGGGCGCCAGGACGTGACCCTCCGCGCCACCGGGGCCGGTCTCCGCTACGGCGAGACCGCCCTCGCGCGGCTCGACGCGGACCTCACGGGCCGCGACCTGCGCGCCCACCCGGTCCTCGACGGGCGCGTCGAGGCCGACCGGCTCGTGGCCGCCGGCCAGCAGGTCGACACGATCCGACTCGCCGCGAACGGCACCCCCGCGTTCAGCGACGTGAGCCTCAACGCGAAGGCGCGCGGGTTCACTCTCGACGGTGCCGCGCGCGTCGTCCCGGCCGCGGACACGCGGATCGAGATCCAGCACCTGTCGGCGGCGCGCGGCAACGACCGCTTTGCCCTCACCGGGCCGGCGTCGATCACCCTCCGGGACGGCGGCGCGGTGATCGACGGCCTGTCGATCGCGGCGGGGTCAGGCCGCATCACGGTCGCGGGCCGCGCCGGGCGGGATCTCGACCTCAAGGTGGCGATCCGGTCCCTGCCCCTGTCGCTCGCCCGGATCGCCGCGCCGAGCCTCGCCCTCTCGGGGACCCTGGACGGCGAGGCGGATCTCCGCGGCCCCGCGACGCGTCCGGAGGGGCGCTACGCGGTCAGCGTCTCCAAGCTGGTCGCCCCGGAGACGCGGCAGGCCGGGCTGCCAGCGATCGACGCGACCGCGAAGGGCACGCTGTCGGACGGGCAGGCGAGCCTGGACGGCCGGGTGACGGCCGGGCGCGGCGTCGCCCTGACGGTCTCCGGGTCGCTGCCCGTGGAAGCCGGGGGACCGCTGGACCTGCGCGCGCGCGGGACGCTGGATGCCGCACTCGCCAATTCCCTGCTGAGCGTCGGCGGCCAGAGCGTCACCGGCAAGGTCGCCATCGACGGCGGCGTCACCGGCACACTGGCGGCGCCGCGGGCCCAGGGCGCGGCGGTCCTGAGCGGCGGCAGCTTCACCGATCCGCTGAACGGGCTCCGCTTCACCGGGATCGAGGGTCGGGTCACCGGCCGCGGTGACAGCGTCGTGGTCGAGCGCCTGACCGCCACCGCCCGCAACGGCGGCCAGGTCTCCGTCACCGGCCGCGTCTCCCTCGCGCCCGACTTCCCGGGCAACTTCCACGTCGTCGCCGACAAGGCCGAACTCGTGTCGAGTCCGCTGATGACGGCCGTGTCGAGCCTCGACATCACGTTGGCCGGCCCGCTGGCGCGGACGCCGCGGATCGCCGGCCGGGTGAACGTCGTGTCGATCGACGTCGCGGTGCCGGACCGGCTGCCGGCCACCATCCGGCCGCTGCCGGGCGTCCGGCACGTCAACACGCCGCCGGCCGTGAGGGCGCGCCTCGCGCAGCGGGCGGAGCGGAAGGCCGCGACCCGTCCCGGGCGGCGGGGCGGGAAGCCGGCTGTCCCGTTCGACGCCACCCTCGACGTGACGATCGACGCCCCGAGCCACATCTTCGTGCGCGGGCGGGGCATCGACGCCGAACTCGGCGGCGCGCTGCGCGTCACCGGCACCTCCGCGTCGCCCAACGCCAACGGGGCCTTCTCGCTGCGGCGCGGACAGTTCGAGCTCGTCGGCCAGCGCCTGGATTTCAGCCGCGGCCGGCTGACCTTCGCCGGCAGCCTGACCACGCCCGAACTCGATTTCGTTGCCGAGACCAAGGCCACCGACGTGACCGCCCGCATCGCCGTCTCGGGCTTCGCGGACGCGCCGCAATTCTCCCTGACCTCGGATCCGGTCCTGCCGCAGGACGAGATCCTGTCGCGGATCCTGTTCAAGAAGGCGTCGGCCGGCCTGTCGCCGTTCCAGGCGCTGCAGCTCGCCCAGGCGGTCGCCCAGCTCTCGGGGGGCGCCGCCGGTCCCGACGTGTTCGAGCAGGCACGCAAGAGCCTCGGCCTCGACAGCCTCGACGTCTCCACCGGCGCGAGCGGTGGGCCGGCGATCGGCGCCTCGCGCTACATCTCGGATCGGGTCAGCGTCGGCGTGAAGGCCGGGGCGAAGCCGGCCGACACCGCCGTCGGGGTCGACTTCGACGTCACGCGGCGGATCAAGCTGAAGGGCGAGGCCGGGAGCGACGGCCGCACCAGCCTCGGCGTCGGCGCCGAGTACGAGTGGTAGCCGGCGCGGGGTCACACAGCCGCCCGTTCGACCGCGCCCTGGGTGCTGCGGGATCGACACGCCCGGTCAATGGTTTAGGTTCGACGCAGGCGGCCGCCAGGGCTGCCATTCGGGCGGGAAACATCACGGGCGATGGACGAGCTTTTCGAGACCGATGACGATCCGCCGGTTCCGGAGGGCGGCCTTCTCCGCAAGCTCCCGATCATCAACAGGCGGGGCCTCCATGCCCGCGCCTCCGCGAAGTTCGTGCAGACCGTGGAGCGCTACGACGCCGCAGTGACGGTCACCCGGGCCGGCGAGACGGTCGGCGGGCGCTCGATCATGGGCCTGCTGACGCTCGGGGCCGCCATGGGCACGCAGATCGCCGTCACCGCCGTCGGCCCAGACGCGGCGAGCTGCCTCGACGCCATCGAGGCCCTGCTGGCCAACCGCTTCGGCGAGGACGAGTAGCGTCTAGACTGTCGCCTTGCTCGGCCACGCGCACAGGTCCGAGACCGGGCATCGGGGGCAGTCGGGCTTCCGGGCCGTGCAGATGTCCCGCCCGTGTCGGAACAGCCAGACATGGGCGTTGTCCTTGAAGGCGTCGGGCACGATTCGGGCGAGACCGTCGGCCACCGCGTCGACCGTCGGGCCCTGGACGAGGGGGATCCGGTTCGAGATCCGGAAGATGTGGGTATCGACCGCGATCACCGGCTCGTGGAAGGCGAAGTTCGCCGTGACCTCGGCGCTCTTGCGGCCGATCCCCGGCAGGCGGCGCATCTCCGCGGCGCTGCGCGGGACAGTGCCGCCGTACTCCGCGACCAGGACCGCCGACAACCTGACGATGTTGCGCGCCTTGGAGGGCCCGAGCCCGACCGGCCGGACGATCTCCGTGATCCGCGCCTCTCCCAGCGCCGCCATGCCGGCGGGATCGCGGGCCTGGGCGAACAGCGCCTCCGCGATCCGCGAGACGGTCGGGCCGGTGGACTGAGCCGAGAGCAGCACGGTCACGAGCAGCCGGAACGGGTCGGTGCGGTCGAATCCGGCCTTCGGATCCGGGTCCCTCTCGGCGAGGCGCGCGAGGATCGCCGCCGCCCGGTCCGCGTCGGACGGCCCGCGCGGCCGCGGCGCCGCCCGTGCGGCCACCTTCCGGCGCGGAGCGGGTCGAACGCCGTGGGGCAGGTCGCGGGTCATGGAGGCGAGCTAGGGTCGGCCGCCCCGGTCGACAGGCGTCCCGGACGCGGCGGATTGACCGCTCAGGCCCGGGCGCGGCGCCAGGGCACCGCGTGGGCGCCGGCGCACAGGTGGAGCGTCCCGGCGACCACCGCGCCGGCCCGGCGCCGGAACTCGACCCGCAGCGCGCCGCGGCGGGCGAACAGCCGGGTGACGACGCGGACCAGCGACGCCTCGGCGGGGTCGGCTATGATCGGCCGCGCGGCGGTGCGGGCATCGAGGGCGAGGAAGGTCTCGACAGCGTCGCGGACCGCCGCCGGCTCGGTGACGGCGAGCATCTCGGTCTCCGCCGGCTCCCAGCCCTCGGAACGCACGCCGATCAGGTTTTCGGCCGGGATCGGCCGGGCCCCCGCCGGGCGGCTGGCCGCCAGGACGGGGCGCCGCGGCTCCGGATCCGGGGCCGGCGCGGATCGGCCGACCAGACGGAGAGGGCGGCGCAGCGCCCCGAGGCGCTCCCGCAGCGCCCGGTCGACGGCCTCCGCGGCCGCGCGCTCCACGAGAGCGGCCGCGTCGGGCTCGGCGGGCTGCCAGGGCCGAGCGCGGCTGCCCCAGACCGATTGCGGCATCGCCAGCGGGACGACCCCGCGCAGGGTCTCGGGACCGTCGCCAGCGTCGCGGCTCCAGGCGAGGGCGACGGCGACCGGACCGCCGGCCGGGCGGTGCTGGGCGAGCGGGAGGAGGTGGTCCGGGTCGCGCAGCGGGTCGGCGACCGCGTTGCGCACCAGCATGGCCCGCCACGCGGCAACGGAGGCCGCGTCGACCGCACCGGGTCGCTGCAGATCGACCCGCCAGGTCGCGGCCTCGGCGCCGGAGCCGGCCTCAGGGGCCGGCACGAGCTCCGGTCGCTCGGACAGGCCGCCCTGTATCACGGTGAAGCGTCGCACCATCCGCGTGTCCTGCCTCTCGACGATCCGTCCCGATCCGGGACGATCCGGCGCCTCCGGGGCGCCCTTCGCGTCGAGGGCTTCAAGGACGGTGCCGACCGCCGGCGTCAGAAGCCGGGGATCGCCAGCGGGTTGTCGGTGAGGGCGGCGGCATCCGGCGCGTCGACCCGGGGGCGGCCGAGAAACGCGTCCCAGAGCTGGCGCACGAAGGCCGGATCGAGGTCGCGCAGGATCAGCACGAGCCGTGACGTGTGGTCGGGATCCGGCCAGGCCGGCAGGGTGACCGGCGCGTGGAACACGTGCTGGACGCCGTGGACGACGAGGGGACGCTCGGGATCGTCGGCGAGGGCGACGAGGCCCTTGAGCCGGAGCAGCTTCGGCCCGTGGCCGGAGCGCAGGAGATCCATGAACATCTCGAAGGCGGGGCGCGGGACGGGCGCCGCGCTGGTCAGGCAGACCGCCTGGATCGACGCGTCGTGGCGGTTCACGTCGGCGTGGCGGTGATCCGCCTGCTCCAGCGCCGCGTCGCCGAGCCACGCGCGCACGTCGGCGGTCTTGCCGTCGAGGCCGAACAGGCCGCCGAGGAGCGTCTCCGAGGGGGCGTCCGGCGCGACGATCGGGGCGGCCGGGTTGAGCGCAGCGAGGCGCGCGCGGATCCCCGAGAGGTCGCCCGCGAGGTCGGCCTTGGTCAGCACGATCCGGTCGGCGATCGCGGCCTGCCGCAGGGCTTCCGGATGGGCGTCGAGGGTCGCGGCGCCGGTGAGCGCGTCCACCACCGTCACCACGGCCTGGAGGCGGTACCGCAGCACGAGGTAGGGGTGGTAGATCAGCGCGTGCAGGATCGGCGCCGGATCGGCGAGGCCCGTCGTCTCGATCACGACCCGCCGGAACGGCCGGATCCGGCCGTTGTCGCGCTTGCGCAGCAGATCCTCGAGGGTGGCGATCAGGTCGCCCCGCACCGTGCAGCACAGGCAGCCGGCGCCGAGCAGGATCATGTCCTCGTCGACGGTCTCGATCAGCAGGTGGTCCAGGCCGATCTCGCCGAACTCGTTGACGATCACCACCGTGTCGGCGAGCGCGGGATCGCGCAGCAGCCGGTTCAGCAGGGTGGTCTTGCCGGCTCCGAGGAAGCCGGTGAGCACGGTCAGCGGGATCGGCTCCGGGCGGCGCGGGTCCGGAGCGGGGGCGGCGGTCTCTGACATGGGCGACGGCATGGGCGACGAAGTGGGGTGTGGCGGCCTCCGCGGCAACGCGGCGGCCGGCCGGGCACCCGCGCGGGCCTACTCGTCGGCCGCCGCCTTCTTGGCGGCCGGCTTCCTGGCCGGAGCCTTCGCGGCCGCCTTGTCGGACTTCGTCTCGGCCTTGGCGGGCGCCGGCTTGTGGGCGGCCGCCTTCGGCGCCGGCTTGGTCAGGCCCTTCCCGGGCTTGGCCTCCGGCATCCCCGGCGTGACGTCCGACGTGTAGGCGCTGGCGTTCCGCGGCACGCCGTGGCCCGGCTTCGCGGCGACCTTCGGGGCGGATCTGGCGGCGGCTTTCGCGGCCTCGGCCCGCTCAAGACGCGCCGCGCGCGCCTGCTTGGCCGCCTCCGCGGCCGCCATGCGCTTGGCCTTGGCGGCCTCGAGCTTGGCGGCGCGGGTGTTGGCGGCGGCGGCCTTCTGCTCGGCCTCCTGGGCCTCGAGGATCTGCTGGCCCTCGGCCGGGTTGCGACCGACCCAGACGGCGATCGGCTGGAGCGGCGCCCGCGGCGGCAGGGACCGCGCCCGCAGGGCCGGGTTGGAGAACGCCGCCAGCGCCAGCGCCGGCGAGTTCGCCGCCGAGCCGCCGATCAGCTGCGCGGCCGAGCCGGGAGCGCTCAGCGCGCCGGGGCCGTCCTCGATGGCGGGGGGCTTCTTGCCGCCGCACACGAAGGGACGCATGTCCGGGGGCGCCGGGATTGCGGAGGCCGGCAGCGCGTCGAGGGTCGGGCTGGTCCAGCCGGCGCTCTGGCCGAAGGCGTAGTCGAACAGGTCGGCGGTCTTCACGTCGCGCTCGCGCGGGGTCGGCTGCCCCATCACGATGGTGACGATCCGCCGGCCGTTGCGCGTGGCGGTCGCCACGACGTTGAAGCCGCCCGAGCAGATGAAGCCCGTCTTCATCCCGTCCGTGCCGGGATAGCGCCCCAGCAGGCCGTTGTGGTTCGCCATGACGGCGCGGCCGAACTGGATCGCCGAGATCGAGAACAGGTCGTGGGAATCCGGGAAGTCGCGGATCAGCGCCCGGGCGAGGACCGCCATGTCGCGGGCGGAGGTCCACTGGCGCGGGTCGGGCAGGCCGTTGGGATTGTACCAGCGGCTGTCGTGCATGCCGATCCGCTGCGCGGTCTCGTTCATCAGCGCGGCGAAGTTCTCGACGGATCCGCCGAGCGACTCGCCGATCGCGTAGGCGACGTCGTTCGCCGACTTGACCATGATGATCTTCAAGGCGTTGTCGAGGGTGAGCTGCGTCCCCGGCTTGAACCCCATCTTCGAGGGCGGCTCGGCGGCGGCGGCGGCCGAGATGGTGATCATCGAGTCGAGCGAGACCTTGCCCTGCCGGACGAGGTCCAGGGCGACGTAGGTCGTCATCAGCTTCGTGATCGAGGCCGGGTACCAGGGATCGGTCGGCGCCTGCGCGTAGATGACCTTGCCGGAATCCACGTCGGCCACGAGGATCGGCACCGTCACGGCGTTCGCGGCGCCGATCCCGACCAGGCCCGCCCCGAGCAGACCCGTCAGCGCCGCAAGCCCGACGGTGAGGCGTCGGTGGAGAGAAGAGGACATTCGAGCCCGACTCGTCAGAGGATCGCCTGGATCGACGCCCTGGGGCGTCGGATTTCCGGCCGGCCAGCCGGAGAGCGGCGCAACCCGGTCGGCCGAAGGCGGTCGCCGGACTGCATCTCGGCATGAACGAGCCTACCGTGGCAAGAGCAAGGCGAGATCGTATCGCGGGTCTGCACGGCGCGGTTGTCGGTGGCCCGCGGGAGCGGCACGGCTTATGTGCAGGCCGAGCGCGCGGGCCGGATCGCGCGCGGCGGTGACTGGGACGGTTGTGGCTTACGCGGTCAAGGAGATCTTCCACACGCTCCAGGGGGAGGGCGCGCAGGCGGGCCGTGCCGCCGTGTTCTGCCGCTTCGCCGGATGCAACCTCTGGTCCGGGCGCGAGGCCGATCGCGCCGCCGCGGCCTGCCGGTTCTGCGACACCGACTTCGTCGGGATGGACGGGGAGGGCGGCGGGCGCTTCGCGGACGCGGCCTCCCTCGCCGGCGCGATCGCCGCCACCTGGGCCGGGGGCGCCGAGAACCGCTACGTCGTCTTCACCGGCGGCGAGCCGCTGCTGCAGCTCGACACGCCGCTGATCGAGGCCGTTCACGCGGCCGGTTTCGAGATCGCGATCGAGACCAACGGCACGCTGCCGGCGCCTCCGGGGATCGACTGGATCTGCGTCAGCCCCAAGGGGAGCAACGCCCTCGCGCAGGTCTCCGGCCACGAGCTGAAGCTCGTCTACCCGCAGGCGGACGCCGATCCCGCGGCATTCGTGGGCCTCGCCTTCCAACACCGCTTCCTCCAGCCCATGGACGGGCCTGACCGGGTCGCCAGCACCGAGGCGGCGATCGCCTATTGTCGGCGGGACGCCCGCTGGCGGCTCTCGCTGCAGACCCACAAGATGATCGGCATTCCCTGAGGGGCTCGTGTCCGGTCCCGCGATCGGGTTCGGACGAAGTGATCGCCGAGCCGGTGCCGCACGAGGCGCCGGTCCCCTCTCCCGTGCGGGAGAGGAACAGGGTGAGGGATCAGGTCCGTCCGAAAAAGGCGCGAGCTGACGGAGCTTCGAGGGCGTGCGACCCGGACGCGTCTCGTCCCTCACCCCAACCCTCTCCCGCACGGGAGAGGGGGCATGGCGCGGCTGTCTCGACCGGGATGTCCGGCCCTCCGAACCGGTGCGACGCGCTCGGAAACGGCCCTAGCCGCCGCTGGCCCTCAGCTGCGCGCGCGCCGCGCGGATCGCCAAGCGCGCGTACCGCCCGCCCGCGCGGGACGGATCGGGATCCTGGCCGTCCAGCACAGCGCGGCGCAGGGCCACCAACTCGGGATCGCCCCATCGGTCGAGGACACGCCCGAACGCCGCGTGGCGCCCGGCGTCGAAAGGGGTCGGCCGCCCGGCCCCGTCACGCGCGGGATGGGCCGGGTGCAGCGTCCCGCAGGGCACCCAGCCCCGCGGGATCGGCGCGGTGGCCGCGTGCGTCCGTCCGAGTCGCAGGATCTGCGGCAGGACGTGGGTCCGCGGCACAGGCCCCGCGGCCGCCCGATCGGCCTCCGGGGCGAAGACCTCGACGCGACCGATGCGGGTGACGACGACCTGGTCCAGACCCGAGACGAGAGCGGGCGGCATCGCCCCGTCGCCGGTCGCGAGGAGCGGTCGGCCCGCCGCGGCGCGCAACCTGCCGATCCGCTCGGGGTCGGCGGTCCGCAGGCAGGCATCCGCGGCGCGCAGCCCGAGGCCGAGGTCGAACACGAGCGCGGCGCGGTCCTCCGTTCGGACCGCCGCCACGTCGGGGCCCAGCTCGGTCAGAACGGTGCGCCGGCCCATCGCGCAGGCGGCCTCGGGAAGGCAGAGCGCGACCGCCTGGCTCCAGCCGCCATCGAAGCCGGTCTCGTAGGCGAACGGCCGGAGATCCGGATGCGCCCGGATCGCGAGCGCGCCGCGGAGCGTGACGAGGCCGGTCGCGCCGTCCCCGAGGGGCCACGCCGGCTCGTCGGGTTCCCGCGCGAACGCGGCGCCGGCTCCGTAGGCGCCGAGGCTCCACGTGCAGGCCGGATCGGCCAGCTGGACGCACAGCAGGCCGTCCACCGCGGGTCCGGCTCCGCCCGTCATCGGCCCCTCTCGTGCACGCCACCGCAGCCGGCACGCCTTGACACGGACAGCGAATGACCGGAAGTCGCGGGGCATCACCGAGGTTGTGGTCGGCGAGGCGGGCGCGCGACCCGGAACGACCGACGCGGAGACGTCCGCTGGACCTCGCGACGGGATCCGCAAGAAGGGCGCTGGCATGGACGTCATCGAGACCGAGATCCCGGACGTGAAGCGCATCGTCCTGAAGCGCTTCGGCGACGCGCGGGGCTGGTTCTCGGAGACCTTCCGGGCCGACACCCTGGCGCGGGCCGGCATCACCACGCCGTTCGTGCAGGACAACCAGTCCTTCTCGGCCCCGCAGGGGACGGTCCGCGGCCTGCACTTCCAGATCGCCCCCCGCGCGCAGGCCAAGCTGATCCGCGTGCTGCAGGGCGCGATCGTCGACGTCGCGGTCGACATCCGCACCGACTCGCCGACCTACGGGAAGTACGTCGCCGTCACCCTCGACGCCGAGAACGGCGAGCAGCTCTACATCCCGCACGGCTTCGCGCACGGCTTCTGCACCCTGACCCCCGACGTCATGGTCGCCTACAAGGTCGACGACTACTACAGCCCGGAGCACGACCGCGCGCTGTTTTGGAATGATCCGGCGATCGGGATCCCGTGGCCGATCTCGGCCGAGGCCGCGATCCTGTCCGACAAGGATCGCCGGGCGCCGAAGCTCGCGGATCTCGGCCGCGTCTTCTGAAGAGCGCGGCCCGGCCGCAATTTTGTCACGACGGCCGGTCTTAGGCTGCCCCGACTTTCTCAGTTCTCGTTCGATCCGAAGAGGTAACCCACCATGCGCATCCTGGTGACCGGAGGCTGCGGCTTCATCGGCTCGGCGCTGGTGCTGCACCTCGTCAACGATCTCGGCCACGACGTCTGCACCCTCGACGCGATGACCTACGCGGCCAACCCGGTCTCGCTGGCGCCGCTCGCCGACAACCCGCGCCATCGCCTGGTCGAGGCCGATATCTGCGACCGCGCCGCCGTGCAGAAGGCCTACGCGGACTTCAAGCCCGAGGCGGTGATGCATCTGGCCGCCGAGAGCCACGTCGACCGCTCGATCACCGATCCGGGCGCCTTCGTGCGCACCAACGTGATCGGCACGCAGACCATGCTGGACGGCGCCCGCGGCCATTACGAGGCCTTGCCGGAGGCCGGGAAGAAGACCTTCCGCTTCCTCCACGTCTCCACCGACGAGGTCTACGGCTCGCTGCCGCCGGACGCGTTCTTCACGGAGGAGAGCCGCTACGATCCGCGCTCGCCCTACTCGGCCTCGAAGGCGGCCTCCGACCACCTCGCCCGCGCCTGGCACGAGACCTACGGCCTGCCGGTCCTGGTGACCAACTGCTCGAACAATTACGGGCCGCGTCACTTCCCCGAGAAGCTGATCCCGCTGATGATCCTCAACGCCCTCGAGGGCAAGAAGCTGCCCGTCTACGGCGACGGCCTGAACGAGCGCGACTGGATCCACGTGGAGGACCACGCCAAGGGCCTCGTGGCCGTGCTGGAGCGTGGCCGGATCGGCGAGACCTACCTGCTCGGCGGCCGCGCGGTGCGCAACAACCTCGCGGTGGTCAAGGCGCTGTGCGCGGCCTTCGACCGGCTGCGCCCGCAGGGCGCCCCGCACGAGCAGCTGATCAGCTTCGTGGCCGACCGTCCGGGCCATGACCGGCGCTACGCGATCGACTGCACCAAGGCCGAGAGCGAGCTCGGCTGGCGCCCGCAGAAGACCTTCGAGCAGGCGCTGGAGGAGACCGTGACCTGGTACCTCGGCAACGAGGGCTGGTGGCGCCCGATCCGCGAGGGCCGCTACAAGGGCGAGCGCCTGGGGCTCAACGGCTGATGGACGTCCTCGTCCTCGGCGGCGCCGGGCAGGTCGGCACCGAGCTGCAGGCCCTGGCTTGGCCGGACGGCGTCACCGTCCACGCGCCGGGCCGCGCGGAACTCGACATCACCGACGCGGACGCCGTCGCGGCGGCGCTCGCCGCCCGCGCCTACGGGGCGGTGATCAACACCGCCGCCTACACGGCCGTCGACAAGGCCGAGTCCGACGTCGTGGCGGCGTGGCGCCTCAACGCCCTCGCCCCGGCGATCCTGGCGGCCGCCACGGCGGCGCGCTCCATCCCGCTGGTGCACGTCTCGACCGACTACGTCTTCGCCGGGACGAAGCCCGACGGGGCCTACCCGCCCGACGCGCCGATCGACCCGCAGAGCGTCTACGGCGCCAGCAAGGCCGCCGGCGAGCTGGCGGTGCGCACCGGCAACCCGCGCCACGCCATCGTGCGGACCGCCTGGGTGGTGAGCCCGCACCGGGGCAACTTCGTCAAGACGATGCTCCGGCTCTCGGCCGAGCGCGACGCCCTGACCGTGGTGAACGACCAGCACGGCTGCCCGACCTCGGCCGCCGACCTCGCCGCCGCCCTCGCGACGATCGCGCGAGCCATGGCCGCGGATCCGGACGCGCCCGCCGGCACGTTCCACTGCGTGAACCGGGGCGACACCACGTGGTGCGGCTTCGCCGAGGCGATCGTGGCGGGCTCGGCCCGGCGCGGCGGGCGCTCCGTGCCGGTCAAGGGCATCCCGACCTCCGTCTACCCGACACCGGCCCGGCGGCCGGCCAATTCGCGCCTGTCCACCGACAGCCTCACGGCCGCCTACGGCATCGCGCCGCGGCCCTGGGAGGCGGCGCTCGACGACATCCTGGATCGGCTCGTCGGGCCGGTCTCAGAGGGAGTTTCCAAGCCATGAAGGGCATCGTTCTGGCCGGCGGATCCGGCACGCGCCTGCACCCGGCCACGCTGTCGATCAACAAGCAGCTCCTGCCGGTCTACGACAAGCCGATGATCTACTACCCGGTCTCGGTGCTGATGCTGGCCGGCATCCGCGAGATCCTGATCATCTCGTCGCCGGAGCACCTCGACAACTACAAGCGCCTGTTCGGCACCGGCGAGCAGTTCGGCCTGAAGTTCTCCTACGCCCTCCAGCCGCGGCCGGAGGGCCTCGCCCAGGCCTTCGTGATCGGGCGCGACTTCGTGGGCGACGACGACGTGGCGCTGATCCTCGGCGACAACCTGTTCTTCGGCGCCGGCATGGGCGAGCTCCTGGAGCGCGCGTCGAGCCGCAAACAGGGCGCGACCGTCTTCGCCTACCATGTCGACAACCCCCAGGCCTACGGCGTGGTCAACCTCGACAAGTCGGGACGGCCGACGAAGATCGTCGAGAAGCCGCAGACCCCGGAATCGACCTGGGCGGTGACCGGCCTGTACTTCTACGACAACCAGGTGCTCGACATCGCCGCCGACGTGAGGCCCTCGGCCCGCGGCGAGCTGGAGATCACCAGCGTCAACGAGGCCTACCTGCAGCGCGGTCAGCTGCACGTGGAGCGCATGTCCCGCGGCTACGCGTGGCTGGACACCGGGACCCACGACAGCCTGCTGGAGGCGAGCGAGTTCGTCCGCACCCTGCAGAACCGGCAGGGTCTTCAGGTGGCCTGCCTGGAGGAGATCGCCTACCTGCAGAAGTTCATCACCCGCGACCAGCTGGTGGCCCGCGGCGAGATGTTCGCCAAGACCAATTACGGGCAGAACCTGCTGCGGCTCTCCCGCGAGAGCGAGGAAGATCTCCGCCTGCGTCGCGGCAAGTAGCGCCGTCGGCGGCGCCCGGTCGCCGCCCCGCTAGCGGGGGGCGCAGCCGATGCAGATGCCGCGCATGAGCCTGTCGTTCTTCGCCTCGCGCGGCGTGCGCACGCGCCGGTCGTCCGGTGTCGCCGCGCCGGCCCCGCGGCTCGGCGGCATGACGCGGCCGACCGTCGAGGTGTTGGGGGCGGTCGCCGTGGAGGCGGGGCCGCCGCCGGTGCCGGTCTGGGCCTGGGCCAACGCGGGGCCGGCCGCCAGGACCGGCAGGAGGAACGCGAGGCCGAGGGCAACGAGGGGGCGGGTCATGGGTGCGGAACTCCGTGCCGGGCCATAACGCGGGTGTGACCATCCGGTTCGACCGGGCGGCGCGATCCCCACCTTTGTTCGCCTTTGCAGAAGCGATGCGGCGCCGTATCACGGGCCGCGTTCCCGCCGCCGCCATCCTGAAGCGTCGAAACTCGGAGCCGCCGCGACGATGCGGGACCCCAACGCGATCGACTTCTGGCGCGGCTTCGCCCTGATCACGATCTTCATCAACCACATCCCGGGCAACACCTTCGAGCGCTACACCTTCTCGCAGTACGGCATCTCGGACGCGGCCGAGCTGTTCGTGTTCCTGGCGGGCTGGTCGATCGGGATCGCCACCCGAGGGCGCGACGGCAACCCGGAGCCGCCCGGCCGGAGCGTGGTGCGGCTCCTCGCCCGCACCGTCGAGGTCTACCGGGCGCAGCTCACCGTGATGCTGCTGGCGCTCGCCCTCATCGCGGGCGCGGCGCTGCTGCTCGACAACCCGCTGATCCTCGAGTGGCACAATGCCGGCAACTTCTTCGCGGACCCGATCCAGTCGGTCTGCGGGATGGCGCTGCTGACCTACCAGCTCGGCTACTTCAACATCCTGCCGCTCTACGTTCTGCTGATCGGCATCGCGCCCGTCTTCGTGCTGGTCGGCCGCTTCAGCCTGCTCTCGGCCCTGGGGCTGTCCGTGAGCGTCTACCTCGCGAGCCTCGTCTTCGGGTGGAACGTGCCGTCCTGGCCGGGCGAGGGCGACTGGTTCTTCGATCCGCTCTGCTGGCAGCTCCTGCTGGTGCTGGGCTTCGTCCTGCAGGGCTGGAACCTGCGCTCCGACGCCCTGCGCCGCTGGTCGCGGCGCCTGTTCCCGGCGGGCGTCGTCATCGTTCTCCTCGGGATCGTGCTCGCCGTGACGGAGATCCGCCCGGACCCGATGCTCGTTCCGGAGCCGCGCCTGCTCTTCACGTTCGAGAAGACTTACCTGACACCGGCGCGACTGCTACATTTCCTGGGGGTATTGTTAGCGTTTGCACCGCTTTACGCGGTTCTCGCCCCCCGAATCGGCCGCGTCGTCGGTTATCTGAGTCAGATGGGCCGGAATTCACTGGCTGTGTTCTCGATGGGCTCGATCCTGAGCCTGATCGGGCAGCTCGTGCGTTTCCAGACGGGCGGCGGCGCGCTGATCGATATGCTGGTCGCCGGCTCGGGCCTGGTCGGGCTGGGGTTTACGGCATGGTTCGTCGAATGGCGCAGCCGCAGCAGATCGGCGCGACCCCGCACATGACGCGGGTCCGGCTCGCCGCGGCGCTGGCCGCCGTCCTGCTGTCGGGCACCGCCGGCGGAGCGGCCGAGCAGGCGGCCGTTCCGGCAGCGGACGATCCGGCCCTGTCGCAGGAATGCCGGGTCCCGGGCGCGCAGCTCTACACCGTCGCCCAGCTCGGCGCCGTCAAGGCGGCGCTGGCTGAGAACCGGCCCCTCAAGATCCTGGCGATCGGCGGGAGCGCGGCCCCGGGCGCCTCGGCCTCCTACCCGGCCAAGCTCGAGGCCGCCCTGGAACACGCCCTCCCGAAGGTCGACGTGGTGATCGACCACCGCGGCCTTCCGGGCGAGATCGCCTCCGGGGCCGCCGAGCGCCTGCGCACCATGGTGGCCGAGGCCGAGCCCGACCTCGTCGTCTGGCAGGTCGGCACCCACGACGCCATCGCGCGCGTCGACGTGGACGCCTTCGCGAGCGCGCTGGCCGAGGCCGTGGGCTGGATGCGGTCCCACGGGATCGACGTGGTGCTGGTCGACCCGATCTACACGGCCAGCATGGCGGCCGACGTCGACTACAACCGGATCGTCGAGGCGGTGCGCAGCGTCGCGACCCAGCAGGGTGTGCCGCTGGTCCGGCGCTACGAGGCGCTGCAGTACCTGTCGCGCCGCAGCGACAAGGGCGAGGGCCACATGCTCGGCCGCCAGTTCCGGCTCAACGACCTCGGCCTGCGCTGCATGGCCGAGCACGTGGCCCTGACGATCGCGACCTCGCTGCTGCGGACGGAGGCGCCCAAGGAGCCCAAGGCGGCCCCGGCCCAGCCGCCCTTAACCGAGCCGCAACGCGCCCCGGGCTAGACCGGACGGCCAGAGATCGGCCTCCCGCCGAGTTCGGGTCCGGCGCGGAGCGCGTAGTGTCAGCCACGGCCCTCCCTGTCCTCGCGCTCCGGCACCTCCGGGCGCTGCGCGGCGGCCCGCAGCGGGCTGCCCTGACGGTCTTCGCGATCCGCGTGGGGTCGGCCGGCTTCGCCTACGGCGCCCAGGTGCTCGCGGCGCGGCTGATGGGCTGGGACGCCTACGGGATCTTCGCGTCGGTCTGGGTCTGGACCGCGATGCTGGGCCACACCCTGACCCTCGGCCTGTCGCAGGGCGCGTGCCGGTTCGTGCCGGGCGATCAGGCGCAGGGCGACCTCGACCTCGCGCGCGGCTACATCCGGGCCGGCGCCCTCGTGACCGGCGGGGCGGCGCTCGCCGTGGCGGGCCTCGGCGCGGCGCTGCTCGTTCTCGAGCCGGACCTGTTCGCCCCCGCCTACTGGGCGCCGATCATGGTCGCGCTCTGCGTGATGCCGCTCTTCGCGCTCCAGGATTACCTCGAGGGCGTTGCGCGCAGCCAGAACTGGGTCGGGCTCGCCATCGCGCCGCCCTACCTCCTGCGCCAGACCCTGATGATGGCCTGCATGGTCGCGGCGATCCTGCTCGGCGCGCCGCCCCGGGCCGAGGTCGCGATGGCCTGCATGCTGATCGCCGCCGCGGTCGCGACCGCTCTGCAGGCCGGCCTGCTCGCCGCGCGGCTCCGGCGGGAACTGCCGCCCGGGCCGCACCGCTACCGGTGGCGCACGTGGCTCGGCACGGGCCTGCCGATCGCCGCGATCGACCTCGCCAATGCCGGCTTCACCTTCGTCGACGTGATCGTGCTCGGCGCCCTGGTGAGTCCGGCGGAAGTCGGGGTCTACTTCGCGGCGACGCGCATCCAGCAATTCGTGGTGTTCGTGCATTACGCGGTCAGCGCGGCGACGCTCCAGCGCTACAGCGCCGCCCAGGCGCAGGCCAACCGCTTCCTCCTCGCCGAGCTGGTCCGGCGCCAGGGCCGCCTGACGGCGGCCGCGACGCTCGTGGTCGGCGGCGCGATCCTGGCGGTCAGCCCCCTGCTGCTGGCCATGTTCGGGCCGGGTCTCGGCGACAGCGTGCCGATCCTGTGCATCCTGATCGCCGGCAGCGTCGGGGCGAGCCTGTTCGGGCCGGGCGAGGATCTGCTGACCATGCTGGGCGGGGAGCGGCTCTGCGCCGGCATCACGGCGGGGAGCCTCCTCGCCGCCGCCGGCCTGTGCCTCGCCCTGGTCCCGGCCCTCGGGATCCTCGGCGCGGCCGTGGCGGTGGCGGTGGCGACCGTGGGCCGGACCGCCCTGCTGGCGCGCGCCGCGGGGCGGATCCACGGGCTGCCGACGCCGGTCTGGGCCGCCGGGACGGTCCGATGATCCCGGCGCGCACCCTCGGCACGGCGACCGGAGGCGCGGTCACCCTCGGCGACGCACCGGAGCCGGAGGCCTGGGACGCGCTGGTCGCGGCGAGTGCCGCGCCGCACCCGCATTTCTCGCGGCACGTCATCGAGGCCCATCGGACCGCCGGGCTGCTGCCGGCGGCCCTCCGTTACGTCACGGTCCGCGCGGGCGACCGGCTGGTCGCGCTGCTGCCGTACCGGGCGGCCCGGGACCTGTCGGTCCTCGGCGGCCGGAGCCTGCGGCCCTTCCTCTCGCCCTACGTGACCGCCACGGCGCCCCTGATCGCCGACGGTCCGGACCGGGCCGCTCACGCGCTGGCCCTGGTGGGCGGCCTCGAAGTCGCCGCCGGCGGCCGCGCCTGGCGCTGGCCGCTGCTGCCGACCGGGGAGGGCGCCGTGCCGGAGATGCTGGCGGCGATGCGCGCGCGGGGCTGGGCCATCGGCACGGTCGCGGGCTTCGACCGCCCGGTCATGGATCGGCGCGCCGATCACGCGGCGTTCCTCGCCGATCATCCCGACCGCGCGCGCTTCAAGGATCTGCGCCGCCGGGCGCGCCGCCTGGCGGAGATCGGAACCGTCACCCTCGCGAGCGCCACGGCCGGCGCGGAGCTCGCCCGCCTCGTCGCGGCCTTCCTCGACCTGGAGCGCGCCGGGTGGAAGGGGCGGGCCGGCACCGCCATGGCCTGCCGGCCCGAGAGTGCCGCGCTGGCCCGGGCGCTGTTCACCGCCGCTCCGGGTCCGGTCGGCGTCCGGGCCGACGCGCTGACCCTCGACGGCCGGCTGGTCGCCGTCAGCCTCGCCCTGGTCAACGGCGGTGTCGCGACCTTGCTGAAGACCGCCTACGACGAGGACCTGCGCAGCCACGCCCCGGGCCTGCTGCTGGAGGCCGAGATCGTGCGCGCCTGCCACGAGACCGCTTTCGCCGACCGGCTCGACTCGGCGACTCTGGAGGGATCGGCCCTGGAAGGTCTCTACCGCGACCGGGTTCCGGTCGCCGAGATCATCGCCGTCCCGCCCGGTCGACAGGTGATCTCGTTGGAGCGGCGCCTCCGGCTCGCCCGGTTCGAAGGGGACGGGCGGGCGGCCGCGAAGCGGGCCCTGCGGCGGCGCTAGCGCCGGTCGCGATCGGCTCAGACGGCTTGGAAGGCCGGCGACCCCGGTCGAGACATCCGCGCCGTGCTCCCTCTCCCGCGCGGGAGAGGAGACCCGCGCCTCGCCCGGCGCCGGCCCGACGATCGCCTCCGTCTCGCTTCGAGCGGGCGCGGCTCTAGCGGCCCCGGTACAGACCGTCGCCCTGCACCTGGTCGTAGACGCCGTGCCCGGTCCGATCGCGATAGGCGCGGCCGGCGATCGCGCCGGGGGTCGGCGGCGTGCCGGGCTGCGCGAAGCTCGTCTCCGGCCGGTAGGCCGGCCCCCAGCCGATCTCCTCGTCACCCGCGGGATCCTTGCCCGGGAAGCCGGTGACGTAGCCCGTGCTCTGCGCGAGCGCGGGCCCGGCGGCGAGCCCGAGCAGGAGCGCCAGGGTGCAGCGGTACGTTGTCTTGGATCGCATCGGCCGTATCCTCCACGTCCGGTCCGCCGAGCGGACCACCTGCGGAGCAAACCCGGATCCGGAACGGAGGGTTTTCCGGCGTGTACTCATGCCGCGGGCGAGACGGCGAGCGGGCTGCTCGGACCACCGGCGGCCCGCGCGGGGCGGGCGATGATCGCGGAGGCGGGCATCATGGACGACTGGAAGGCGGGGCTCCGGGCGGAGATGCGGGCCATCGACATCGCCACGGGCGACGCGGCCTCGGCGCAGCTGCCGGACCTGCTGCGACGCCTCAGGCGCCATCAGGCCGGTCTCGGCGGCAACCCGGTCCTGTCCCTCTACCGGCGCTGGCGCATCCGGCGCCTCGCGCGCGCTGTCGCCGAGGCGCGCTGGCACGCGGAACAGGCGCGTCTCGCGCGCCGCGGCGGGCTCGATCCGCGTCCGTGAGCGGTCCCGCTCAGGCGACGGCGGAGCGGCCTGCCGCGGTCCGGGCCGCCCGCGGCGCCTCGCGCATGACCGTCGCCGCATCGGCCGTCGCGGAACTGGTCGAGCCGGTCGGAACGAGGGCCTCCGGCCGCTCGGCCGGGGCGGCCGGCAGCCGTACGAGCACGATGGTGCCCACCGTCTCCTCGGAGCGGATCCGGAGCGAGCCGCCGTGCAGCTCGACCATCGAGCGGGTGATGGCGAGCCCCAGGCCCGAACCCTTGTGGCATCGGGTCATCTGCCGCTCGACCTGCGTGAAGGGCCGGCCGAGGCGGGCGAGGTCGGTGCGCGGGATGCCGATGCCGTTGTCCTCGATGTAGAGGTGGGTGCAGGCGCCGGCGCGGCGGCCGCGGACCGCGACGCGGCCGCCGGCGGGCGTGAACTTCACGGCGTTCTGCACGAGGTTGGCGAGGATCTGCCCGATCGCCTGCGGGTCGGCCAGGAGCTCGAGCCCCGGCACGACGTCGACGCTGACGGTGATCGCCTTCTCGCGGGCGGCCGCCTCGACGGGCGCGAGGGCCGCACTGACGGCGGTCTCGGCGGAGATCGCCCTCGGGCTCAGGCGCACGCGCCGGGCCTCGAGCCTGGCCATGTCGAGGATGTCGTCGATCATGGACAGCAGGTGCGAACCGCTCTCGCGGATGTCGCGGCAGTACTCGGTGTAGCGCGGGGTGCCGAGCGGGCCGAGCACGGCGTTCTCCATCACGTCGGCGAAGCCGATGATGGCGTTGAGCGGCGTGCGCAGCTCGTGGCTCATATTGGCCAGGAACTCGGCTTTGGCCTGGTTGGCCGCCTCGGCGGCCGCCTTCTGGTCGAGGTAGCGCTCGGCGAGGTCCGCGAGCTGCTGGGTCTGGAGTTCGAGGGTGCGGCGGGACCGTTTGAGGTCCTTCACGGTCTCGATCAGTTCGCGCTCGGAGGCGAGGAGCTGTTCCTGATTCCGCTTCAGGCTGGTGATGTCGGTCCCGACCGAGACGTAACCGCCGTCCTTGGTGCGCCGCTCGCTGATCTGCAGCCAGCGGCCGTCGCTGAGTTCGGCCTCGAAGGTGCGGGCCGCCACGCCGGTCAGCGCCATCCCGGCCTCGGGCGATTCCCGCCGGACCTGGGGCAGCACGCCGCGGCCCATCACGTCCGTGTAGCTCCGGCCGGCCTGCGCATCCTCGGGGCTCAGGGCGTGGAGGTGGCGGAACTTCGAATTGCACAGGACCAGGCGGTTGCCGGTATCCCAGAGCACGAAGGCCTCCGAGATCGCCTCGACGGCGTCGCGCAGACGCATGTCGGCCGCGGCGTTGGTCTCCTCCAGGGCCCGCTGCTCGCTGATGTCGTTGGCGATGCCGACGAGGTGGCGACCACCGTCGGCGGCGTCGGCCACGACCTCGGCGCGGGCGCGCAGCCAGACATAGGCCCCGTCGGCGCCGCGCATGCGGAAGGCGTGGTCGATATGTGTCTGGTTGGCCGCGAGCCCCCGGGCGAGGCTGTACAGGTCGCCGTCGTCGGGATGGACGAGGCCGTTGACGTCCCCGAACGAGAGGTACTCGTGCTGCCGCCGGTAGCCGAGGAGGGTGTACATCGAATCGGACCAGTAGATCCGGCCCCGCGCGATGTCCCAGTCCCACAGCCCGCAGGCGCCCCGGCGCAGGGCGGTCTCCAGGCGGCCGCGGATCTGCTCGCGGGCGCGGTCGGCGCGGGCGGCCTGACGGGTCTGAAGGCCGTAGGCGAGCCCGACGCCGACGATGACGATCGCGGCGGCGGCGATCAGGACGATCTGGTCGCGGGTGCGGGCACTCCAGCCGCGCAGCAGCGGCTCGACGGGCTGGAGCACCGCCACCTGTCCCGCACCGCCGGGCAGGCTGTGCATGGCGGCGAGCACGCTCTCGCCGCCGGGAAGTTCGAGCGCCATGGCGCCCGCGCGCTCGCCGAGGCCGGAGAGCGGCTCGCTCTCGCCGAGCACCGCCGCGAGGGTCGTCCGGTCGGCGGGCAGCGGCGGATGGGCGGCGACGATGCGGGTGTCGGGGCGGACCACCAGCAGGCGGCGGCCGGGATGCCGCTCGCTCTCGGGCATCAGGGCGCGCAGGTCCTCCGCCACGGTGCCGGCCGGGTCCACCGCCCGCGCCGCCAGACGGGCGAAGCCCTCGACCTCGGCCTTCGCACCCGCCAGGATCTCGGCCCGCTGGCCCTGGATGTGGAGCGCCGCGAGCCCGACGAGGCAGGCCAGAAACACCGCGAGCGTTCCCGGCACGGCGTAGCGCAGCCAGCGCTCGGCCTGGCCGAGCCGCGGGTCCCGGCTCCGCATGGGCCAGGAGATCGTGAGACTCGAATCCGCACGCGCGGAGAAGGAAGCGGAAGCCGCCTCCGGCATGGCCGAACCTCGCCCGTGGGAACTGTGATCCGGTGCGGGCACCCGGCCCCCGAAGGCCCCCCGAATCTGACTGAATACAATCACTTCGGGGGGCAGTTTGTCCACGGATTTTTTACCATAAGGGCTTGACGAAAGCCGGGTGTTGCCCGGCCGCCCGAGAATCGATTTCTACCGCAGGTTCAGATGCTTAGCCACCTCCGAGGGTGCGCGCGACGATGTCGGCCGTGTCCCGGGAAAGCCCCGGGATCGCCTTGATCCCATTCAGCATTTCGACCGCTTTGGCGCCGCGTGATTTTTCCAGCCGGCGCCAGGATCCGAAGGCCGTGAGGAGCCGCGCGGCAACCTGTGGGTTGGTCGAATCGAGCGCCGCGACCGTGTCGGTCACGCGGGCGAACCCCGCCCCGTCCCGCCGGGCGAACTGGGTCGGATTGCCGAACGCGAAGCTCCCGATCAGCGCCCGCACGCGGTTCGGGTTGGTCATGGTGAAGGCCGGGTGTTCCTGCAGCCGCGCGATCCGGTCGAGGGTGCCGGGCTCCGGGATCTGGGCCTGGATGGCGAACCACTTGTCGAGGACGAGGGGCTCGTCGGCGTAGCGGGCCGCGAACTCCGCGAAGGCGGCCTCGCGGGTCTCCCCGGGGATCAGCGCCAGCGTGCCGAGGGCGGCGAGCCGGTCGGTCATGTTGGTGGCCTCGGCCAGGCGCTCGGCGGCGCGGGCGGCGCCCGCCCGGGGATCGCCGGCGGCGATCAGGTCGAGGGCGGCGTTGCGGAGCGACCGGCGTCCCGCCGAGGCGGCGTCGGGGCTGTAGGGCGCACCGGCCACCGGCGCGAGCGCCGCGTCGATCGATTCGAGCCGCGGCCGCAGGGCCTGGCCCAGACGCGCCCGCAGGTCGAATCGCGCGCGGTGGATCGCGTCGGGATCCACGTCGGCCGGGACCGCGTCGGCGGCCTCGCCCTCGCTCGGCAGCGCCAGGACCAGGGCCGCGAAGGCCGGGTCGGCCAGGGCCTCGGCGTCGAGGAACCGGCCGAGTGCCGCGGCGAACGCCTCCGTGCGATCGGCGTCGGGCTCGAGGATCAGCCGCAAAGCCACGTCCTGCGCGGCCTGCCAGCGGTTGAACGGGTCGCTGTCCTGCGCGAGGAGCCGCATCCGCTCCGCGTCGGTCAGGGCGAGGTCGAGCCGTACCGGGGCCGAGAAGTCGCGCAGGAGCGAGGGGACCGGCTCCTCGGCGACCGCGTCGAACACGATCTCGGCCTCGGGGCGGTCGAGCACGTAGACGCCGTCCCGCACGTCCGGGCAGGTCGCCGCCGTCAGCGGCCCGGTCGGCCCGACCAGACCGAGGGCCACGGGGATCACCAGGGGCGGCCCGTCGGGCTCCGCGCCGCCGCCGGGCAGGCTCTGGGCGAATCGGAGGGTGCAGCGCGCGGCGGCCGGATCGTACGCGGCCGCGACGGCGAGGCGGGGCGTGCCGGGGCGCTCGTACCAGCGGGCGAAGGCGTCGAGATCGCGCCCGGTCACCGCCGCGAAGGCCGCGAGGAAGTCCTCCACGGTGGCGGCGCGCCCGTCATTGTCGGCGTAGTACCGGTCCATGCCGGCCCGGAAGGCCTCGGGACCGATCAGCGTCCGCAGCATCCGGACGATCTCGGCGCCCTTGTCGTAGACGGTCGCCGTGTAGAAGTTGTTGATCTCGGCGTAAGCCCGCGGCCGCACCGGGTGCCGCAGCGGCCCGGCATCCTCGGCGAACTGGCGCGCCCGCAGGGAGCGCACCTCGGCGATGCGGTGCACCGGCCGCGAGCGCATGTCGGAGGAGAATTCCTGGTCGCGGAAGACCGTGAGCCCCTCCTTCAGGCAGAGCTGGAACCAGTCCCGGCACGTGACCCGGTTGCCGGACCAGTTGTGGAAGTACTCGTGGGCGATGATCGCCTCGATCGCGGCGTAGTCGCCGTCGGTCGCGGTCTCGGGGCTCGCCAGGACGTATTTGTCGTTGAAGATGTTGAGGCCCTTGTTCTCCATGGCGCCCATGTTGAAGTCGGACACCGCGACGACGTTGAACACGTCGAGGTCGTAGGCGCGGCCGAAGGCGGTCTCGTCCCAGGCCATGGAGCGGATGACGGCGTCGAGGGCGTAGCCCGCCCGGTCTTCCTTGCCGGGCTCGACGTAGACCGCGCAGGTGACGGGGCGACCCTCCATGGTGGTGAAGCGCGTCTCGACCTTCCCGAGCCGGCCGCCCACGAGGGCGAACAGGTAGGCGGGCTTCGGGTGGGGATCGTGCCAGATCGCGAAGTGGCGGCCCGGCCCGGCCTCGCCGGTCTCGACGGGATTGCCGTTGCCGAGCAGGACCGGCGCCTCGGCCCGGTCGGCCTCGATGCGCGTGGTGTAGACCGACAGCACGTCCGGCCGATCGAGGAAGTAGGTGATCCGGCGGAAGCCGTCGGCCTCGCACTGGGTGCAGTAGACCCCGTTCGACCGGTAGAGGCCCATCAGCTTGGTGTTGGCGGTCGGATCCACCTCCGTGACGAGGCGCAGCGCGAAGGGCCGCCGCGGCGGATCGCGGAGGATGAGTCCGGACGGCGTCGCCGCGAAGGCGTCGGGCGCCAGCGGCGCGCCGTCGAGTTCGGCCGAGACCAGCCGGAGATCGTCGCCGTCGAGGGTGAGCGGCGCCGCGGGAACACCCACCGGGTTCGGCCGCAGCGTCAGGGTCGCGTCGATGCGGGTCGCGTGCGGGTCGAGACGGATGTCGAGGTCGACGCGATCGATCAGGTAGTCGCTGGGCCGGTATTCCTCGAGGCGGATCAGCGGCGGCGTCTCGGTGCGCATTCGGCTCACTCCGTGTGCGGGAGGGGCCCGTTCTGGTCCCTCGGAGCGCGCGGCGCAACGATCGGAGCCGTCGAAACGGCGCGCGTCGGGCGGCCTTCGCCCGGCTCAGAGCCCCGGGGCGGGGCGGCTCTCCGCGAGGAGGGGGCGGTCAAGGCCGATCCTGTCGAGCGTGGCGGACAGGCGGCCGCGGACGAACGGCTCGGCCCAGCGCATGACGGCGAAGCTCAGGAGCAGCATGGCGCCCCACGCGGCCACGAGCGCCGCGTAGGGCGGGACCCCGGCGCCGACGAGGCGGTGAATCAGGGCGGCCCCGTTAACGTTGTGCAGGAGGTAGAGCGGGTAGGTCATCAGCCCGAGCCGCCGGGCCAGCGCGCAGCCCCGCTCGCCGAGCCGCGCGCGGAGCCACGCGTTGCCGCGCACGCTCGCGACGATCATCAGGACGCGGACCGCGAAGACGAGGCGCGGGAGGAGCGGAGCCTCGCTCCGGCTCATCTGGAACAGGAACGACTCGGCCGCGTCGCCGATCTCGACGAGCGCCCCGACCGCGCAGACGGCGATCACGCACAGACGTCCAGCCGTCGGCCCCTTGACCAGCGATAGCCACAGGAAGACGCCGAGCGCGAAGAAGCAGCCGTGGCGCAACAGCGTCAGCTCGGCCACGCGGCTCGCCGCGAGGGCGCCGAGGCTCGGCACGGCCAGTGTCGCGACCCAGAAGAGGGTGCTGGCGGCGCCGACCGCCGCGCAGACCGGGCCGATGCTCCGGAATCGCCCGAGCCGCAGCAGCGCGAAGACGAGGGCGTAGAAGGCGATCTCCACGCCGAGGGTCCAGTAGACCCCGTCCAGCCACGGCTCGACCGGAACGAACAGGACGCAGTCGAGATAGGCCCGCAGCACGTGCCGGACGGATCCCATGCGGCCGATG
This sequence comes from Methylobacterium sp. NMS14P, assembly GCF_028583545.1. NCBI lineage: Bacteria > Pseudomonadati > Pseudomonadota > Alphaproteobacteria > Hyphomicrobiales > Methylobacteriaceae > Methylobacterium > Methylobacterium sp. NMS14P. The sequence continues at coordinate 2,676,911 of NZ_CP087106.1, read as the reverse complement.
GCGAGTGAGACGAGCGCGGTGAGCATGGCGCAGATCCAGACCGCCGGCACGAGACGCAGGAGGCGGCTGCGCAGGAAGGCGCGCGGTCGCGTGCTCGGCCGAGTAGGCGATCACGAAGCCCGAGATGACGAAGAACAACTCGACCCCGATCCATCCGAACCACGTCCAGGCGAACAAGCCCGGGTAGGCCGCGGCGGAATCGAAGGCCCGCCCGGCCGTCGAGAGCGGCGCCTGCCAAGCGTAGGCGCCGAGATGAAACGTCATGACCAGTATCGCGGCGAGTAATCGCGCCGCATCGAGGCCGATCATCTGTGCATCATGCCTGCCGCGCCCGGGTTCCTGCGCCTTCATCACGGCCTCCGACGTTCGAAACCGCGCGCGTCATCCCGTTGAGTAAGTCCAATCCGTCGCAACGGGGCTACAACTTGCTGGGTAAGCCGCGCACCATCCTTTGGCCGAAGGATCTCTCCGTCGGCGGATCCAGAGAGTGCTGCGGGACCGACCGGATGCACGCGGCGCGGCATCGGCCGTCGGGCGGATGGCTCCGGAGGGCAGGTCGCCACAGTCTCGAGTTCGGCTCGACGGGTTCCGGCTCGCCGGAACGTCCGGGCCGTTTTGTCCCGAGTCTGTACCGGACGGCCTTCTCACCGCCGGGACGGCCGCTAGCTAGCGGGGCGAGTCAGCCGGAGGCGGGCCAGGGGTCCGTTCTCGAAGAGCAACAGGACAGGTCCCGATGGAATTTCTACACACCATGGTCCGGGTCGCCGACCTCGACCGGGCGCTCGCCTTCTACGTCGACACGTTCGGCCTGAAGGAGGTGCGCCGCGTCGAGAACGAGAAGGGCCGCTTCACCCTCGTGTTCCTCGCCGCGCCCGGCGATGTCGAGCGCGCCTCGACGACCAAGTCACCGCTGATCGAGCTCACCTACAACTGGGATCCGGAGACCTACTCGGGCGGGCGCAATTTCGGCCATCTCGCCTACCAGGTCGACGACATCTACAGCTTCTGCGCCAAGTTGCAGGAGAAGGGCGTCACCATCAACCGGCCGCCGCGCGACGGCTACATGGCCTTCGTGAAGTCGCCGGACGGCATCTCCATCGAGATCCTCCAGAAGGGCGGCGCCAAGGAGCCGCAGGAGCCGTGGAAGTCAATGGAGAATACCGGCACCTGGTAGCGGGCCCGCACCCTTGACCCGGACGGCCCCGCGGGCGCATCTGCCCGCGGATCAGCCGGCCGGGCGGCCGCTCCGGACGCGCGAGCGTACGGGGAGGAAAGTCCGGGCTCCATGGAGAGACGGTGCCGGATAACTTCCGGCGGGGGCGACCCCAGGGACAGTGCCACAGAGAGCAGACCGCCCCGGATCCGTCCGGGGTCAGGGTGAAAGGGTGCGGTAAGAGCGCACCGCGGACGCGGCAACGCGGACGGCACGGCAAACCCCACCGGGAGCAAGACCGAATAGGGGCGGCGCGCCCTTCGCGAGAAGGGCAGGCCGGCTCTCCAGGCCAGTCGCCCGGGTTGGTTGCTCGAGGCGGTCGGCAACGATCGTCCCAGAGGAATGGCTGCCACGTCGGCGCGCGCGAGCGCTCCGGCCCTACAGAACCCGGCTTACAGGCCGGCTGATCCACCTCCCGATAAGACCTGCGGCTTCAACGCCTTATCGATCCGGCGCCGCGTCCGCGGCGGACGCGGCGCCGAAGATTCCGGTGCGGCAAAAACCTTCGGTTAACCTTGCCGGGTTCAGATCGGTCCGCGCGGCAGCGCCAAGCTTGTGCGTTGACGATCCTCCGAGGCCCATGATACCCGGCATACTCCCGTCAACGGCGTGTATCGGATCGCCGAGCGCACCCTGCCATCGCGCAGGTCCCGTCCGTGCGCGGCGTCTTGCGCGCTCCGCATCCGGTGCCGTTCCCGTCACGCGCGCCGCGCTCGCGCGGCCCGGCACAGGGCACCATGAGACGCACGAGCCGCACCCGCGCCCGGATTTCCAGGGCGCGCCGACAATCCGCCCGTCCTCGCGCGCCACGGCGCGCCGCACCGGCGAGGCGGTCATGAGCCGGCGCCGCTCCTCCCCCGAGAGTTCGCCCCACCACGGCGGCGGCGATGCGGCGGCAGAACTGCACGTCCCCGTCCTCCTCGCGGAAGTCGTCGACGCGCTCGGCACCGCGGGCGGGATCACGGTCGACGGCACGTTCGGTGCCGGCGGCTACACCCGCGCGCTCCTCGCGGCGGATCCGGCCCTGCAGGTCGTCGCGATCGATCGCGACCCCACGGCGATCGCGGGCGGACAGGCGCTCGTCGCCGAGTCCGGCGGGCGCTTGCGCCTCCTGTCCGGCCGCTTCGGCGACCTCGACAGCCTCCTCGTGGAGGCCGGCATCGCGCAGGTCGACCGGGTCGTCCTCGATATCGGCGTCTCGTCGATGCAGCTCGACGCGCCGGAGCGAGGCTTCTCGTTCCGCAGCGACGGCCCCCTCGACATGCGCATGGCCAGCGACGGGCCGAGCGCCGCCGATCTCGTGAACGAGGCCGACGAGACCGTGCTGGCCGACATCATCTACCATTTCGGCGAGGAGCGGCGATCGCGCGCGGTCGCGCGGACCATCCTCGAGGCGCGACGCCGCGGGCGGATCGAGTCCACCGCGCAGCTGGCCGAACTCGTAGCGGGCGTGGTCCGGACCGAGCCCGGAAGCCACATCCACCCGGCGACGCGGACCTTCCAGGGCCTGCGGATCGCCGTGAACGACGAGCTCGGCGAGCTGGTCCGTGCCCTGCACGCGGCCGAGCGCGTGCTCAGGCCCGGCGGCCGGCTCGCCGTCGTGACGTTCCACTCGCTCGAGGACCGGATCGTCAAGCAGTTCTTCGCGGCGCGCAGCGGTCGCTCCGCGCAGGGCTCGCGCCACCTGCCCGGCGGCCCCGTCGAGACCGTCCGCAGCTTCCGTCCCGTCACCAAGGGCCCGGTCCTGCCGGGCGAGGCCGAGACCGCCCGCAACCCGCGCGCCCGCTCGGCCAAGCTCCGGGCCGCGGAGCGCACCGAATCCGACGTTCCCGAACCGCTGGCCGCGCTGACCGCGCTGGCGAGCCTGCCCGACGCGGCCCGCGGAGGCCATCGCCGATGATCCGCCTCCTGAACCTGCTGGCGGTGGCCGGCCTCGTCGCCTCGGCGATCTACGCCTACTCGATCAAGTACGACACGCTCTACCAGGGCGGACAGGTCTCGAAGCTGCAGACCGCCCTGCACAAGGAGCGGCAGGCGATCGCCGTGCTGCGCGCCGAGTGGCAGCTCCTGACGCGGCCGGACCGCCTCCAGGCGGCCGTCGACAAGCACCTCGCCCTGGAGCCGATCGGCACCAGCCACCTCGCGCGCCTCTCGGATCTGCCCGCCCGGCCGGAGCGCGGCGACGAGATCGGCCGGCTGCTCGCCGCCACGGCGACGCCCAAGGACAAGGGCGCGATCGAGCCGCGCACGACCGGCGCGATCACCCGCACCGTCACCACGACCCGCACCCCGACGACGGCTTCGAGGTAAACCCCCGTGTCCGATCACGCCGACCAGACCCTAGACCCGGCGGTCGAGCCCGCCGTGTCGGACCACGAGGCGGCGCTGCTCGAAGCCGCCGCGCTGGCGCACGCCGCCAGCGCGCCGCGCCCCCTGGAAGAGGAGGCGCGCGAGCCCGAGCCGCGCGCCGACCGCGCCAAGGCGCTCGTGCGCAGCATGTTCCGGCTGGCGATCGAGCGCTCGCACATGCGCGTCGCGATGGTCGGGCTGGTCTTCGTCGGCGTGTTCGGGACGATCTCGGCCAAGCTCCTGATGATGGCGATCTTCGGGGAGCCGCCCAGCCAGGAGCACCGGGTCGCGGCCGCGTCCTCGACCGCCTTCCGGCCCGACATCATCGACCGCAACGGCGAGATCCTGGCCACCGACATCCGCACGGTCTCGGTCTTCGCCGAGCCGGGCAACATCTACGACAAGGACGAGGCGGTCGAGCTGCTCACCGCCGTCCTGCCGGAACTCAACGCCTCCGAGCTGCGCGCCAAGCTGACGCAGCGCAAGGACAAGAAGGGCGCGGGCTTCGTCTGGGTGAAGCGCGAGCTGACGCCGAAGCAGCAGGCCGAGGTCCACCGGCTCGGCATCCCCGGCATCGGCTTCCTGCCCGACCACAAGCGGGTCTACCCGAACGGCGTCGCGGCTGCCCACATCCTGGGCGCGACGAACCTCGACGGCATCGGCATCGCCGGCATGGAGAAGTACATCGACTCCACCGGCCTGCAGGCCCTCAACAGCTTCGGGCTGATCAACAAGCAGGCCGACCTGAAGCCGGTGCAGCTGTCACTCGACCTGCGGGCGCAGTTCGCCGTGCGCGACGAGCTGGCCTGGGGCATCGACCACTTCAAGGCCAAGGCCGGCGCCTCGATGATCCTCGACGTGAAGACCGGCGAGGTCATCGCGCTCGTCTCCATGCCGGATTTCGACCCGAACGACCCGAAGGACGCGCTCTCGCCCGACCGCATCAACCGGATGAACGTCGGCGTCTACGAGATGGGCTCGACCTTCAAGGCGATGACCCTCGCCATGGCGCTCGATTCCGGCAAGTACAACGTCAACTCGACCTTCGACACCCGGGGCGGCGTGTTGAACTGGGGCCGGCAGAAGATCCACGAGTACCACGGCACCAACCGCGTCATCACCATGCCGGAGGTGTTCACCCACTCCTCCAACATCGGCTCCGCCAAGATGGCGCTGGGCGTCGGGGTGCCCGGCCACAAGGCCTTCCTGAAGAAGATGGGCCTGCTCGACCGGCTGCGCACCGAGCTGCCCGAGAGCGCGGCGCCGATCGTCCCGTCGCGCTGGACCGAGATCAACACCATCACGATCGCGTTCGGCCACGGCATCGCGGTGGCGCCGATCCAGGCCGCGGCCGCGGTGGCGGCCATCGCCAACGGCGGCGACCTGATGACGCCGACCTTCCTCAAGACGACGCCCGAGGCGAGCAGGGCGCGGGCCACGCACGTGCTCTCCGGCCAGACCTCCGAGGCGATGCGCTACATCATGCGGCTCAACGCGGCCGAGGGCTCGGCCAAGAAGGCGGCGGTCCCGTACTACTTCGTCGGCGGCAAGACCGGCACCGCCGAGAAGGTCATCGGCGGCCGCTACATCCACAACCGCCTGTTCACGACCTTCATGGCGGCCGCGCCGATGAACGATCCGAAGTACCTGTTCGTCACCATCATGGACGAGCCGCAGGGCCTGCCGGAATCGGGCGGCTACGCCACGGCGGCCTGGAATTCCGGCGTGGTCACCGGCAAGGTGATCGAGCGCGTGGCGCCGATCCTCGGCCTGCCGCCGCAATTCGAGCCGCCGGTGAGGCCGTTCCCGCAGATGGTCAAGCTCAACGCCTACCACGTCAACCAGCTCGGCGGCCCATGAGGGTGGATCGATGAGGGTGGATCGATGAGCGCGCGGCTCGCCGACCTCTTCCCCGAGGCCGCCGGCCCCGCCGCGGACCTGACCGCCGCGGACCTCACGGCCGACAGCCGGCAGGTCGCGACCGGCACGGTGTTCGTCGCCGTTCCCGGCACGAAGGCCGACGGCCGACGCTTCGCCGCGCAGGCCGCCCAGCGCGGCGCCGTCGCGGTGGCCGGGGAGGGGAGCCGTCCCGCCGACCTGCCGGACGCGGTCGCCTGGATCCCGGTCGCCGACGCGCGCCGGTCGCTCGCCCTGGCGGCGGCCCGCCTCGCGGGCCCGCAGCCCGAGACCGTGGTGGCGGTCACCGGCACCGCCGGGAAGAGCTCGGTGGCCGACTTCGTCCGCCAGATCCTGGCGCGCCTCGGCCGCGACTCCGCGAGCCTCGGCACCGTCGGCATCGTCACCAACCGCGGCGCGCAGTACGGCTCGCTCACGACTCCGGATCCCGTGACGCTGCACCGGACGCTGGCGCGACTCGCCGCGGACGGCGTCACCGACCTCGCCATGGAGGCCTCCTCCCACGGGATCGAGCAGCGCCGGCTCGACGGCGTGCGGCTCGACGCGGCGGGCTTCACCAATCTCGGCCGGGACCATCTCGACTATCACGCGAGCATCGAGGAGTACCTCGCGGCCAAGCTGCGCCTGTTCACCGACCTGCTGCCGCCGGGCCGGCCGGCCATCGTCAACGCCGACGGCGCCTATGCCGAGCGGGTGATCGCCGCGGCGGAGGCCGCCGGCCGGCCGGTCCGCACGGTCGGGCGCGGCGGCCGGGACCTGCGGGTCGAGGGGGTCCGCACGGAGGGGTTCGCGCAGGCCGCCCGCGTCCTGTTCGCGGGTCGGGCGCGGGACCTGCGCCTGCCGCTCGTCGGCGAGTTCCAGGTCGAGAACGCCCTGGTGGCGGCCGGCCTCGCGCTGGCCACCCCGGCGGGGGCGGCCGATCCCGACGGGGTCCTCGCGGCCCTCGACCATCTCACCGGCGTCCCGGGCCGCATGGAGCGGATCGGCGAGGCGCGGGGCGGACTCTGCCTCGTCGATTACGCGCACAAGCCCGAGGCCCTGGAGAGCGTGCTCGCCGCGCTCCGCCCCTTCGCGTCGGGCCGGCTGATCGTGGTGTTCGGCTGCGGCGGCGACCGCGACCGGGGCAAGCGCCCGCTGATGGGCGCCATCGCGCAGCGGCTCGCCGACGTCGTCATCGTCACGGACGACAACCCGCGCACCGAGGACGCGGCCGCCATCCGCCGGGCCATCCTGGACGCGGCGCCGGGCGCGGAGGAGATCGGCGACCGGTCGGAGGCGATCGGCAGCGCCGTCAACCGGCTCGGTCCGGGCGACGTGCTGGTCGTCGCCGGCAAGGGCCATGAAACCGGCCAGATCGTGGGGGATCGCACGCTGCCGTTCTCGGACCACGCGGTCCTGCGCGCCGCGATCGACGCGGCGGCCTGAGGACGACGGGGGACCGACGATGACCGCACTCTGGACGCGGGAGGAGCTGGAATCCGCTACGGGCGGCCGGTTGACCGGCGCCGGGCGCGCGATCGGCGGCGCCTCGATCGACACCCGCACGCTCCAGCCCGGCGACCTGTTCTTCGCGATCCGCGGCGACACCCGCGACGGCCACGACTTCGTCCCCGACGCCCTGGGGCGCGGGGCCGGCGCCGCCGTTGTGGGCGCCGCGCGCGCCGAGGCGCTCGCCGCCCACGGCCCCGTCCTGGCGGTCCCCGAGGAGGGCGCCGACCCGGTCCTGACCGCGATGGTGCGCCTCGGCGCCGCCGCCCGGGCCCGGACGCGCGCGCAGGTCGTGGCGGTCACCGGCTCGGTCGGCAAGACCGGGACCAAGGAGGCGCTGCGCCACGTGCTGTCGGAGCAGGGCGAGACCCACGCCTCGGCGGCCTCCTACAACAACCACTGGGGCGTGCCCCTGACCCTGACGCGGATGCCGCGCTCAGCGCGCTACGGCGTGTTCGAGATCGGCATGAACCACGGCGCCGAGATCGTGCCGCTGACCGCCCAGGTCCGGCCGGACATCGCGCTGATCACCACGATCGCGCCCGCCCATATCGAGCATTTCGCCTCGCTGGCCGCGATCGCGGACGCCAAGGGCGAGATCTTCTCCGGGCTCCAGCCCGGCGGCGTCGCGATCCTGAACCGCGACGCCCCGCATTTCGACCGGCTGGCCGCCCACGCCCAGGCCTCCCGGGCGGGCCGGGTGGTGACCTTCGGCGAGCATCCGGATTCCGACGTCCGCGCCCTGAAGATCGTGCTGCGGCCCGACCTGTCGGTGATCGACGCGGCGGTGATGGGCCAGCCCGTCACCTACAAGCTCGGCACGGCCGGCCGGCACGCGGCGCTGAACTCGCTGGGCGTCATGGCGGTGGTCCACAGCCTCGGGGCCGACCTCGCCCGCGCGGCCCTGTCGCTCGGCGGGCTGACGCCGCCGGCGGGGCGCGGCGAGCGCACCGCCCTCGAGATCGGCGGCGGCACCGCCTACCTCGTCGACGAGAGCTACAACGCCAATCCCGTCGCCGTCCGCGCGGCGCTGGCGACCCTCGCGGGGATCGAGACCGGACCGCGCGGCCGCCGGATCGCGGTGCTGGGCGATATGCTGGAGCTCGGCGCCGCCGCACCCGACCTGCATCGCGGCCTGGCGGAGGCAATCGAGGCGGCCCGGGTCGACCTCGTCTTCACGGCCGGTCCGCTGATGCGCAACCTGTTCGAGGCCCTGCCGGTGAGCCGCCGCGGCGCGGTGGCCGACACCGCGGCCGACCTGCTCGAGCCGCTCGCCCGGACCCTGCGGTCCGGCGACGCCGTCATGGTGAAGGGATCGAACGGCAGCCGCATGGGCCGGATTGTCGAGGCGCTGAAAGCCCGCTACGCGGTCGATCCGACCCGGCGGACCCAGGCCGTCCCGTGACCGACACGCCTGCGCGCACGGCGCGACTGGCGCCGTCCCCCGTAACCCGCGCCTGAACAAGGGGGCCGAGCGCCCGGATGCTGTACCTTCTCTCGGACCTGAGCAGCAGCTTCACGCCGCTCAACGTGTTCCGCTACATCACCTTCCGCACCGGCGGCGCGCTGTTCACGGCGGGCCTGTTCGTGTTCTGGTTCGGGCCCTGGATCATCTCGCTGCTGCGGATCCGCCAGGGCAAGGGCCAGCCGATCCGCGAGGACGGGCCGCAGACCCATCTGCTGACCAAGCGCGGCACGCCGACCATGGGCGGCCTGATGATCCTGGCCGGCGCCGTCGTGGCGATCCTGCTCTGGGCCAACCCGCGCAACCACTACGTCTGGGTGACGCTGACCGTCACCCTCGGCTTCGGCGCGATCGGCTTCTATGACGATTACCTCAAGGTCACGAAGCAGTCGCACAAGGGGTTCTCGGGCAAGTTCCGGCTCGCCCTCGAGGCGGTGATCGCCATGGCGGCCTGCCTGACCATCGCGGTCTACTCGCCCGCCGCGCTCCAGAACCAGCTCGCCTTCCCGGTGTTCAAGGACGCGCTCCTCAATCTCGGCTGGTTCTACCCGCTGTTCGGCGCCTTCGTGATCGTCGGCGCGGGCAATTCCGTGAACATGACCGACGGCCTCGACGGCCTCGCGATCGTGCCGGTGATGATCGCCTGCGGCACCTTCGGCTTCATCGCCTACCTCGTCGGCAACTCGTTCACCGCCAGCTACCTGCAGGTGAACTACGTTCGCGACACGGGCGAACTCGCCGTCGTCTGCGGCGCGGTGATCGGCGCCGGGCTCGGCTTCCTCTGGTTCAACGCGCCGCCGGCCCAGATCTTCATGGGCGACACCGGCTCCCTGGCGCTGGGCGGCCTGCTGGGCTCCATCGCGGTGGCGACGAAGCACGAGATCGTCCTGGCGATCGTCGGCGGCCTGTTCGTGCTCGAGATGATGTCGGTGATCATCCAGGTCGCGTCGTTCAAGCTCACGGGCAAGCGCGTGTTCCGCATGGCGCCGATCCACCACCATTTCGAGCAGAAGGGCTGGAAGGAGCCGCAGGTCGTGATCCGGTTCTGGATCATCGCGGTGATCCTGGCGATGGCCGGCCTGGCGACGCTGAAGCTGCGCTGAGAAATCGTGCTAGAGGGGCGACCTGAGAGGTCGATCCGATCCTCGCCCTCGTCCTGAGGCGCGGCCGCGGAGGGGAGCCTCGAAGGAGGCATCCGGCCGGCCGCGCGATCCCGGGAGCCCGCCTTCGGGGTCGCCGATGCCGGAAGCTCGGGATCAGGGTCCGATTCGGATCGGCTGGGTCCGGCCGCCGCATTCAGAGTTCCGCATGACACCCGTCACCGTCTTCCAGGACAAGACCGTCGCCCTGTTCGGGCTCGGCGGCTCGGGGCTCGCCACGGCGCTGGCGCTGAAGGCGGGTGGCGCGGGCGTGCAGGCCTGGGACGACAATGCCGACAGCCTCGCCCGCGCGCGGGAGGCCGGCATCGAGACGCGGGACCTGCGCGAGGCCGACTGGTCCGACTTCGCCGCCTTCGTGCTGAGCCCCGGCGTGCCGCTGACCCACCCCGAGCCGCACTGGAGCGTCCGGCTCGCCCGGGACGCCGGCGTCGAGATCATCGGCGACATCGAGCTGTTCTGCCGGGAGCGGCGGGCGCAGGCGCCGGAGGCGCCGTTCGTGGCGATCACCGGGACCAACGGCAAGTCGACCACCACGGCGCTGATCGCCCACGTGCTCGCGCAGGGAGGCCGCGACGTCCAGATGGGCGGCAACATCGGCACCGCGATCCTGTCGCTGGAGCCGCCGGCCGCCGGCCGCGTCCACGTGATCGAGATGTCGTCGTTCCAGATCGACCTGACGCCGAGCCTCGACCCGAGCGTCGGCGTGCTGATGAACATCACGCCGGACCATCTCGACCGGCACGGCACGATGGAGCAGTACGCGGCCATCAAGGAGCGCCTGATCCGGGGCGCCGGCCTCGCGGTGGTCGGAGTCGACGACGCCCCGAGCCGCGCCATCGCGGATCGCCGCGGCGCCGACCTCTTGCGCGTCCACGTGCCCCACGGCGACGTGCTGTGCACCGACGCGCTGACCGTGCGCGACGGGATCGTCCGCGAGCCGGACGGCACGGCCCTCGCCGACGTCAACGGGATCGGCTCGCTCCGGGGGGCCCACAACTGGCAGAACGCGGCGGTCGCGGTGGCCGTCGCGCGGGCCCTCGAGCTGTCGCCGGAGCAGATCCAGGCCGGGCTGACCTCGTTCCCGGGCCTGCCGCATCGGATGGAGGAGGTCGGGCGGCGCGGCCACGTGCTGTTCGTCAACGATTCCAAAGCGACGAACGCGGATTCCACCGAGAAGGCCCTGACCGCCTTCCGCGACATTCACTGGATCCTCGGCGGCAAGGCCAAGGAGGGCGGCATCTTCCCGCTCGTGCCGTATTTCGAGCGGGTCGCCCACGCCTACCTGATCGGCGCGGCCTCGGACGCCTTCGCGGCGACCCTGGAGGGCGCCGTGCCCTACACCCGCTGCGAGACCCTCGAGAACGCCGTCCCGAAGGCCGCCGAGAACGCAGCCGCCTCGGGCGCACCGGAGCCGGTGGTGCTGCTGTCGCCGGCCTGCGCGTCCTACGACCAGTTCCGGAACTTCGAGATCCGCGGCAACCGCTTCCGCGAGCTGGCGCAGGCGCTGCCCTGAGGCAGCGCAGCCTTCATCGCGCCAGGACCTTGGCGGCGTCGCGGGTGGTGTCGACCGCCTGCGAGACGTTGGCCACCGACTGGACGATCGCCCCGATATTGCCGGTGATCGCCGTGACGGCCCCCGCGGCGCTCTGCATGCTCTCGGCCAGATCCCGGGTCACGGCGCTCTGCTCCTCGATGGCGGCCGCGGTGGCCACCACGGTCTCGCGCATCACCGAGACCGAGGCCCCGATCGAGCCGAGCGCCTGCACGACCTCCTGCGAGACGCGCTGCACGCTGGCGATCTCACCGTTGATCTGACCGGTGGCGCGCGCCGCCTGGTCGGCCAGCGCCTTCACCTCCGAGGCGACGACCGCGAAGCCGCGACCCGCCGCGCCTGCGCGGGCGGCCTCGATGGTGGCGTTCAGCGCCAGCAGGTTGATCTGGCCGGCGATGTCCTGGATCAGGCCGACGATGCCGGTCATGGCGGTCGCGGTCTCGGCGAGGCGCTTCGTGTGGCCGTCCGCGTCCTGGACGCAGGCGTAGGCGGTATCGGTGGCGCTCTGGGAGCGCACGATGCTCTGGGACATCTCGGCCACCGAGGCCGCCAGCTCCTCGGCCGCCGCCGCGACGGTCTGGACGTTCCCGGAGGTCGAGTCCGCCGCCGAAGAGGCCAGCGAGGCCGCCCGGGTCGAGTGCGTCACCGCCTGCTCGATCTCGCCGAAATTCTGATCGATCAGGGTCCGCAGATTGGCGAACAGCCGGACCTGATCGCTGATGTCGGTGGCGAACTTCACCACCTTGTAGGGGCGGCCGGCGGCATCGAGGATCGGGTTGTAGGAGGCCTGGATCCAGACCTCGCGCCCGTCCTTGCCGATCCGCCGGAACTGGGCCGCCTGATAGGTGCCGTTCCGCAGGGCCGCCCAGAAGGCCCGGTAGGCCTCGCTCTCGCGGTAGGCGGGCTCCACGAACAGGCTGTGATGCTGCCCGATCACCTCGGCGCGGCTGTAGCCCATCGCGGCGAGGAAATTGTCGTTCACCGCGATCACCGTGCCGTCGAGGTCGAAGGCGATCACGGCCTGCACCTTGTCGATCGCGGCGATCTGCCCGGCGCGGTCGGCCTCCTCGGTCCGCTGCTGCGTGATGTCGGTGGCGAACTTCACCACCTTGTAGGGCCGGCCGCGGACGTCGAGCATCGGGTTGTAGGACGCCTGGATCCAGATCGATCGGCCGCCCCGGCCGACCCGCTGGAACTGGCCGGACTCGAACGCGCCGGAGCGCAGGCGCTCCCAGAACGCCCGGTAGTCCGGGGCATCGCGCTGGGCCGGTTCCATGAACATGCTGTGGTGCTGGCCGACGATCTCCGGCAGCGTGTACCCGACCACGTCGAGGAAATTCCGGTTCGCCGACAGGATCCGTCCCGCCAGATCGAACTCGATCACGCCCTGAACCCGGTCGAGGGCCGCGAGCTTGGCATGCGCTTCACGGACGTTCAGGGCAGAAAACATGGCGTGCCGGCTTCCGCTGGGCGGATCGGGCGCGGTGCACCGCGACCCGCCGGGGGGATACATCCGGAAGTTGCAATGGGAAGATTAACATAGAGTATCTTTTTACTAGTATTGCGCCTGCTTAATACAGCATTTCAGCGGCTGCGGGTCGCGCGCCCGGCGCGCGCCGACGCGTCGGCCATAAGGCTCCGTTTACCATTCCTGCCGAGGATCCCGGCCGACCCGCGCGGATCGGCATCCGCGCGGCCTGGAGTCGTTGCCCGGCATGATGTCACGCGCGGAACGCACCCCCCTGACGGACTGGTGGTGGACGGTCGATCGCGGGCTGCTCGCGGCCCTGTTCGCCCTGATGGTCGCGGGCCTCGTCTTCCTGATGGGCGGCGGCCCGCCGGTGGCCGAGCGGATCGGCCTGCCGACCTTCTACTTCCTCAACCGGCAGGCGATGTACCTCGCGCCGACCATCCTGCTGATCTGCGCGGTCTCGTTCCTGTCGCTGCGCGGCATCCGGCGGCTCGCGCTGGTCACCTGGGTCTGCGGCGTCGTCCTGTGCCTGCTCGCCGGCAAGTTCGGGCCCGAGATCAAGGGCGCGCATCGCTGGATCCAGTTCGGCTCCTTCGGCCTGCAGCCCTCGGAGTTCGTGAAGCCGGCCTTCGTGGTCGTCGCCGCCTGGGCCTTCTCGGAGGGCGCCCAGCGCCGCGACATGCCGGGCGGCATCCTGGCGCTGCTGCTCCTGCCGATCACCATCGTGCCGCTGCTGCTCCAGCCCGATTTCGGCCAGACCATGCTGATTACCATGGTGTGGTGCGCGCTGTTCTTCGTGGCCGGCCTCCACCTGATCTGGGTGGCCGTCCTCGGCGTGCTGGGCCTCGGAGGTGTGTTCGCTGCCTACCTGTTCTTCCACCACGTCCGCGAGCGCTTCAACAAGTTCCTCGACCGGGATTCCGGCGGCGGCTTCCAGGACTTCTGGTCGCGCGAATCGTTCCGCTCGGGCGGCTGGTTCGGCACCGGGCCGGGGGAGGGCGTGGCCAAGCGCCACCTGCCGGACGCGCATACCGACTTCATCTTCTCGGTCACCGGCGAGGAGTTCGGCGTGATCGTCTGCCTCTGCCTCGTGGCGCTGTTCGCCTTCATCGTGCTGCGCGGCCTCAAGCTGGCGCGGCGCACCGACGACACCTTCTCGCGGCTGGCGATCACCGGCCTGACCACGCTGTTCGGCCTCCAGGCCTGCATCAACATGGCGGTGAACACCCAGCTGATGCCCGCCAAGGGCATGACGCTCCCGTTCGTCTCCTACGGCGGCTCCTCGCTGATCTCGCTGGCGCTCGGCACCGGCTTCCTGGTCGCACTGACCCGCAAGCGGCCCCGCACCGTCATGCTCAGCCAGAAGCCCCCCGGCACCGCGCCCGCCACCGTCGCCGGGGTGATGCGGTGACCGTCTTCACGCCCACGATCCTGCTCTGCGCGGGCGGCACCGGCGGACACCTGTTCCCGGCCGAGAGCCTCGCCCACGCGCTGCGGGCCCGCGGCATCCGGGTGGCGCTCGCCACCGACGCCCGGGTCGATTCCATCGCGTCCGAGTTCCCGGCCTCGGAGGTCGTCACCATCGCCTCGGCGACGCCGTCGGGCCGCTCGCCGCTGAAGCGGGCCGGCGCGGTGCTCACGCTCGGCCGGGGCTTCGGCGTGGCCGCCAGGGAGATCCGCCGGATCAACCCGGCCGCCATCGTGGGTTTCGGCGGCTACCCGACCGTTCCACCGGTGCTCGCCGGCCAGATCCTACGCGTGCCGACGATCCTGCACGAGCAGAACGCCGTGATGGGCCGGGCCAACGCCTTCCTGGCGCGGGGCGCCCGCACCATCGCCACCGGCTTCAAGGTCGTGCGCGGCGTGCCCGACAAGGCCCGCGCCCCGCGGATCCACACCGGCAACCCGCTCCGCCCCGCGGTGATCGAGGCGGTCAAAATCCCGTATCCCGCTTTCGGCGAGGGCGACGCCCTGCGGCTCCTGGTGTTCGGCGGGAGCCAGGGCGCCCGCGTGATGGGCGAGGTCGTGCCGGAGGCGATCGCCCGCTTGCCCGACGCGCTGCGCGCCCGGCTGCACCTCGTCCAGCAGGTCCGCCCCGAGGACCTGACGGCGGTGCAGAACCGCTACCTCGCCATGGGGCTCGCCGGGATCGAGGCGGCGCCGTTCTTCAAGGACCTTCCGGCGCGGATGGCCGCGAGCCACCTCGTGGTCTCGCGCTCGGGTGCCTCGACGGTCTCGGAACTCGCGGCGATCGGCCGCCCGGCGATCCTCGTGCCGCTGCCCGGCTCCCTCGACCAGGACCAGGCCGCCAACGCCGCGACCCTCGACGCGATCGGCGCGGCGCTGGCGATGAAGCAGGCGGATTTCACGCCGGAACGCCTCGCCGCGGAGCTCACCGCCTGCTTCGAGACGCCGGCAAAATTGACCGCGGCGGCCGATGCGGCCAGAAGCGCGGGCATCCACGACGCCGCCGAGCGGCTGGCCGAGGTCGTCATCGAGACGGCCGCCCGCACCTGATTCCTTGAGGGATTCCGCACCGGCGGGCCCGCCACCAGACGGTTCGACCCATGAAGCTGCCCGACAAGCTCGGCCCCATCCACTTCATCGGCATCGGCGGCATCGGCATGTCCGGCATCGCCGAGGTGATGCACAATCTCGGCTACACGGTGCAGGGGTCGGACGCCTCCGACAACGCCAATGTCCGCCGCCTCGCCGAGAAGGGCATGCGCACCTTCGTGGGCCACAACGCCGACAACGTCGCAGAGGCCGCGCTGGTCGTGGTCTCGACGGCGATCCAGCGTGACAACCCTGAACTGCAAGCCGCCCGGGAGCGCCGGCTGCCCGTCGTGCGCCGGGCCGAGATGCTGGCCGAGCTGATGCGCTTCAAGTCCTGCGTGGCCATCGCGGGCACGCACGGCAAGACCACGACCACGTCGCTCGTCGCCACACTGCTCGACGCCGGCAACCTCGACCCGACCGTGATCAACGGCGGCATCATCAACGCCTACGGCACCAATGCCCGCATGGGCGCGGGCGAGTGGATGGTGGTGGAGGCCGACGAGTCGGACGGCACCTTCCTGAAGCTGCCGGCCGATGTCGCGATCGTCACCAACATCGACCCCGAGCATCTCGACCATTTCGGCTCGTTCGACGCGATCAAGGACGCGTTCCGGCGCTTCATCGACAACATCCCGTTCTACGGGTTCGCCGTGATGTGCATCGATCACCCCGTGGTGCAGGACCTCGTCGGCCATATCGAGGACCGGCGGATCATCACCTACGGTGAGAACCCGCAGGCCGACGTGCGCCTCATCGACGTGGACCTGCGCGGCGGCCAGAGCCGCTTCCGGGTGATGATCCGCGACCGTCGCCCCGGTTACCGGATGGAGATGGAGGATCTCGTCCTGCCGATGCCCGGCAAGCACAACGCGCTGAACGCCACCGCGGCGCTCGCCGTCGCGCACGAGCTCGGCGTGAAGCCGGACGCGATCCGCCAGGCGCTCGCCGGGTTCGGCGGCGTGAAGCGGCGCTTCACCCGCACCGGCGAGTGGAACGGCGCGACGATCTTCGACGATTACGGGCACCATCCGGTGGAGATCAAGGCGGTGCTCAAGGCCGCCCGCGCCTCGACCGAGCACGGTGTCATCGCCATCGTGCAGCCGCACCGCTACACCCGGCTGCAGTCGCTGTTCGACGATTTCTGCACCTGCTTCAACGATGCCGACACGGTCATCGTCGCGCCGGTCTACGCGGCCGGCGAGCAGCCGATCGAGGGCTTCGACCGCGACAGCCTCGTGGCTGGCCTCCGCTCCCGCGGCCACCGCGACGCCCGGGCGCTGGAGCGGCCGGAGGAACTCGCCGGGATCATCGCGGACCTCGCCAAGCCCGGCGACTACGTGGTCTGCCTCGGCGCCGGCACGATCACCCAGTGGGCCTACGCCCTGCCGGACGAACTCGCCGCGCGGGGACGGTAGGCGCGGTGCGTGAGCCCGCCCCGGGAGGCGTGTCGGGTCGGCGGCGCCGTCGACCGTCCACACTGGGCTGCGCTCTGAGGATGAACCCGGTGGCGACTCTCCGGACCCCGGCCTCGCAGCGTCCGCCGCAACCCCGATGCGACGACACCAGGATCGCCGCATCCCTCTCCCCGCGGGCGGGGCGAGGGGAGACACACAGATGACCGCCTCTCTGCACGATCGCATCCGGGCCGCCGCGCCCGACCTCCGCGGGCGCCTGCTCGCCGACCAGCCGCTCGCCGACCTCACCTGGTTCCGGGTCGGCGGACCGGCCGAGGTCCTGTTCACCCCGGCCGACGAGGAGGATCTCGCCCGCCTGCTCGCGTCCCTCGATCCGGACGTGCCGGTCACGGTGATCGGGCTCGGCTCGAACCTGATCGTGCGGGACGGCGGCGTTCCGGGCGTCGTGGTCCGCCTCGGCGGCAAGGCCTTCGGCAGCGTCGCGATCGACGGCGACACACTGACCGTCGGCACCGCGGTCCCGGACATGCGCCTCGCCAAGGCGGCCGCCGAGGCCGGGCTCGACGGGCTCGCCTTCTATCGCGGCATCCCCGGCTCGATCGGCGGCGCGCTCCGCATGAACGCGGGCGCGCACGGCGGCGAAACCACCGACGTGCTGGTGGAAGCCCGCGGCATCGACCGCGGGGGCGCGTTGCGCACCTTCGGCCACGCCGACATGGGCTTCTCCTACCGGCACTCGGACGCCCCGGAGGACGTGATCTTCACGCGCGCTGTCTTCCGCGGCCGGGCCGGCGACCGGGTCGCCATCGAGGCCGAGATGGAGCGGGTCACCGCCGCCCGCGAGGCCGCGCAGCCGATCCGCGAGCGGACCGGCGGTTCGACCTTCGCCAACCCGGACGGCGGCAAGGCGTGGCAGCTCGTCGACGCCGCCGGCTGCCGGGGGCTGAGGCGGGGCGGGGCCCAGGTCAGCGAGATGCACTGCAACTTCCTGATCAACACCGGCAGCGCGACCGCGGCCGACATCGAGGGTCTCGGCGAGGAGGTTCGCCGCCGCGTCCGGGACACCAGCGGGGTCGAACTGCGCTGGGAGATCCGGCGCATCGGCCGGCCCACCGGCGCGACGTAAGAACTGTGTTCCGGACGCGCCGGTGCGGCCGAGATACGACGCTCGGCCGCCACCGCGACCGTTCGGGTGCGTCCAGATCCTGATTGAAGCCGACCTATTCGAGGTGCCCTGATGTCCAAGCACGTCGCCGTCCTGCTGGGCGGCACCTCCGCCGAGCGCGAGGTCTCCCTCAGTTCCGGCAAGGCCTGCGCCGACGCGCTCGAAGGGGAGGGCTACCGGGTCACCCGGGTCGATGTCGGCCCCGACATCGCCTCCGTGCTGACCGCGCTCAGGCCGGACGTGGCCTTCAACGCGCTCCACGGACCGGACGGCGAGGACGGCACCATCCAGGGCCTGCTGGAGATCCTCAAGATCCCCTACACCCATTCCGGCGTCCTCGCCTCGGCGCTGGCCATGAACAAGGAGCGGGCCAAGACCGTCATGCGCGCCGCCGGCGTCGACGTGCCCGAGGGCCGGATCGTTAACCGTCGTGAGGCCGCCAGGACACACCCCCTGCCGCCACCCTACGTCGTGAAACCGATCGCGGAAGGCTCATCGGTGGGTGTCATCATCGTGCGCGACGGCCGCTCGCACCCGCCCCAGATCCTCGCCTCCGAGGAATGGACGTTCGGCGAGCAAGTCCTTGCAGAACCTTACATTGCTGGCCGCGAACTCACCTGCGGCGTGATGGGCGACAAGGCCCTCGGGGTCATCGAGGTGAAGGCCGCCACGGGGGACTGGTACGATTACGACGCCAAGTACGCCCCGGGGGGGTCGGTTCACGTGCTCCCGGCCGAACTTAAACCAAATGTTTACCAGCGTGTCCAAGAACTGTCGTTAACGGCGCATCAAGCACTGGGCTGTCGGGGCGTCAGCCGTGCCGACCTTCGCTACGACGACACACCGGGTGGAACCGGTCTGCTCGTGGTGCTGGAGGTCAACACGCAACCCGGCATGACCCAGACGAGCCTTGTGCCGGAGATGGCGGCCCATGCGGGCCTGAGTTTCGGTGAGCTCGTCCGATGGATGGTGGAGGACGCTTCCCTGAATCGCTGAGCGGCGACGCCGCCGGCCGGAGCGGTCCCGCGCGCCTCGCCGGCGCGATCCTGGGCCGGCTCGCCGGCCGCGTGACGTCCCGGTCGCTCTCGGTTCGTCGGGCCCGCCCGAGTCAGCGCCTGAGCGAGCGCCTGCCCCGCGGCGCCGGAATCGTGGCGGTCTCCGTGTCCGCCGCGGCCGTGGCGCTCGCCGGTTTCGTGGCGAGCGGCCGCTACGACGCTTTCGTGGCCGAGCAGGGCCGCCCCCTCGACATCGCCGCGCGCGTCGCCGGCTTCGGCGTCGAGCGCGTCACCATCTCGGGCATCTCCCGCATGTACGAGCGCGAGGTCCTGGCGGCCGCCGGGATCGACTGGCGCTCCTCGGTCCCGTTCCTCGACGTCAACGACGTGCGCGAGCGGCTGCTCCGCGTGCCGTTGATCGCCCAGGCCTCGGTCCGGAAGATCTACCCCAACGAGATCGCCATCACCCAGGTGGAGCGCGAGCCCGCGGCCCTCTGGCAGAAGAACGGCGAGATCAGCGTGATCGCCGCCGACGGCACCGTCATCGACGCGATGCGGGACGACCGTTACGCCAGCCTGCCCCTGGTGGTCGGCGAGGACGCCAACACCAAGCTCCCGGAATACCTCGCCCTCATCGCCGCCGCCGGGCCGCTCGCCGAGCGGATCAAGGCCGGCACCTACGTGTCCGGCCGGCGCTGGACCCTCAAGTTCGACGGCATCGACGTGCGCCTGCCCGAGGCCGACCCGGCCGCCGCGCTCGCCCGCCTGGTCCGGTTCGAGCGCGAGGCCGGCCTGCTCGAGAAGGACATCATCGCGGTGGACCTGCGCATGCCGGACCGCCTGGTGGTGCGCCTGACCGAGGAGGCCGCCGCCGCCCGCGCGGAAGCCCAGAAGGCGAAGAAGAAGGGCGCGGCCAGCTGATGCCCTTCCTGTCGATCTCCGCCCGTCCCGCATCCCGCGCCCGGTAGCGTCAATGCACAGCCAACACGGCCTCACGCCGCGCTTGAAGCCGCTCTCCGCCCGGCGCTCGACCACCCTCTCGGTGCTCGACATCGGCACGAGCAAGGTGGTCTGCCTCATCGCCGAGCTGCAGCCCGCCGAGGCGCTCACGACGCTCCGCGGCCGCACGCACCTCGCGCGCATCATCGGCATCGGTCACCAGCGCTCCCTGGGCCTGAAAGGCGGCGCCATCGTCGATCTCGCCGCGGCCGAGAGCGCGATCCGTCAGGCGGTGCACGCCGCCGAGCGGATGGCCAAGGTCGAGGTCCAATCGGTCATCGTCAACATGTCGGGCGGCCGGCTCGCCTCGCAACATTTCCAGGCGCGGGTGAACGTCCGCTCGGGCACCGTCACGGGCAGCGACGTCGAGCGGGTGCTCGAGACCGCGAGCGCCCACGGCGTCAGCCCCGGCCGGGCCGTGCTGCACGCGCTGCCCACCGGCTACGCCCTGGACGGGCAGGGCGCCGTCATCGACCCGTCGGGCATGATCGGCGAGGCGCTCAGCGTCGACCTGCACGTCGTCACCAGCGAGCTCGCGGCCGCCCGCAACGTCATGCTGGCGGTGGAGCACTGCCACCTCGGCGTCGAGGCGGTGATCGCCACGCCCTACGCGGCCGGCCTCTCGGCGCTGGTCGACGACGAGGCCGAGATGGGCGTCTGCGTCGTCGACATGGGCGGCGGCACCACCAGCGTCGGCGTGTTCTCCGGCGGCCACCTCGTCCACGTGGACGCCCTGGCGGTCGGCGGTCACCACGTCACCATGGACATCGCCCGCGGCCTCTCCACCCGCATGGCGGCGGCCGAGCGGCTGAAGACCCTCTACGGCTCGGCCCTGTCCACCCCCTCCGACGACCGCGACATGATCGCCGTGCACGGCGTCGGCGAAGACGAGGGCGAGGCGCCGGCCCACATCCCGCGCTCGCAGCTCGTGCGGATCATCAAGCCGCGCGTCGAGGAGGTGGTCGAGCTGGTGCGCGATCGCCTGCGCGACGCGGGCTTCGCCGCCCAGGCCGGGCGGCGGGTCGTCCTCACCGGCGGCGCCAGCCAGCTCGTCGGTCTGCCCGAGGTCGCCCGCCGCGTCCTCCAGGGTCAGGTGCGGATCGGACGGCCCCTCGGCATCCGGGGTCTGCCGGAAGCCGCCAAGGGTCCGGCCTTCTCGGCGGCGGTCGGCCTGCTCGTCTACCCGCAGGTGGCTCATGCCGAGCACTTCGAGCCGCGCGGGCACGGTGCCTTCGCGGCCACGGGCACCGACAACTACCTGAACCGGGTCGGCCGCTGGCTCCGGGACAGCTTCTAGGTTTCACGCCCGCCCGCTCGCGCGGGGGGATCGAAGGGAATCCGGCGCCCAGGCGTCGCACGGACAGCACAGTTAGCGAGAGGCTCGACACCATGGCCATCACCCTCCAGGCGCCGGACATCCGGGAACTGAAGCCCCGCATCACCGTCTTCGGCGTCGGTGGCGCCGGCGGCAACGCCGTCAACAACATGATCGAGTCGGGCCTGCTGGGCTGCGAGTTCGTCGTCGCCAACACCGACGCGCAGGCGCTCACCTCCTCGAAGGCCGAGCGGGTGATCCAGATGGGCCTGGGCGTCACCCAGGGCCTCGGCGCCGGCTCGCACCCGGAGGTCGGCTCGGCCGCGGCCGACGAGGTGATCGACGAGATCCGCGACCAGCTGTCCGGCGCCCACATGTGCTTCATCACCGCCGGCATGGGCGGCGGCACCGGCACCGGCGCCGCCCCGGTCATCGCCCGCGCGGCCCGCGACATGGGCATCCTGACGGTCGGCGTCGTGACCAAGCCGTTCCAGTTCGAGGGCATGCGCCGCATGCGCACCGCCGAGTTCGGCATCCAGGAGCTGCAGGCCGCGGTCGACACCCTGATCGTGATCCCGAACCAGAACCTGTTCCGGGTCGCCAACGAGAAGACGACCTTCGCGGACGCCTTCGCGATGGCCGACCAGGTGCTCTACTCGGGCGTCGCCTGCATCACCGACCTGATGGTGAAGGAGGGCCTCATCAACCTCGACTTCGCCGACGTGCGGGCGATCATGCGCGGCATGGGCAAGGCCATGATGGGCACCGGCGAGGCGTCGGGCGAGAAGCGCGCCAACCGCGCCGCCGAGGCGGCCATCGCCAACCCGCTCCTCGACGACGTGTCGATGAAGGGCGCCCGCGGCCTGCTGATCTCGATCACGGGCGGCTCCGATCTGACCCTGTACGAGCTCGACGAGGCCGCCACCCGCATCCGCGAGGAGGTCGACCAGGACGCCAACATCATCCTGGGCGCGACCTTCGACGAGAGCCTCGACGGCATCATCCGCGTGTCGGTGGTCGCCACCGGCATCGAGCCGGCCCTGATCTCGGCGAACTCGCCCAACAACCCGGCGATCGCCGAGACCGAGCAGCGCATCGCCGAGGTTGCCGAGCGCCTGCGCGCCGAGGCCCGCTCGCGCGCCGCCTCGCCGGTGCCGAGCATCCGCACCGAGTCGGTCGCCCCGGCGCCGATCCCCGCCCCGGCCCCCGCGCCGCTCTCGGCCCCCGAGATGCGCCCCGAGGCGCGGATCGAGAGCCGCATCGAGGCCGCCGCGCCGATGAACCGCGACGACGTCGTGCTCGCCCCGGTCCAGGCCCGCGCCGCGGCGCCGTTCGTCCCGGCCCCCGCGCCGCAGCGCGTCGAGGCGGCGCCCGCCGTCGAGGCCGGCCCGTTCGTGCCGCCGCGTCCGGCGGCCCCGACGGGCACGCCGCTCGCCCGCGCCCCGCGCATGCCGCAGATCCACGAGCTGCCGCCGATCGCCCAGACGCAGATCATGGCGAACCGCGCTGCCGAGGAGGCCGCTCCGGAATCCAAGCGGACCTCGCTGCTGCGCCGGCTCGCGACGGTGGGCTTCGGCGGTCGCCGCGAGGACATGGAGGGTGCCCCGGCGGCCCGGCCGGCCTCGGCCGCCGCCCCGCAGCCCCACATGGCCCAGCCCCACATGGCCCAGCCTCACATGGCGCAGCCCCACGTGCCGCCGGCCCCGCGCGCTCCGGCCGCCCCGGCGGTCCCGCAGTACCGCCCGGCCCAGGGCAACCTCGACGCGCAGGGCCGGCTCGCGCCTCAGCCGCGGATGATGGACGACGATCAGCTCGAGATCCCGGCCTTCCTCCGCCGCCAGGCGAACTGAACGGTCCGGGTCTCCGACACGGTCTGGGGCTGGCGGGAAACCGCCGGCCCCTTCGCGCTGCAGCAAAGCAACTCATGGTTGTTGCAGTGGTGAATTGAGTTCGACAAGGCTGTGCACCGTGGCGCTCGAGCCGGGGCGCGTGGTGCATCCGCGCCACAGAACGGCCGCGGGTTAGTCACGTATTAACCAACCTTTAAGCCTTTGGTGGACCAGCGCTTTGTGGTGACGAACCGCTAAGCGTGTCTGTAACAGACCGTAAGAATCCGTGATTTGGCTGCCCTGTGCGGCGCAGCTATAGAAACCATGTGATCGAGACGACACGCAGCAGGACACAACCTGATCGCGTGGGCTAGGGCATCAAGCAGCGGACGGATCAGTCAGCTTCTCCTCACCTCCAGTCGGGGTGTCGGGATCTGGTCGCGCCCGGGGGCTAAGGAATGCGAACGCATAAACAGACGACCCTCAAAGGGCCGGCGACTCTCTCGGGGATCGGAGTTCACTCCGGCAACCCCGCGGAGATCACCATCCGACCCGCTCCGGCCAATCACGGCATCGCCTTCCTCCGCACCGGTACCACTCACGGCAACGACCGCCTGATCAAGGCGCATCACGCCCTCGTCTCAGCCACCGAACTCTGCACCGTCCTGGGTGACGTCGAGACCGGCGCCGTCGCCACCGTCGAGCACCTGATGTCCGCCCTGTACGGCCTGGGCGTCGACAATGCTCTGATCGAGATCGACGGCCCCGAGATGCCGATCCTCGACGGATCGGCGCTCCCCTTCGTCCAGGCGATCGACCAGATCGGGATCGCCACCTGCGACACGCCGCGCCGCTGGCTCAAGATCCTCCGGCACGTCCGGATCGAGGCCGGGACATCCTTCGCGGAGCTGCGCCCGATCGATCGCGGTTTCCGCCTCGACGTCGAGATCGATTTCGAGAGCCCGGTGATCGGCCGCTCCCGCAAGGCGATGGACCTGTCGCCCGCCACCTACCGCCGCGAGATCGCCGGCGCCCGCACCTTCGGGATGATGCGGGACGTGGAGCGCTACTGGAAGGCCGGCTTCGCCCTCGGCGCCTCGCTGGAGAACACCGTGGCGGTCGGCGAGACCGCGGTGGTCAATCCCGAGGGTCTGCGCTTCCAGGACGAGTTCGTCCGCCACAAGATCCTCGACGCCGTCGGCGACCTCGCCCTGGCCGGCCTGCCGATCCAGGGGGCCTACCGCTCCTATTGCGGCGGCCACCGGATGAATGTCGGGGTGCTGTCCGCCCTCTTCGCCGACCGGGCGAACTACGCCATCGTCGAGGCGCAGGGCTCGCGCCGCGAGACCGTGCTGTCCGAGCTCGGCGTCGGCCTCGGCATCGCCGCCTTCGCGGGCGACCTGTAGCCCCTGTGACCGGCGGGACACAGCCCGCGACCGATCCTGGCCGCCGCAGCCTTGCCGCTTTCGTGCCCGAATCGAGCGGCAGGGTTTAACGGTCCGTGAACGGCGGGCACGGCCCGGGGCGGGCCGGATCCACCCACGCGATGGCATGACGGCGCGAAACGGCGCCGGTTCCGGGAAAGAGCGCCAGATGCCTGTCACCATTCGTCATCGCCGGGCAGCGGCCTTCGCGATGCCCTTCGTGGCCGTCCTCGGCCTGGGCCTCGGCGGCTGCGACTTCGACCCGACCAGCATCTTCGCCGAGAAGTACAAGCCCGAGGTCGTGCCGGACGTTCCGGCCGACAAGCTGTACAGCGACGGCCTGGCGAAGCTCGAGGACAGCGACTACGAGGGCGCGGTCAAGAAGTTCGACAACCTGGACAAGCAGTACCAGTATTCCGAGTGGTCCCGGAAGGCGCTGCTGATGACGGCCTACGCCAATTACGAGGGCCAGAAGTACGACGACGCGATCAGCGCCTCGAAGCGCTACCTGCAGCGCCACCCGGCCAGCAAGGATGCCGCCTACGCGCAGTACCTGATGGCGATGTCGAACTATAAGCAGATCCCGGACGTCACCCGCGATCAGGAACGCTCCGAGAAGGCGCTCGTCGCGCTGCAGGAGCTGGTCCAGAAGTACCCGACCTCGGAATACGCCGCGGACGCGAAGGCGAAGATCCAGATCACCCGCGATCAGCTCGCCGGCAAGGAGATGGAGATCGGCCGCTTCTACCTCGAGAAGCGCAATTTCCCCGCGGCGATCAACCGCTTCCGCGACGTGGTCGCCAAGTATCAGACCACCCGGCACGCCGAGGAGGCGCTCGAGCGCCTGACCGAGGCCTACTGGGCGCTCGGCATCACCCAGGAGGCGCAGAACGCCGCCGCGGTGCTCGGCCACAACTTCCCGGAAAGCCCGTGGTACAAGGACGCCCACGCGCTGCTGGCTCAGGGCGGCCTCGAGCCCCGCGAGGAGAAGACCTCGTTCCTCTCGAAGATCTACCGCACGGTGACCGGCAAGACCGCCTCGGCGGAGTAAGCCTGCGAGCCCGCTCAGGGCTGTCCCGAGAATCGTCGAGGCCCGGAGCCGCCGCTTCGGGCCTTTCCCGTTGCGGCGCCCGTTGCGGCACACCGCCTGAGCGGTGCGACGCATTTTTGGGGTGAATCCGCGCCGCAGCGGCCTTATGTCTGCGGTCCCATCCTGAGGAATCCCCGTCGCCGCATGCTGGCGCAGCTCGCGATCCGCGACATCGTCCTGATCGACAGGCTCGAACTGAATTTCCGATCGGGGCTCAGCGTCCTGACCGGGGAGACGGGCGCGGGCAAATCGATCCTGCTCGACGCCTTCGCCCTGGCGCTCGGCGGCCGCGGCGTCGGCCGCCTGGTCCGCCACGGCGAGGCCCAGGGCGCGGTCACGGCCGTGTTCGACCTGCCCCTCGATCATCCGGCGCGCCGGATCGCGGCCGAGGCCGAGATCGACACCGAGGGCGACCTGATCCTGCGCCGGACCCAGATGGCGGACGGCCGGACCCGCGCCTTCGTCAACGACCAGCCGGTGGGCGTGCAGGTCCTGCGGGCGATCGGCGCGGCCCTCGTGGAGATCCACGGGCAGCACGACGACCGGGCCCTGGCCGATCCCGCCTCGCACCGGGCGATCCTCGATGCCTTCGGGGGGCTTCAGACCCAGCTCGCCAAGGTCGCCGCCGCGTCGCGGACCGTGCGGACGGCCCGCACCGCGCTCGCCGAGCACCGCGCCCGCGTGGAGGCGGCCCGCAAGGAATCCGACTTCCTGCGCCACGCCGTGGAAGAGCTTGCCGCCCTCGCGCCGCTCGCCGGCGAGGAGGCCCAGCTCGCCGAGCGCCGCACGATCATGCAGCAATCCGAGAAGGTCGCGCGCGAGCTCAACGAGGCGCTCGAGGCCGTCGGCGGGCCCCATTCCGGCGTGCCGCACCTCTCGGCCGCCCTGCGCAAGCTGGAGCGGCGCGCGGCGCAGCTGCCCGCGCTGGTGGACCCGTGCGTGAACGCCCTCGACGCCGCCATGGTCGCCCTCGACGAGGCCCGCGCAGTCCTCGAGGCGGCGGTGGCCGAGACGGAGTTCGACCCCCGCGACTTGGAGCGCGTCGAGGAGCGGCTCTTCGCCCTGCGCGCCGCGTCGCGCAAGTACGATGTCCCGGCCGACGACCTCGCGGCCCTGGCGGAGCGCTACGCCGGCGACGTGGCGGCGATCGACGCCGGCGAGGCGGCGCTAGCCGGGCTCGAGCAGGCGCTCGCGACGGCGGAAGCCGCCTACGCCGAGGCGGCCGAGAAGCTCAGCGCCGGGCGGCGCCGGGCGGCCAAGCAGCTCGACGCCGCCGTGAAGGCCGAGCTGCCGCCGCTCAAGCTGGAGCGGGCCCGCTTCATCACCGAGATCGCCACGGATCCGGAATCCCGCGATCCGGCGGGAACCGACCGGGTCGAATTCTGGGCCCAGACCAATCCCGGGACCAAGCCCGGCCCGATGATGAAGGTCGCCTCGGGCGGCGAGCTGTCGCGCTTCATGCTGGCGCTGAAGGTCGTGCTGGCCGACAAGGGCTCGGCCCCGACGCTCATCTTCGACGAGATCGACACCGGCGTGGGCGGCGCGGTGGCGGACGCCATCGGGATGCGGCTCGCCCGGCTGGCGGCCACCGTGCAGGTGGTCGCGGTGACCCACGCGCCCCAGGTCGCCGCGCGGGCCGAGACGCATTTCCTGATCGCCAAGGCGCCCGTGAAAGGGGCCAGCCGCGTCGCCACGCGCGTGGCGAGCCTGCCCGTCGCCGAGCGCCGGGAGGAGATCGCCCGGATGCTGGCCGGCGCCACCGTCACCGACGAGGCCCGGGCGGCCGCGGCGCGGCTCCTTCAGGGCGCCGACGCGTGACCCGGCGACAACCTTAACCGTTGGTTGAAGGTAATAATTCGTTAACCATTCATAGTGAGAGTACCGACATCCCGGTGCCGCGGCAGGTTTGGGCGGTTGAAGGGCGGGAGGGAGCCATGAAGCCGTCAGTCGTCGAGTCCGATGGGTCTCTGCCTGCGGGACAGCCTCTGAAACGGGCGGTCGACACCCGCCAGCTCGGCCTCACGCTCCGCACGGTCTACGAGGGCAGCGTCGACACGCAGCCCATCACCGACACGCATGTCGAGCTGCTCCTGCGCCTGCGCCAGAAGGAGCGGGAGCTGCGCCGGGCGGTCTGACCCGGCACCGCGCCGCTACCAGCGGCGCGCGCCCGGCCGCCGACGATACTCGGCGGCGCGAATCAGCGTCAGCACGCGGTCGAGACTCACCAGCAGCTCCGCCTCCTCGACGCGCGCCGCGGAGGCCGCGTTTGGATCGCGGCTGAACTTCTGACGGGCCTGCGCCAGCGCCAGGGCCCGCTCCACGGCTTCCCGCTCGGCGTGCAGGGCCAGCCAGGCCGGATCGGATTCCGTCGCCGCATCCACCTCGTCGCCGCCCACGATCCGCGCGTCCTTCTGCTGCCGGCTGCTGCTCCTGGTGGAGAGGAACGCGCGAGAGCCCGGAACCGTGCCGCGCCCGGGCGAAGCGCGATGGCATCCCGCGCGTCACCCCGCGCATCACCCCGCGCATCACCCCGCGCGTCACCCCGCGTGTCATCCCGGTGTCATCTACTTGTCGTAACCGCCCGGCCATCGGGCGGCCGGCGCTGGGTCTCTTCGGAAGATCGGCCGCAGAGCTCTGCCGCGGGCACGGGCTCGCCGGCGGGGCAGCGCAGGCTCAAGCCCGACGGCAACGGAGATTCCTTTGAGACCCTTCGCTTACGCGCTCGCCGTCGGCCTCGCGACGGTTCAGCTGGCGTCCGCGGCGCTCGCCGCCGATATCACCGGCGCCGGCGCCACGTTCCCCTTCCCGGTCTACTCCAAGTGGGCCGAGGCCTATCGCAAGGAGACCGGCTCGGGCCTCAACTACCAGTCGATCGGCTCCGGCGGCGGCATCAAGCAGATCCAGGCCAAGACGGTCGATTTCGGCGCCACCGACGCGCCCCTGAAGCCCGAGCAGCTGACCAAGGACGGCCTCGTCCAGTTCCCGACCGTGATGGGCGGCGTCGTTCCGGTGGTGAACATCCCGGGGATCGAGCCGGGCAAGCTGAAGCTCACCGGCGACGTGCTGGCCGACATCTACGCCGGCAAGATCGCGAAGTGGAGCGATCCGCGCATCGCCAAGCTCAATGACGGGCTGAAGCTCCCCGACGCCAACATCACCCCGGTCTACCGCTCCGACGCGTCGGGCACGACCAACATCTTCACCACCTACCTGTCCCAGGTCTCCGAGCCCTGGAAGAAGGAGTACGGTGCGGCCACGACGATCTCCTGGCCGGTCGGTCAGGGCGGCAAGGGCAACGAGGGCGTGACCGCCACCGTGAAGCAGGTTCCGAACGCGATCGGCTACGTCGAGTCGGCCTACGCCAAGCAGAACAAGCTCTCCTACGCCCTGCTGCAGAACAAGGCCGGCAAGTACCCGCAGCCCGACGACAAGGCGTTCCAGGCCGCGGCGGCGAGCGCCGACTGGAAGGCGACCCCGGGCTTCGGCATCTCGCTGACCAACCAGCCGGGCGAGGAGGCGTGGCCGATCACGGCCGCGACCTTCATCCTGGTCCACAAGGACGCCGCCGACCCGGCCAAGTCCGCCGCCGTGCTCAAGTTCTTCGACTGGGCCTACAAGAACGGCGACAAGCTCGCCACCGACCTCGACTACGTCCCGCTGCCGGACAACGTCGTCGAACTGATCCACCAGGAGTGGAAGGACGTGAAGGGCAAGGACGGAAAGCCTGTCTTCAACATGTGAGCGTGGCGGGGAGGGGGTGGGAACCTCCTCCCTCGCTTCCGGGAACGCACCGCGCTACCACGCCACCCTTCGCAGAGAACCGCGGATGCCCGCTTTGACCGAATCGATCGCCCTCGGCCGAACCCGTTCCGCGACCGCGCGGAAGGCGCCGAGCCGGAGCCTCGACACCCTGTTCCGGACCTGCTCGTACGGCGCGGCCCTGCTGGTGCTGCTCGTGCTCGCCGGCATCCTCGGCTCGATCCTGTACGGCGGCTGGCCCGCCTTCCGCGAGTTCGGCTTCGGCTTCCTGACCTCCAGCGCCTGGAACGTCGGGACCGAGCAGTACGGCGCCCTGGTCGCGGTGATCGGGACCGTCGCCTCCGCGTTCCTGGCCCTGCTGATCGGCGTGCCCGTCTCGCTGGGCATCGCGGTCTACCTCACCCAGCTCTGCCCGGGCTGGGCCCGCAAGCCGGTCGCCATGACGATCGAGCTGCTCGCGGCCGTGCCGAGCATCATCTACGGCATGTGGGGCCTGTTCGTGTTCGCGCCGCTCTTCGCGCGCTACATCCAGATCCCGGTCTCGAACCTCGTGGAGGGCATGCCGATCGTCGGCACGCTGTTCTACGCCCGGGTGCCGTCGGGCGTCGGCGTGTTCACCGCCGGGATCATCCTGGCGATCATGATCGTGCCGTTCATCGCCTCGATCGCCCGCGACATGCTCGACCAGATCCCGACCGTGCTGCGCGAGAGCGCCTACGGGATCGGCTGCACCACCTGGGAGGTCGTGCGCCACGTGCTGGTGCCGCAGGCGGCCGTCTCGATCATCGGCGCGATCATGCTCGGCCTCGGACGGGCGCTCGGCGAGACGATGGCGGTGACCTTCGTGGTCGGCAACGCCAACCGGCTCTCGGCCTCGATCTTCGACCCCAGCTCGACCATCGCGTCGCGCATCGCCAACGAGTTCAACGAGGCGGACGGCCTCCAGCTGAACGCGCTGATGGCTCTGGGCTGCATCCTGTTCGTGATCACCTTCGTGGTGCTCATCATCGCCCGGCTGCTGACGCGCCGCGTCCAGGCCGCCTGAGGAGCACGCGCGATGGTTTCCTCCAGCACGATCGCCGCCACCGCCCAGCGCCGCCCCGGCCGGGTCCGCCAGGGGCGCCGCGTCGCCGACCGGACACTGCGCATCGCCTGCACCGGCGCCACCGTGGTGGGTGCCCTGGTCCTCGGCTCGATCCTGGTGATGCTGATCGTCCAGGGCGTGCGCGGCTTCACGCCGGCCCTGTTCACCAACCCGACCCCGGGCCCCGGCTCCGAGGGCGGCGGCATCGCCAACGCCATCCTGGGCAGCGTCGTGCTGACCGGGATCGGCATCCTGATCGCCACGCCGGTCGGCGTCATGGCCGGGACCTTCCTGGCCGAGTACGGGCGCGGCTCGAAGCTGGCCGCCCTGATCCGCTTCCTCAACGACGTCCTGCTCTCGGCGCCGTCGATCCTGATCGGCCTGTTCGTCTACACCCTGATGGTGCGGCCGATGGGCACCTACTCGGGCTGGGCCGGCGGCGTGGCGCTCGCGATCATCGCCGTGCCGGTGATCGTGCGCACCACCGAGGACATGCTGCGCCTCGTCCCCGGCACCCTGCGGGAGGCCGGCGCGGCGCTCGGCGCGCCGCCCTCGACGGTGATCATGAGCGTGACCTGGCGGGCGGCCTCGGCGGGCATCGTCACCGGCATCATCCTGGCGCTCGCCCGCATCGCCGGCGAGACCGCGCCGCTGCTGTTCACCGCGCTCAACAACAATTCCTGGTTCTCGGCCAACCTGATGGGCGGCGTCGCGAACCTGCCGGTGATGATCTACCAGTTCGCCCTCTCGCCCTACCCGAACTGGCAGGGCCTCGCCTGGGCGGGCGCGCTCCTGATCACCGCCACCATTCTGGCGCTGTCGATCATCGCGCGCCTCGTGATCAAGCCGCAGATCTCGCGCTGAGCCCCCCTTCGAGGACACGACGATGAACGCCGCCTCCGCGATCCCCACGGTCGAGCTGAACCGCAACCGCGCCGAAGAGGGCGGCCCCGTGCGGATCGCCGTCAAGGACCTGAACTTCTACTACGGCAGCTTCCACGGGCTGAAGGACGTCAATCTCAACTTCCACGACCGGCAGGTGACGGCGCTGATCGGGCCGTCCGGCTGCGGCAAGTCCACCCTGCTGCGCTGCTTCAACCGGATCTACAGCCTCTACCCGGAGCAGCGGGCCGAGGGCGAGATCCTGCTCGACGGCGAGAACATCCTCAGCCCCTCCGTCGACCTGAACGAGCTGCGCTCGCGGATCGGCATGGTGTTCCAGAAGCCGACGCCGTTCCCGATGTCGATCTACGACAACGTGGCCTTCGGCCTGCGCCTCTACGAGAAGCTGCCGAAATCCGAGCTGGACGGCCGGATTGAGGAATCCCTGCGCAAGGCTGCCCTCTGGGACGAGGTGAAGGACAAGCTCCGGCAGGCGGGGACCGGCCTGTCGGGCGGCCAGCAGCAGCGCCTGTGCATCGCCCGGACCGTGGCGCAGAAGCCGGAGGTGATCCTGTTCGACGAGCCGACCTCGGCCCTCGACCCGATCTCCACCGGCCGCATCGAGGAGCTGATCGAGCAGCTGCGAGACGAGTTCACCATCGTGATCGTCACCCACAACATGCAGCAGGCGGCGCGCATCTCGCAGTTCACCGCCTTCATGTATCTGGGGCAGCTCGTCGAGTTCGGTCCGACCAACCGGATGTTCATGAACCCGACGGAACGCCGCACACAGGACTACATCACCGGCCGCTTCGGCTAGTCTGACCGGAGGCTCCGGTCCCGGGACCTGCCGGTCGGCGCCCCGGGCGCGCCGGCAAGTCCCCGCAAGCCGCCCCGGCGCGCCGTTCCCGGGACCCATCGAAGGATCCACCATGCCCGGCCATATCGTCACCTCCTACGACACCGACCTGGAGAACCTGCGTCGCTCGATCTCGGAGATGGGCGGCGTGGCCGAGAAGATGACCGCGGAGGCGACCGACGCCCTCGTGCGCCGGGACGACACGCTCGCCCAGGCGGTGATCCTCGCCGACAAGCGCCTCGACGCGCTGCAGCGGGACATCGAGGAGCGCGCCGTGCTGCTGATCGCCCGGCGCCAGCCCCTGGCGATCGACCTGCGCGAGACCATCTCGGCGATCCGCGTCTCCGGCGACCTCGAGCGGATCGGCGACCTCGCCAAGAACGTCGCCAAGCGCGTGGTGGCGATCTCCGACCAGGCGCCGGCCCAGAAGATCGTGCTCGGCGTGCGGCACATGAGCGACCTCGCCGAGGCCCAGCTCAAGGACGTGCTCGACGCCTACGCGAGCCGCGACGTCAAGGCGGCCCACGACGTCTGGGAGCGCGACGGCGAGATCGACGCCCTGTACAATTCGCTGTTCCGCGAGCTGCTGACCTACATGATGGAGGATCCGCGCAACATCTCGTTCTGCACGCATCTCCTGTTCTGCGCCAAGAACGTCGAGCGCATCGGCGACCACACCACCAACATCGCCGAGACGATCCACTACCTCGCCACGGGCGAGACCCTGGCGGGTGACCGGCCGAAGAACGACGCGTCCAACTACGCGACGGTGGACGGCATCCAGGCGCCGTGAGCCCCCGACCCCGGCTCCCGCGCCTTCCTGTGGGCGCGGCCGGGGTCACTCTCCGTGCAGGTTGAGGCAGGGCGGCGCCTCCTGCACCTTCCGCGGGACCGCCGGTAGAACGAGTCTTCGAACGTGAGCATGCAAGTCCTGATCGTCGAGGACGAGGAGGCCCTGACCACGCTGCTGCGCTACAACCTGGAGGCCGAGGGCTTCCTGGTGGACTCGGCGGCGCGCGGCGACGACGCCGAGCTGCTCCTGGCGGAGCGGATCCCGGACCTCGTCCTGCTCGACTGGATGCTGCCCGGCCTCTCGGGGATCGAGCTGTGCCGCCGGATCCGGGCGCGCCGCGAGACCGAGCGCCTGCCGGTGATCATGCTCACCGCCCGGGGCGAGGAGGGCGACCGCGTCCGCGGTCTCGGCACGGGCGCCGACGACTACATCGTCAAGCCGTTCTCCGTCCCGGAGCTGCTCGCCCGGATCCGCGCGCTGCTGCGCCGGGCCAAGCCCGCCCACGTCTCGGACCGGCTGGCGGCGGGCGACCTGGAGCTCGACCGCACCGGCCACCGCGTCCGCCGCGGCGGCGAGGAGCTGCATCTGGGCCCGACGGAGTTCCGGCTCCTGGAGTTCCTGATGCTGGCGCCGGGCCGGGTCTTCTCCCGCGAGCAGCTCCTCGACGGGGTCTGGGGCCACGACGTCTACATCGACGAGCGTACCGTCGACGTCCATGTCGGGCGGCTGCGCAAGGCGCTGAACGGCCCGCGACAGACCGACCCGATCCGCACGGTCCGCGGCTCGGGCTACGCCTTCGACGAGACCTTCTCGCTCGAGGCCTGAGGCGGCCTCACGGGCCGTCCGGATAGGACATCGCTCCGGCGCGCCGTCATCGCGAGCGCGGCGAAGCGACCCGGGGCGGCGGGACGCCGGTGAGCGTGGCGCTGCTGGGTTGCTTCGCTCGCGATGACGGTGGGACGGGCGCGCCGATATTCAGCGTCCCCCCTCAGGGACTCAGCGCGCCAGCGCCGCGCTCCGGCCCGCGGCGGCCGGCACCGCCTCCAGCGCCGCCAGCACCGTCCCCTCGGTCAGGATCTGCGGGAGCACCTGGGGCTCTCCCGTCCCGGTGTAGAGCAGGTAGAGCGGGACGCCGCTCCGCCCGTGCTTCTCGAGGAGGCGGGTGATCTCGGGGTTCTGGTTGGTCCAGTCGCCCTTCATGTAGGTCACGCCGCGCTCGGCCATCGCGGCCCGCACCGCCCTGGTGTTGAGCGAGGTCGCCTCGTTGACCGCGCAGGTGATGCACCAGGCGGCGGTCATGTCCACGAAGACGGGGCGGTGCGCGTCGACCAGGGCGTCGAGGCGCGCCTGCGTGAACGGCTCGACCCCGTCGGCGGCGGCCTGCGCGGCCGGCGCGGCGCGGTCCCGGGGCAGGGTGACGGCGAGGGCCCCGACGGCGGCCAGCGCCAGCGCCGCGGCGGCCTGCGCGATCCGGCCGGCCCGGGGCGGGGCGGCGCGGCCGTGCTCCCAGGCCCAGGCGGCGAAGCCCACGAGGACGAGGCCGATCAGCGCCGCCAGCAGCCCGCGCGGGTCGACCTGCTGCGCCAGCACCCAGATCAGCCACGCCACGGTGGCGTAGACCGGGAAGGCCAGGACCTGCTTGAGGGTCTCCATCCAGGCGCCCGGCCGCGGCAGCGCGCGCAGGGCCGGCGGCCAGAGCGTCAGGAGCAGGAAGGGCAGGGCGAGGCCGAGCCCGAGGCTGGCGAAGACGGCGAGCGCCACGCCGGCGCTCTGGGTCAGCGCGAAGCCCACCGCCGAGCCCATGAACGGCGCCGTGCAGGGCGTCGCCACCAGGGTGGCGAGCACGCCGGTGAAGAAGGAGCCGCTCAGGCCGCCGCGGCGGGTGAGGCCGTCGCCGAGGCCGGCGAGCCGGCCGCCGACATGGACCGCGCCGGAGAGGCTCAGGCCCATCGCGAACAGCAGGTAGGCGAGCCCCGCCACGATGGCGGGCGACTGGAGCTGGAACCCCCAGCCGATCGCGGCCCCGCCGCTCTTCAGGCCGATCAGCGCGGCGGCGAGCGCCAGGAAGCTCGCCAGGACGCCGGCCGTGTAGGCGAGGCCGTGGAGCCGCAGCCGGGCCGGCCCCTCGCCCGCGTGCCGCACGAGGCCCAGCACCTTGATCGACAGGACCGGGAAGACGCAGGGCATCAGGTTGAGGATCAGGCCGCCGAGGAAGGCGAAGGCCGCGGCGGTTGCCAGCGTCAGCGCGTCGAAGTCGGCGGCGGCCGGCGTGGTCGCAGGCGGCGTGGTCGCAGGCGGCGCGGTCGCGGCCGGCGCCGCGGCGGCCGGCAGCACCGGCTCGTCGCCGTACGCGAAGGCGAGCCGGCGGGTCCCGGCGGCGTCGACCTCGTCGACCGTCAGGACGCCGGGCAGAGTGGAGGGGACCGGATCGGTCGGGCTGCTCCGGGCGAGGGTCAGGTGCAGGCCGGTCTCGTCGACCGCCATCACCTGCGCGGCGGCGTTGTCGATCGCCGTCTCGGCGTACGGGAAGTACGCGGCGTTCCGGACCGCCTCGGGCTTGAGGCCGGTCGCGGCGAAATCGAGGCGCAGGGTGTCGCCCTGGCTCGACAGGCGCAGGGGCCAGAGCGCCGGAACGGGCAGCGCGGCGCGGGCGCGCGCGAACAGCGCGGCGTTGGCCGGGTCCGGCTCGGCCCTGCCCACCGGCAGGGTCAGGGCGAGGTCGGCCGAGCCGGGCACGCACTCGGTCTCGCAGACGAGATAGGTCAGCTTCGCCTGGATCCGCACCGGGTCCGCCGGGTCGAGGCTCGGCGGCGGCGTCACCGGGACGAGGAGCGTGACCTCGCCCTCGTAGCCGTAGTTCATGAGCGTCGCGATCGGGATGCGCTCCGGCGCCGGCCAGCGGATCGCGCTCGCGTTGAAGCCGGCCGGCAGGGTCCAGGTCACCTCCGGAGGCAGGCCGGAATCTCCCGGATTGCGCCAGTAGACGTGCCAGCCGGGCTTGATCTGCATCCGCACCGCCAGCGTGAACGGCTGCGCGCCGGCGACCGCGGCGGGCTCGGCCACGAGGCTCGCCCGCACGAGGTCCGCGGGCGTGCGGAAGCCCTGCGGGAACCCCTGCGCCGCGGCGGCCGAGAGGCTCGCGGCGAGGGCCAGGATCAGGATGGCGAGGCGGCGGATCATGCTGTCCCTTCGCGCGCGGGGCGGCCGCGGTTTCACGCGCGGCGCGTCGGGCCCGGCGCGGGCGTTTCCGTGGCGCCGGGTCTTACCATGGACCGCGTCCGGGGTCGCGTCCGGGGTCGCGTCCGGGGTCGCGTCCGGGGTCCCGTCCGGGGTCGCGTGCGTGCGGCTCACCCCTCCAGCGGTGCCGTCGCCCGCTCCAGCCAGTCGCGCGTCGCGGTGTCGAGCCCGGGCGCCAGGGTCTCGCGCACCCGGGCGTGATAGGCGTCGATCCAGGTGCGCTCCCCGGGTTCGAGCAGGTCCGGCCGGATCAGCCGGCGGTCGTAGGGGGCCAGCGTCAGCGTCTCGAAGCCCAGCATCGGGCGCTCGCCGCCCGCGATCGTCCGGGTCTCGACCAGGACGAGGTTCTCGATCCGGATTCCGTAGGCGCCGCGCGCGTAGTAGCCCGGCTCGTTCGACAGGATCATGCCGGGCTCGAGCGCCACCGTGCCGGTCTTGGCGATCCGCTGCGGCCCCTCGTGCACCGACAGGAAGGCGCCGACGCCGTGACCGGTGCCGTGGTCGAAGTCGAGGCCGGCCTGCCAGAGCGGCGCCCGCGCGAAGGCGTCGATCTGGGCGCCGGTCGTGCCGACCGGGAACACCGCCCGGGCGATGGCGACGTGACCCTTCAGCACCCGCGTGAAGCGGTCGCGCATCTCCGGGCTCGGCGCGCCGACCGCGACCGTGCGGGTGATGTCGGTGGTCCCGTCCGGGTACTGCGCCCCGGAATCGATCAGGAACAGCTCGCCCGGCCGGACCGTCCGGTCGGTGGCGCGGCTGACCCGGTAATGGACGATCGCGCCGTTCGGCCCGGACCCCGAGATGGTGGGAAACGAGACTTCGCGCAGGTCGCCGCCCGCGGCCCGGAAATCCTCCAGCGCCTCGACGGCGGCGATCTCGGTGAGGCCGCCGGCCGCGGCCGCACCGTCGAGCCAGGCGAGGAAGCGCGCGACGCTCGCCCCGTCCCGGGCATGGGCGGCGCGGGCACCCGCGATCTCGGCGGCGTTCTTGACCGCCTTCATGCCGGTGATCGGATCCTTGCCGACATCGGCCGTGCCGCCGGCAGCCTCGATCTTCTCCTTCAGGGCGACGGCGCCGGTCGCCGCGTCGAGGCGGACGCGCGCGCCCGCCAGGGACGCCAGCCCGTCGTCCAGGTCCGCCCGCGTCAGGATCTCGGCGATCGGCGCGAGCGCGGCCCGCAGGGCCGGATCGACGTTCGGCGAGACGAGGAACAGCCGCGCCAGCCCCTCGCGCGGCAGGATGGCGTAGCCCAGCGCCAGGGGCGTGTGGGCGACGTCGGACCCGCGCAGGTTGAAAGCCCAGGCCAGATTGTGCGGGTCGGAGATCACCAGGGCGTCGCAGCCGCCCTCGGCGAGCGCCGCCCGGATCCGGCCGAGCTTGTCGGCGGACGCCTCGCCGCACAGCGCGTCCGGGTGGACCACCACCGGCCCGGCCGGCGGCCGCGGCCGCCCGGCCCAGACCGCGTCGACGAGGTTCGGCACCGCCCGCACCGTACCGCCGGCGCGGGTCACGGCCCGCTCCAGGCGCGCCAGACCGTCCGGCGTGTGCAGCCAGGGATCGTAGCCGAGCACCTGATCCCGCCGCAGGTTGGCGCCGATCCAGGCCTCCGGCGTCGATTCGGCGAGCGGTACCACCGTGACGAGGCCGGTATCGACCTGCTCGGGCGCCTGCAGGGTGTAGCGCCCGTCGACGACCAGCGCCGCGGACTCCATCAGGATCGCGGCCGTCCCGGCCGAGCCGGTGAAGCCGGTGAGCCAGGACAGCCGCTCGGCGTCGGCGGGAACGTATTCCGACTGGTGCTCGTCGGCCCGCGGCACCACGAAGCCGTCGAGCCCGGTCTCGCGCAGGGCCGCCCGCAGCGCCTCGATCCGCTCGGCGCCCTTCCGGTGGCTCGGGTCGTCGAAGCTCTGGAAGCGCTGACGCGGTCGGGACGGCTGGGTCTCGGTCATGCGGCGAGCCTAGCGCCCGCCGCTCCCGCGTCGCAACACCCTGTTCTCACGACAAAGAGGTTGGTCGGAGGTTGGTTGCGGTGCTTAATGATCGTTAGCAATCTTATCACACCGCCGATTTTCGCTTATTACTCAGACATGCCACGCCGCGTTTACTACCGGATCAGCGACAGACCCGACGGCCGCTTCGACGCCGTCGTGACGATCGAGCCCGACACGGTGGTCCGCCGCGACGGTTTCGACTCGCTCGCCGAACTCGAGGAGTGGATCGACGGCCTGCGCGCACTGATGGCGGCGCTCGGCGCACCCGTGTCGCAGGCGGACGCGGCCGGGTCGCCGGCCGAGACCGCGGACGAGCCGGATCGGCCGGGCCGGCTGCGGACCGCGCGCTGATCAGCCGTTCGTGATCGGCAGGTCCGGCGCGCGGTCCGCGGGCGCCCCGTCGTAGCCCTCGATCCAGGCCCGGCGCGCGGGCGAATCGACCGGATAGGGGCAGGCATCCTTGGGTCGGCCCTGTGCCCGGGCGCGGGCGCCCTCGGCGATGGGGTCCGCGGGCGGATCGTGGAGCGGCGTCTGGCTCATGGCCGGACAACACGCCGGCGCGCGGGGAGTTCTGGGCGGTTCCGCGCCGGTCAGCGCCGCGGACGCGGTGCCGCACCGCCGCGCGTCAGGACCAGGGCGACCCACCCCTCGATCACGCCGCGCCGCACGAGGGAGAAGCCCTGGAGGCGGTAGGCGGAGAGCACGCCGGGCACGTCGCGCTCGATCAGGCCGGACAGGACCAGCACCCCCTCGGTGGCGACGACGCGCGCCAGGGTCGGCGCGAGGAGCCTGAGC
Source organism: Methylobacterium sp. NMS14P (assembly GCF_028583545.1). Lineage (NCBI taxonomy): Bacteria > Pseudomonadati > Pseudomonadota > Alphaproteobacteria > Hyphomicrobiales > Methylobacteriaceae > Methylobacterium > Methylobacterium sp. NMS14P. The sequence goes on along the minus strand of NZ_CP087106.1, from coordinate 2,638,105 downwards.
GGCCGGGCCAGGATGTTGGCGAAGACGAGGTCGAAATGGCGCGGCCGGTCGGCGAGGCGGTGGCGGACCCCGGGCCCCTCGTAGAGCTTGAGATAGGGGCCGAGCCCGTTGGCGCGGGCGTTCTCGCGGGCCGTGCGCACGGCCTCCGCGTCGAGGTCACCGGCCACCACGGGCTGCCGCAGCGCCTTGGCGGCCGCGAAGGCCAGGATCCCGGTTCCCGTACCGACATCGAGGACGTGGATCGGGCGTCGGCGCTTCAGCTCCGAGACCAGGGCGCGGAGGCAGCCCAGGGTCGTTCCGTGATGCCCGGTGCCGAAGGCGAGGGCGGCCTCGATCTCGATGGCCAGATCGTTGCCCCGCACGGAGTCGCGGTCGTGCGAGCCGTGCACGAGGAAGCGGCCGGCCCGCACCGGCTTCAGGCCCTCCAGCGATGCGCGCACCCAGTCCTGCTGGGCGATCGTGCGGAACTCCGCCGCGTCGGCCGAGTCGCCGATGACCGGGCGGATCAGCGCGCGGACGTACTCCTCGTCGGGCGCGTCCGCGAAGTAGGCCTCCAGGCGCCACGTGCGCCCGTCCTCGTCCTCGAAGGCCGCCACCGCGGTCTCCGTGGGATCGAACATCTCGCCCAGCAGGTCGGTCATCGCGCGGGCCGAGCGTTCGTCGGTCAGCAGACGCAGGACGTGGGACGGGCGATGGGGCGGCAGGCCTTCGAGCATGGTGCCGGGCTGTAACCCCGGAGCGCGCCGGGGCCCAGGGGCCGGCGCGAAAAAATCCGGGCCCGGCCGGGGCGGGCAGCCGGAGCGGAGCCGCAATCCCGCCCTTGTTGCCGGACAGTCACAAGCGCCAATACTTATTTTTCATGCGACCCAAATCAGTGTCCATGGCCGCATCGTGTGCTTAAACAATCTCGGCTTCCCCAAGGCCAGACCCTCAACTCGGGCGCGCCGCACTTCCCGGAGCGGCGCGCCGGTTTTGACAGACGATCGTGCTGCCATGACCGCGCCTCTCCTCATCAGCGTCGCCTTCGCGGCCGTGACCACGGCCGCGGCCACGCTCTGGGCGCTGCTGGTCGCGAACGGCATGAACGGCCTGCCGGAGGCGCGCCCAATCGAGCGGCACGATATCCGGACCTGGTAGGACCGCGGGCCCGATTCGCGCGAGCCGGCGCTCAGGAATGCTGCAGGATGTTCGCGCGTTAACCAAATGATGTACCGCAGCCGCGGAACCGGCCGCTGACAGCGGCGTTTTTGCCGGCTTTTTCCGTGAATCACGATTGAGCAGGGTGCGTACAGCGTGACCAAGTCCCGGCGTTCCGGCCCCCGCGGGCCCGTGGTCGTCAACTGCACGGCCTTGCATGTCCGACCGCGCGAGCGGATCTTCGGGGGCCCCGCACCGGACGGGCCGCTCCCGGGCCATCTCCTGGTCCTGCTGAGCCGCCTGCATCGGGCGGAGGCCGAGCCCAAGGACCGGCCGGAGGCCAAGCTCGGCTGACCTGGACTGGCTTCGACTGACGTTGCGGGGACCGCACGATCCGCCGAGGCCGCTGGCCCTTGGCCGGCGGATCGCGCGCTCCTATGATCCCCGTCGTTCCCCGCCGTATATAGCGGGTCGCGACCGGGGAGATTTCACTGATGCGCCTGACCCGACGGATCCTGGCCGCGCTCGCGCTCGCGGCCCTGGCCCTCGCGCCGACAGACAGGGCCGCGCGCGCGGACGAGCCGGTCGTCGTGTTCGCGGCCGCGAGCCTCAAGAACGCCCTCGACGACGCCGCCGCCGCCTGGACGAAGGCGACCGGCAGGACCGCGCGGATCTCCTACGCGGGCTCGAACGCCCTCGCGAAGCAGATCGAGGCCGGGGCGCCGGCGGACCTGTTCATCTCGGCCGACCTCGCCTGGATGGCCTACGTCGACCGGGCCGGGCTGCTGAAGACCGGCTCGCGGATCGACCTCCTCCGCAATGCCCTGGTGTTGATCGCCCCCGGGCCGAGGGACAGCGCCGCGGATCCGCAGGTCGCCCTGGCGCCGAACCTCGGCACCACGCTGACGCGGATGCTCGGCGGCGGGCGGCTGGCGATGGCGACGATCGACGCCGTTCCCGCCGGCAAGTACGGCAAGGCCGCCCTGGAGAAGCTCGGCGCCTGGGACGCCGTGAAGGGGCAGGTCGCCCAGGCCGAGAACGTGCGCGCCGCCCTCCTGCTGGTTGCCCGGGGCGAGGCGCCGCTCGGCATCGTCTACGCCACCGACGCGGCCGCGGACCCGAGCGTCCACGTAGTCGCGACCTTCCCGGCCGACAGCCACCCGCCGATCGTCTATCCGGCGGCCGTGACCCGGGATTCGCGCAACCCGGACGCCGGGACGCTGCTCGCCTACCTGCGCGGCCCGGACGCCCGGGGCTCCTTCGAGCGCCAGGGCTTCACGGTGGTCGCGCCGCCCGGCGCCAGCCAGTAGCGGCGCGCCGCCCCCTTGCTCGGCCTCACGCCGGAGGAGTGGATCGCCGTCGGCCTGAGCCTGCGGGTGGCGACGGTGGCGACGCTCGCCAGCCTCGTGCCCGGCCTCGCCGTGGCGTGGCTGCTGGCGCGGCGCCGCTTCCCGGGCCGCGCCCTGCTGGACGGCCTGGTCCACCTGCCGCTGATCCTGCCGCCGGTCGTGACCGGCTACCTGCTCCTGCTGGCCTTCGGCCGGCGCGGACCGCTCGGCGCGCCCCTCGCCGAGATCGGCGTCGTCTTCTCCTTCCGCTGGACCGGGGCGGCGCTCGCCTGCGCGGTGATGGGATTCCCGCTCATGGTGCGGGCGATGCGGCTGTCGATCGAGGCCGTGGACCGGCGCCTGGAGCAGGCGGCCGGGACATTGGGCGCGAACCCCTTCGCGGTGTTCCTGACGATCACGCTGCCGCTCAGCCTGCCCGGGTGCCTCGCGGGGGCCGTGCTGGCCTTCGCCAAGGCGATGGGCGAGTTCGGCGCGACCATCACGTTCGTCTCGAACATCCCGGGCGAGACCCAGACGCTGCCGTCGGCGATCTACACGCTGACGCAGGTTCCCGGCGGGGAGGGGCCGGCCCTGCGCCTCACCCTGATCTCGATCGCGCTGTCGGTCACGGCCCTGCTGGTCTCGGAGTTCCTGGCGCGGCGGGCCGGTCGGCGGCTGGGGGCGGGCTGAATGGCGGCTGATCCGGGGCGAGACGCCCGCTCAGGCATACGCGTAGGGGCCGCCCTGCTGCAGCGCCCGCCGGTAGGCCGGGCGGGCGTGGATGCGCGCGAGCCAGTCCGCGACGCGCGGGCCCGCGCCCGTGCCGCGCGCCGCGAAGGCCTCCAGCGGGAAGCTCATCAGGATGTCGGCCGCGGTGAAGTCGGCGCCGCAGAAATACGGCCGGCCGGCGAGCTCCGCCTCCCAGAAGGCCGCGTGCCGGCGCAGGTCCGGATCGACGAAGCCCCGCAGCACCGTGTCGGCGATCCGGCGGACGAGGGGCCGCAGCGGCCAGGGGCTGCCCGGCGCCAGCCGCCCGAAGATCAGCTTCAGCAGCAGCGGCGGCATCGCCGAGCCCTCGGCGTAGTGCGACCAGTAGACGTAGCGCCGCCGCTCCTCCGTCCCGGGTCCGGGCACCAGCCGCGCGCCGGCCAGATCCGTCAGGTAGGCGACGATCGCGCCGGTCTCGGCGACCACCGTCTCGCCGTCGGTGATCACCGGCGCTTTGCCGAGGGGGTGCACGGCCACGAGTTCGGGCGGCGCGCGCAGGGTCCGCGGATCGCGGGCGTGGCGGATCACCCGGTAGGGGAGCCCGAGTTCCTCCAGCAGCCAGAGCACGCGCTGCGAGCGGCTGTTCTCGAGATGGTGGACCGTGATCATCGCGGGCAAGTCCGGGCCGGCGCCGGGACGCGCCGGGGCTCGTGTTACCCGAGTCCCGGCGCGTGAGCATCCAGGTCGACGTCCAGCTCCGGCGCGGCGCCTTCGTGCTCGAGGCCGCCTTCGAGGCCGGGCCGGGGCTCACCGCCCTGTTCGGGCGCTCGGGTTCGGGGAAGACCACGCTGATCGACCTGATCGCCGGCCTCGCGCGGCCGGACCGGGGCCGGATCGTGGTCGGCGGCACCCCGTGGGTCGACACCGCTTCCGGCTTGATCCTGCCGCCGCACCGGCGGCAGGTCGGCGTGGTGTTCCAGGACGCGCGGCTGTTCCCGCATCTCAGCGTCCGGTCCAACCTCGGCTACGGCCGGGTCTTCGCGCGGCACCGCGCCGACCCGGCGGCCTTCGCGGCGGTGACGGGCCTGCTCGGCATCGACCACCTCCTCGACCGGCGGCCCGCGGGCCTCTCGGGCGGCGAGCGCCAGCGGGTGGCGATCGGGCGGGCGCTGCTGGCCAGGCCGCGCCTCCTGCTGATGGACGAGCCCCTGGCGGCCCTGGACGAGGCCCGCAAGGCCGAGATCCTCCCCTACATCGAGCGCCTGCGCGACGAGGCCGGCGTGCCGGTCATTTATGTCAGCCACGCCGTCTCCGAGGTGGCCCGGCTCGCCACCACGGTGATCGTGCTGGAATCGGGGCGGGTGGCCGCCGCCGGCCCCGCGGAGACGATCCTGCGCCGCGCCGACCTCGTGCCGATCCACGAGGCCGAGGCCGGCGCGCTCCTCGACATGGTCGTCGAGGCCCTCGACGCCGCCACCGGGCTCACGCGCCTGACGGGCGCCGCCGGGAGCCTGCTGGTGCCGGGCCTGTCGCGCCCGGCCGGGACGCGGCTGCGGGTGCGCATCCCCGCCCGCGACGTGCTCGTCGCCACCGAGCCTCCCCGCGGCCTCAGCGCCCGCAACGTGCTCGCCGGCCGGATCTGCGGCCTGACCGCCGCGGGCGCCGAGACGGCAGTGGAGATCGACTGCAACGGCGCCCGTCTCGTGGCGCGCGTGACCGGCGCGGCCGTCCGCGAACTCGGCCTCGCGCCGGGGCGCGAGGTCCACGCCATCGTCAAGAGCGCGTCCTTCGATCCCGCCGGGATCGGTCTGCTGCGGCCGCCGCGGGCGATCTGAGGCCGCGACACTGCGCGGTGGCAACGAGCCCGTCGCGCGCGGGAGACGCGTCCGCGGCGTCGACTGCTCGTCTTGGTTGTAAAATCAAATATCAAAACAACCATTAGTTAGAACATCGCCGCCACGATGGGCCGTGCAGTGGTCTCGCTGCGCGAGTCGCGGAGGGCGATGCGATGGGCATGCGGCGCTTGCGCCGGCGGAGCGCGCCGAGCGGATGGACCTGCCGGCGCGGCAGCTCCGCGGTGGAGTTCGCCCTCGTGGCGCCCGTGCTGTTCCTGCTCTTCGCCGGGATCGCGGTGTTCGGGATCTGTCTGGGCGCCGCCCACAATCTCCGCCAGATCGCCGCCGAGGCCGCCCGCGCCTCCGTGGCCGGCGTCACCGACGCCGAGCGCGCGAACCTCGCCCAGACCATGGTGAACCGGAGCCTGAGCGCCGGCGCGATGTTCCGGCCGGGCAGCATCGTCGTGCAGGTCGGGCCGGATCCCAGCGACGCGACGGTGTACACCGTCACCGTCACCCTCGACGCCGCGACGCTCGGCGTCAACGTCTTCGGGCGGCTGCTGCCGATGCTCCCGACCGTGCTGCGCAGCAGCGTCAGCGTCCGGAAGGGCGGCCTGTGACCGGCCGGGGCGGGTGCCTGCGGCGCTTCGGGGTCGCGCGCGGCGGCAACGTCGCGATCCTGGTGGCGCTCGGCAGCGCGATGCTGATGGGGGCGGGCGCGGTTGGGATCGATCTCGGCCTGGTCTTCCAGGCGCGGCGCAAGGCGCAGGGGGCGGTGGACATCGCCGCCATGCTGGCGGCCGTCGATCCGAGCCAGGCCGACACGGTCGCCCGCCGGTCCCTCGGCGACAACGGCTACGGCGCGGCGACCGCCACGGTCGCGCCCGGCAGCTACGACGCGAGCACCAAGGGCGTCGCGCCGGGCGGCCGGTTCAGCGCCGGCGGCAGCCCGGCGAACGCGGTGCGGGTCGGCCTCTCGACCTCGGTCCCGGTGACCTTCGGCCGGGCGATCGGCCTGCCCGCCACGGTGCCGCTGCGGGTGACGGGGACCGCCGCGAGCGCGCAGTTCGCCGCCTTCACGATCGGGTCCGGCACCCTGAAGCTCGAGGGCGGCATCGCCAACGCCCTGCTCGGCGCGCTGCTCGGGGCCAAGCTGTCGCTCAGCGTCAGCGACTACGATGCCCTGGCCAGCGCCCGCGTCGACGGGCTGCGCGTCCTCGACGCCCTCGGGGCGAGCCTCAACATGCAGGCCGCGAACTACACCGACATCGTCCAGGCGAATGCCAGCGTCGGTCAGATGCTGATGGCGCTCCGGGTCGCCGCGTCGGACAACGGCAGCGCGGTGTCGGCCCTGTCGGGGATCCTCAACGCCCTGCCGAATGCCGGAAACCTCGTCGCGATCGGCCAAGTGGACGGGCTCGGCGACGCCGCCGCGCTGGCCCCGCCCCGGGGCTTCGCCGGCCCCTCGCTCAACGTGCTGAACCTCCTGGGCGCCGCCGCCTCCCTGGCGAACGGCCAGAACCAGGTGGCGGTCGATCTCGGAGCCACCGTGCCGGGACTGCTCTCGACCCGCCTGACCCTGGCGATCGGCGAGCGCAAGCGCAGCTCCGGCTGGGTCCGGCCGGGCAGCCGGAACGCCACCGTGCAGACGGCGCAGACCCGGCTGCTGATCGAGACCACCGTCACGGCGCTCGGACTCGGAACCATCACCCTGCCGGTCTACGCGGAGGTGGCACCGGCACAGGCGACCCTGCGGTCGCTCAGCTGCGCCGGGTCCGGCGGACGCAAGGTCACCCTCGACGCGCAGACGGGACTGGCGACGCTGGCGATCGCGCAGGTGCCGCGCACCGCGATCAACGGGGGCAGCGCGAGCCCCGACCTGTCGCAGCCCGCGCCCCTGATCACGCTGCCACTGTTGGGGATCACCGTCTCCGGGCGCGCCCAGGCGACGCTCGGCACCGCGTCGCAGACCCTCGTGTTCTCGGACGCGGACATCGCCAACCACACGGTGCGCACGGTCGCCTCGGGCAACCTGACCCAGTCGCTCACCGGCAGCCTGCTGCGCAATCTCGTGCTGAGCGTCGGCGACGTCGGCGTGCCGCCGCTGATCCATTCGACCCTGACGACTGCTCTGGGCACCGTGACGCCGGGTGTCGACCTCGTGCTCGACACCGTCCTGCGCAGCCTCGGCCTGCGTCTGGGCTACGCCGACCTCGACGTCGACGGCACCCTCTGCAACCAGGCCGTGCTGGTGCAGTGAGCCGGGCCGGACGGCCCGGCAGGACGCGGCAGCCCCGCTCAGTGGCCGCCGTGCCGCGCGCCGGTCGCGGAGGCCTTGGCGATGCGCCGTCCGAGGTGCAGCAGCAGCATGTCGATGAGGAGTTGAAGCTCGGAATCCGCCACCCCCTCGAGGGCGTCGCGGCATTCGAGAGCGCGGTCGACCGCCTGGGTGAGCGCGTCCGCGGGCTCGGCCATCGCGCGCGTCGCCGACGGCTCGTCGGTCACGTCGATGATGACGCCGTGCCCGAGGCGCCGGCTCGACGCGCCCGGCGGGATCCGGCCGCGATCGAGGATCCGGCGGACCTGACCCGAGGGCGACAGCGTCCGGTACTCGGCCACGAACAGGCCGCCGCGCTCGCGCACCGCCTTGAACTGCCGCACCACGGCCGGCCGATCCTCGGGATGGACGCAGGCCTTGGCGACCGAGAGCGTGAGGGGGCGACCGGCGAGTCCGGGATCCCCGGCCAGCACCTCGGCGGCGCCGGCATCGAGGACGCACCGCTCGGCGCGCGGGGACCACGACCACGTGCCGATGATCCCGGAGGCGTCGAGGGCGGCCGAGAGGTCGACCGGCCGAGGGCAGGGGCCCTGGATTGCGTCGGCAATCATGGGCGAACTCCGGTTCCAGCGCGCACCATGCCCGCCTTCGTCGGAGACATACAACCGCTGATGGAATTAATGAGCGGTTAACTCAACTCGATAGCCCATCACCCATCAACGGCATTCCCCTGTGCGGACGGCGAAATCCCGATCCCCTGGGGGCCGGACCCCGTCGATCCGACCCCAGATCGACCCGCTCAGGTTGCAATTGTGAGCGCGCCTCAGCCGAGCTGCGTGAGCAGCGTGAAGGCGCCGAATATCAGGACCGCCCCGACCGAGGTGGCGAGCAGGATGAGCGCCGCGCGCGATTCCCGCATCTCCGGTGACATGGCGCCCTCCCATCGCGGCCCGCGTTGGCTCGCGGGCGAATTCCGTCAGGATTCGCACCGATCGGCCGCGCTGTCGACGGCGACCGGGCGCGCGCGGCGACATCGCCCGCCGTCCGGAAAGTCCCGGACGGCGGGGACCGCCTCACGTCAGGCCGCGGTGCGGCGCTCCACCATCCGCGCCAGGAAGGCGCTGCCGATCGGGATGATCGAGTCGTCGAAGTTGTAGCCGGCATTGTGCAGGCCGGGCCCCGGATTGGCGCCGAGCCAGACATAGGCGCCGGGGACCGCCATGGTCATGTCGGCGAAGTCCTCGCTGCCCATCTTGGGCACGACGTTCGCCTCGACCTTGTCGGCGCCCAGGAGCTCGGTGGCGACCTCCGTGGCGGCGGCCGCCTGCGCGGGGGCGTTCTCCAGGACGGAGAACACGTCCTGCAGGTCGACCGTGACCTCGGCGCCGTAGGCCGCGCCGAAGCCGGCCGCCAGCTCGCGCATGCGGGTGCCGGCGAGCGCCCGGATCTCCTTGTCGAAGGTGCGGATCGTGCCGGCGAGATGGGCCGTCTCCGGGATCACGTTGTAGGCGGAGCCCGCCTCGATCCGGGTGATCGACAGGACGATGGACTTCAGCGGATCGGCGTTGCGCGACACGATCGACTGGAGGGCCTGGGCGAGGCCGGTGGCGATGATGATCGGGTCGACGCCCCGGTGCGGCTGGGCGGCGTGGATGCCCTTGCCGCGGATGTGGATGTCGAAGAAGTCCGCCGCCGCCATGATCGGGCCCGGCCGCAGCTTGATCATGCCGTGGCCGCCGCCGGGCTGGTTGTGCAGGCCGTAGATCTCGTCGCAGGGGAAGCGCTCGAACAGGCCGTCCTTCAGCATGGCCCGGGCGCCGCCGCGCCCCTCCTCGGCCGGCTGGAACACGAACACCGCGGTGCCGTCGAAGTCGCGGGTCTCGGCGAGGTAGCGCGCCGCGCCGACCAGCATCGTGGTGTGCCCGTCATGGCCGCAGGCGTGCATCTTGCCCGCGTAGGTCGAGCGATAGGGGAGGTTGGTCTCCTCCTCGATGGGCAGGGCGTCCATGTCGGCGCGCAGGCCGATGCGCTTCCCGTTGTCGGTGCGGCCCTTGAGCAGCCCGACCACGCCGGTGCCGCCGACGCCGCGATGGACCTCGCAGCCGAACGTCTCGAGGAGGTCGGCCACGATGCCGGCGGTGCGCACCTCCTCGAAGCCGAGCTCCGGATGGGCGTGCAGATCGCGGCGCAGGGCCGTCAGCTCGTCGGCGTAGGTCTTGATGCGGTCGATCGGGCTCATGACTCGGCACTCTCGGGGGAGGATGTGTTGGGAGACGAGGTTTCGGACGGCGTCGCGCCCTCGCGGGCGTCGCCCGCGTCCGTGCGCCGGAACGGCGTCAGCGTGTCGAGGACGTCGACCGCCTCGGCGACGTGGGCGCGCTCCCGCTGCAAGTAATCGGCCACCGCGCGGCGCAGCGCCGGGTCGGCGATGTCGTGGGCCGAGTGCATCAGGACCGGCCGGTAGCCGCGGGCGAGCTTGTGCTCGCCCTGGGCCCCCGCCTCGACCCGCTTCAGGCCCCGGGCGATCGCGAAGTCGATCGCCTGGTAGTAGCAGATCTCGAAATGCAGGAAGGGGTGGTCCTCGATGCAGCCCCAGTTGCGCCCGTAGAGCGCCGTGTCGCCGATCAGGTTGATGGCCCCCGCGATGTAGGCGTCGCCGCGCTTGGCCATCACGAGGAGCACCCGGTCGGCCATGCGCTCGGACAGGAGCGAGAAGAACCGGCGGTTGAGGTAGGGCCGTCCCCATTTCCGGGAGCCCGTGTCCATGTAGAAGGCGTAGAACGCGTCCCAGTGGGCCTCGGTGATGGCCGCGCCGGTCAGGTGCTCCACGGTGATGCCGGGCGCCAGGGCGTCGCGGCGCTCCTTGCGGATGGTCTTGCGCTTGCGCGAGGCGAGGGCGGACAGGAAATCGTCGAAGGTCGCGTAGCCGTCGTTGTGCCAGTGGAACTGCTGGTCGGTGCGCTGCAGGAAGCCGGCCGCGCCGGCCCGCTCCCACTCCGCCTCGCGCATGAAGGTGACGTGGACCGAGGAGGCCTTGGTCTCGCCCCGCAGCGCCCGCAGGCCCGCGACGAGGCCCGCCGTGGCCTCGTCGGGATCGGCACCCGGGGCGATCAGGAAGCGCGGCCCGGTCACCGGCGTGAACGGCACGCTGACCTGGAGCTTGGGGTAGTAGGCGCCGCCGGCCCGCTCGTAGGCGTCGGCCCAGCCGTGGTCGAAGACGTACTCGCCCTGGCTGTGCGATTTCAGGTAGCAGGGCGCCACGCCGAGGCGCGCGCCGTCGCGCTCGACCGAGACGTGGAGCGGCAGCCAGCCGGTCCTGCGCGAGACGCAGCCCGAATCCTCCAGCGCCGACAGGAAGGCGTACGACAGGAAGGGGTTGTGGGTCTCGTCGCCCGCCGCCAGGGTCTCGGGCGAGAAGGCGCAGGCATCCCAGTCCGCTGCGCCGATCTCCTTCAATCCGGGAAGCGCGCGCACGGTCAGTGCGGCGGTCTCCGGCGTCGGCCCGGGTGCTTGCTTCATGGGCCGGAGTCTAGCCCGTGACCGGCCGGGAGCAAGCGGGCGGATGCGCGCGGCGACCATGGCAGCGTTGTCAGACGGCCGCCGACGTCACCCGCCGCGCGCTCCGAACCGGACGGCGCCGTCGCGGCCCGCGCTCACTCGCCGAGCCGGCCGACGCACGAAACGTCGTCCGGCTTGCAGTCGAGGTACCCCTTGAGGACCTTGGTCCGCGCGTCGGTGAGGCCCTTCAGGCAGCCGTTGTACTCCATCGCGTAGGCCGAGCCCCCGTCGAATCCCATGGTCTCGAGGAAGCAGGTCGCGTCCCGGTACGGCAGCCAGGCCTTCTGGGCGCCCCGCAGGGCGTCCTTCGTCTTCGGACCGATCTTCTTCATCAGCTGCCCGTAGACGGCGTTCAGCGCCGTGTCGGCGGCCCGGTAATCGGCAGCCGCGCAGGCGTTGAGATCCGCCTGGGTCGTGCCCTCGCACGGGTCGGCCGCCGAAGCGGGCGCCGGGGAGAGCAGGGTCGCGGCGAGGGCGAGCCCCCGCAGAGCCGCGCGAAGCGTGCGCGCGCGTCACTCGAAGCGGTCATGGCGATCTTGGTCGGACGGAATCGGTCAGGGCGTAGGAAAATTTACGGGACGAACCCCTCGAACACCATCTGATCCGCGTGCGCGGCCGCGCGGGCGCGCTGCTCCGCGGTCCGGACCGTCCAGGTCATGACGGGGACCTGACCGAGCAACCGGCAGAGGTAGGTCGGCGCGCAGGGCAGGTCGTCCACCCGCCAGGACAGGAAGTCGGGCCGCGTCTCGGCGAGGTGCAGCAGGTCGGAGAGGGACCGGCGGAGCGAGGGCGTCAGGGCCGCGTAGACCGGATCGTCCTGCGTCGTCTCCGCCACGATGCCCCGCGGGACCGTGGCGGGGCAGAGGTCGCGCAGGGCCGCGACCACCTGCGGGTCGAAGGATTTCAGCGCCACCGGCCCGGCGCAGGCCGCGGCGATCTCGGCGGTGCGGGTCGCGAGCCGCAGGTCGCCGTCGTAGCGGGACTTCACCTCGATCACCACCGGCACTGCCCCGGCCACCGCCGCCAGGAAGGCCGGCAGCGTCGGGATCGTCTCCCCGGACCCGGCGACGGTGAGCGTCCCGAGTTCGGCGGCCGACCGGTCGGCGACCGCCGCGCTCGTCCCGGTCAGGCGCCCGAGGGCGGCGTCGTGGAAGACCATCGCCTCGCCATCGGCGCTCAGCTGGACGTCGCACTCGATGGCGAAGCCGCCCGCGGCCGCCGCCCGGGCCGCCGCCAGCGTGTTCTCCGGCCGGCCCGCCGCGCGGTCGTGCAGGCCGCGATGGGCGATCGGCCGCGCGGTGAGCCAGTCGGGGGCGGCCACCCTCAGCGGACCTCGAACATCGCCTCGACCTCGACGGCGGCGTCGAGGGGCAGCTCGGCCACGCCGACGGTGGAGCGGGCGTGGCGCCCGCGGTCGCCGAGGAGCTCGACCATCAGGTCGGAGGCGCCGTTCATCACGCCGGCCACGGCCGAGAAGCCCGGCGCCGCGTTGATGAAGCCGCCGAGCCGCACGCACTGGACCACCGCGCGATCGAGGTCGCCCACCGCGGCCTCGAGCTGGGCGAGGACGTTGAGGGCGCAGAGGCGCGCGGCCGCCTTGCCGGCCTCGGCCGAGACGCCGCCGCCGACCTTGCCCTTGTGCTCGGCCGCGATGGCGCCGTCCGCGCCGAAGCAGACCTGGCCGGAGATCACCACGAGGTTGCCGGTGTGCACGAACGGCACGTAGTTGGCGACCGGCGCCGCCGCCTTCGGCAGGGACAGGCCCAGCGCCTCCAGGCGTTCCTTGATCGAGCTCATCGGGTTCTCCCTGGTTCCTGCGAATCCGCGGGAGCAGGAGCACGGCCGCCCCCCGCGGCGCAAGGGCCGCGCGCCGCGAGGGCCGGGATCGCGGCGCCGGCGACCTGTCCCGGTGCCGGCCTTCCGGCCCGCTCCGCCGACCCGCGATTCTCCGGCGGCCCCGGGCCGGACCGCCGCAGATTTGCCGCCGAGATCAGCTCTATCGGTGTCGCGTGCAGGCCTGCCGTGCGGGGCCGCCGGGCACTGAAACGTTGACAGGGGCCGGCTCTTTCATAGTAATCGCGCGCGTGCCGCCCAGGACTGAGGCGGCACTTTCATTTGGAGCCGGCTCAACGCTCGCTCCGGGATCCTGCGTGAAACGGAGATGGGACCCGTGACGTCAGCCCTTCTGCCGACCTACGTCCGCGCGCCGCTCGCCTTCGAGCGCGGCGAGGGCGCCTGGCTCGTGACGGAGGGCGGGGAGCGATACCTCGACTTCGGCGCCGGCATCGCGGTGAACGGCCTCGGCCACGCCCACCCGCACCTCGTCGGCGCGCTGACCGAGCAGGCGGGCAAGATCTGGCACACCTCGAACCTGTTCCAGATCCCGGGCGGCGAGCGCCTCGGGCAGCGCCTCGTCGACGCGACCTTCGCGGACGTGGTGTTCTTTTGCAACTCGGGCGCGGAGGCGAACGAGGCGGCGATCAAGATCGCCCGCAAGTACCACGCGGCCGGCGGGCAGCCGGAGCGCTACCGGATCGTCACCTTCGCGGGCGCCTTCCACGGGCGGACGCTGGCGACGCTCGCGGCCGGCGGGCAGGAGAAGTACATCGAGGGCTTCGGTCCGAAGGTCGAGGGCTTCGACCAGGTCCCGGCCGGCGACTGGGCGGCGCTGGAGGCGGCGATCGGGCCGGAGACGGCGGCGCTGATGATCGAGCCGATCCAGGGTGAGGGCGGCGTGCGGGAGATCCCCCACGCGGACCTGCGCCGGCTGCGCGAGATCTGCGACGCCAACGGCCTCCTGCTGATCATGGACGAGGTCCAGACCGGCGTCGGCCGCACCGGCCGGCTGTTCGCGCACGAATGGTCCGGCATCACCCCGGACATCATGAGCGTCGCCAAGGGCATCGGCGGCGGCTTCCCCCTGGGCGCCTGCCTCGCGACCCGCGAGGCCGCGCGCGGCATGACCGCCGGCACGCACGGCACCACCTTCGGCGGCAACCCGCTCGCCATGGCGGTGGGCAACGCCGTGCTGGACGTGGTGCTGGCGGAGGGTTTCCTCGCGCGCGTCGCCCGCTCCGGCCTGCTGCTCAAGCAGAAGCTCGCGGCCCTGCGCGACCGCCACCCGCACGTCATCCAGGAGATCCGCGGCGAGGGGCTGATGCTCGGCCTCAAGCTCGGCGTGCCGAACACCGAGTTCGCCGCCGCCGCGCGGGACGCCCATCTGCTGGTCATCCCGGCGGGCGACAACATCGTCCGCCTGCTGCCGCCGCTGACCATCGGCGAGGCCGAGATCGACGAGGCGGTCCGCCGCCTGGACGCGGCGGCGTCCGGCTTCGAGGCCGTGCGCGGCGCGGCCGAGTAGGATCGATCCGCGCGATTGAGAACACCGCCCTCCGGACCCCGGAGGGCGGCCCGAAGCATTTCCGGGCGCGGTCGATCCCGCCGCGCGTGACGGACATGCCCCTGCCAGGAGGTAGAGTGCGGTTCATGATCAGGTGATCGTTGAGCAGACTCTAGTTATTGTGACGCGATGAAAGCCCAGATTGACGGCCGGGCACAGGCCCCGGCCAGGCACCTGAACGGTGCCGGCCCTCGTCATTTCCTCGACCTCAAGGATTTCTCCGGGGCGGAGCTGCGCCGGGTCCTCGATGCCAGCGCCGCCATCAAGGCGCGCCGCCGCAAGGGCGAGCTGGCCGCCGAGCGCCCGCTCACCGGCAAGACCCTCGCCATGGTGTTCGACCGGCCCTCGACCCGCACCCGCGTCTCCTTCGACGTGGCGATGCGCGAGCTCGGCGGCGAGACCCTGATGCTCACCGGCTCCGAGATGCAGCTCGGCCGCGGCGAGACCATCGGCGACACCGCGCAGGTGCTCTCGCGCTTCGTCGACGCGATCATGATCCGCATCCTCGACCACGGTCAGATGCTGGAGCTGGCCGAGTACGCCACCGTCCCGGTGATCAACGCCCTGACCAAGGTCTCGCACCCGTGCCAGATCATGGCCGACGTGCTGACCTTCGAGGAGCATCGCGGGCCGATCCGGGGCCGCAAGGTCGCGTGGTCCGGCGATTCGAACAACGTGCTGGCGAGCTGGGTCCACGCCGCCGCCCGGTTCGACTTCACGCTCAACGTCGCGAGCCCGCCGGAACTCGCGCCGCCGCCGGCGCTCCTCGCCTGGGCGCAGCAGGAGGGCGCCGACGTCCACGTCACCACCGACGCCTTCGCGGCGGTGGACGGCGTCGATGCCGTCGTCACCGATTGCTGGGTGTCCATGGGCGACGACGACGAGGCGCACCGGCACAACCTGCTCAGCCCCTATCAGGTCAACGACAAGCTGATGGCGGCGGCGAATCCGGGCGCGATCTTCATGCACTGCCTCCCGGCCCACCGCGGCGAGGAGGTGACGGCCGAGGTGATGGACGGTCCGCGCTCCGTGGTGTTCGACGAGGCCGAGAACCGCCTGCACGCGCAGAAGGGCATCCTGGCCTGGTGCCTCGGCGCCAGCGGGCTCTGATCCCGCCGGCACACTGTCCGGCCTCGCGCTCGCGGGGTCGGCGCACCATATAGGCGTGAGCGGGCGGCCCGTGCTGCCCGTCTCCCCATCACGGCCGCCGGAAGGCGGCATCCCGGCGACGAGCGGGGCGCGCTGCGCCGCCGCTCCCGCTCCGGGCTGGACGGGGTGAGGGATCCGATCGCTCCGCCAAGGTCATCGCCTCACGCCGCCCGGCCTCCGGGAGGACGGATCCCCGCATTGCCGGCACGCGCCGCCGGACGCATCGATCGGAGAGGGCATGACCTCAGGAACGCAGTCGCACCCCCAGTCGCCATCCCAGACCCAGAATGCCGGCAACGGCCATGCCGGCGCGGACGACGCCGTGCTGCCCTTCGCCGTCGAGGCGCTGGACGTGCGCGGCCGCGTCGTCCGGCTCGGCCCGGCCGTCGACACGATCCTGCGCCGCCACGGCTACCCGGACCCGGTTGCGCGCCTCCTCGGCGAGGCCGCGGCGCTGACGGTGCTGCTCGGCTCGTCGCTGAAGTTCGAGGGCCGGTTCCAGCTCCAGACCAAGACTGACGGTCCGGTCGCGATGATCGTGGTCGATTTCGAGGCCCCGGATCGGCTGCGCGCCACCGCGCGGTTCGAGCCGGAGCGGGTCGCCGCCCTCGGCACCGGCCCGCTCAAGGATGCCGAGCTGATCGGCACCGGTCATCTCGCCATGACCATCGACCAGGGCACCGCCGCGAGCCGCTACCAGGGCGTCGTCGCCCTCGAGGGCCAGAGCCTGGAAGAGGCCGCGCACCAGTATTTCCGCCAGTCGGAGCAGATCCCCACGCAGGTGCGCCTCGCCGTGGCCGAGGCCGTGGAAGAGGGGGCCGGGCGCTGGCGGGCCGGCGGCCTGCTCGTGCAGTTCCTGCCCCAGTCGGTCGACCGGGCGCGCCTCGCGGACCTGCCCCCGGGCGACATCCCGGAGGGCCACGCGCACCTCTCGGGGAACGCGCCGGAGGACGATGCCTGGGTCGAGGCCCGCTCGCTGGTCGCGACCATCGAGGACCACGAGCTGGTTGATCCGCACGTGTCCAGCGAGCGGCTGCTCTACCGCCTGTTCCACGAGCGCGGGGTGCGGGTGTTCGACCGTCAGCCGGTCCACGAGACCTGCCGCTGCTCGCGGGAGCGCGTGATGGGCATGATCCGCTCGTTCACCCCGCAGGAGCGGCACGAGATGGTGGCGGACGACGGGCGCATCGTCATCACCTGCGAGTTCTGCTCCCGGCGCTACGACCTCGATCCCCGGGAGGTCGAGGCCGAGATCTCCGGACAGCCGAGCCAGTAGAAGGCCGGGCAGCGGGTGTGCGGAGCAGCATACCCCCGTCTACGGCCAAGCTTTTCCGCGCGAAACGCACTGAGATCGGTATTCGTTGCGTAAATTTTTGAGCCCTCGAGGCTGAACCGTTTCGCGACCTTTGACGTTGCGTGGCAGATTCAACATTGGAGGGTTCGCCATGCGGAAATTGTCGATCGGATTGGCCGCGCTGCTGATCAGCACCTCGGCCTACGCTCAGCAGGGTGGCGCCGATCGCGGCGCCGGGATGGGCGGTCGCGGCGGTCAGGGTGGCGCCGAGTCCGGCATGAAGGCCGGCGGCGGCGAGCGCGGCGGCATGCAGGGCAGTGCGCAGGGCAGTGCGCAGGGTGGCGCGCAGGGTGGCGCGCAGGGCGACATGAAGGGCGGTCGCCAGGCGGCGTCCGACCGCTCCGGCGCCGAGGCGGGGCGGTCCGCGCAGGGCCGCGAGGCCGGCGGCGAGGGCCGCACCGGCCAGGATCGCACGGCTCAGGACAAGGACCGGGCCGGCGCCGAGCGGGGCGACCGCGACGGGGCCCGCGCCGACCGGAACGAGCGCGGTGATCGCGACGGCGCGCGTGCCGATCGCGGTGACCGCCGCGGTGACCGTCGCGCCGACCGCGCCGATTTCCGCGGCCGGACCGACGCGAGCCGGACGGATGTCCGGTCCGAGCGGGTCGAGGGCGGCTTCCGCCACGAGGGCCGCTACGTGTTCATCGGCGGCCGCCGGGTCGTCTACGGCTCGCCGGAATATCGCCGCCTGATCGTCACCGAGAACCGCGGCCCGCGCGAGCGCTACGTCGTGATCCGTGGCCAGCGGGTGCTGTACGGCTCGCCCGAGTACCGCCGCCTGGTCAGTGTCCGCGAGACCGGCCCGCGCGAGCGCTACGTCGTGATCCGCGGGCAGCGGGTCCTGTACGGCTCGCCCGAGTACCGCCGCCTCGTCACCGTCCAGGAGGACCGCTTCGTGACGATCCGCGGCCAGCGGGTGCGCTACGGGTCGGCCGAGTACCGGCGCCTGAGCGGCGGCGGCGCGGTCAGCGCGAGCTTCCGCTCCGAGCAGCGCGCCGGCGCGCGCTTCGACAACCGCGGCGAGCGCGACGGCATCCGCAACGCGTCGCGGAACGAGGGCCGCAACGACGGCCGGACGGACCGGAACGACCGCGGCCAGGATCGCGGGATGGACAAGGCCTCTCGTCAGCAGGAGGGCAAGAACGACGGCATGCGCAACAGCGACATGCGCGGCGGCCAGCAGGACGGCATCCGCAACGCCTCGGATCGCGGCGGCCAGCAGGGCGGCATGAAGTCCGGCGCCGAGGGCGGCCGGACGGGCGGCGCCGAGCGCGGCGGCATGAGCGGCAGCGCGGGCGGCACCGGCTCCATGGGCGGTGGCGCGCAGGGCGCCGGACGGGCCGGCGGCCAGGCGGGCGGTGCTGCCGGCCGCAACTGAGCGGCGTGCGCGTGGGGGGAGGGGCCGACGGGCTCCTCCCCCGCGTCGTTTCGGGTCGACGGCGTCCGCGGGCGGCGAACCGGACCCGGTTCAGACCTTCAGGACGGGCTCCGCGATGTCGCCGCCCCCGCCGCGGGCCCTCAGGTATTCGGGCTGGAACAGGCACATCCGCACGGCGTCGCGGTAGCGCCCGTTCACGAAGAACTCGTCCTTCAGCACGCCCTCGGGGTGGAAGCCGCAACGCTCGTAGATCCGCACGGCCCGGGCATTGTCCCGGTCGACGTGCAGGTAGAGCTTGTGGATGTTGAGCACGCTGAACGCGTAATCCATGGCGATCCGGGTGGCCTGCCAGGCGTAGCCGCGGCCCTGGAAGCTCGGGTGGATCGCGATCTGGAACTCGCAGCGCCGGTGCAGGTGGTTGATCTCGACGAGCTCGATCAGCCCGGCCGGCTCCCCGCTCGGATCGGCCACGATGAAGCGCCGCTCGGTCTGATTGTGGATGTTGCGCTCGTACAGCTGCTGGAGTTCCGCGAAGGACTCGTAGGCCTCCTCGAACCAGTAGCGCATGATGCTGTCGTTGTTGTTGAGCTGGTGGACGAAGCGCAGGTCCTCCCGCTCCAGCGGTCGCAGCTTGATGGTGATACCGGTCATCGCATTCATGACGCGCGGGCCTCGATCAGTTTGCGCAGGAACTGCTCCCCCTGGCCCAGGGCGTCGAGGGTGATGAACTCGTCCGGCTGGTGCGCCTGGGCGATGTCGCCGGGGCCGCAGACCACTGTCGGGAGTCCCGCAGCCTGGAACCGCCCGGCTTCCGTGGCGTAGGGGACCGCGACGGTGCGGTTGCGTTCGGCGAGGCGCAGGCAGAGGCGCTCGGCCGCAGAGCCCGGCTCCGGGGCGAGGCCGGGGATGTCGACCTCCTCCAGGGTCTCGATCCGCCCGAACTCGCCGTAGCGGTTGAGGCGCTCGCGGGTGACCCGCTCGACCTCGACCGCGAACAGCCGCGGGATCTCGGCCGGGTCGAGATCCGGCAGGCCGCGGTACTCCCAGAGGAAGCGGCACTCCTTGGCGAGGATGTTGCGGGCGGTGCCGCCCTGGATCGTCCCGACATGCACCGTGGTCGAGGCCGGGTCGAACCGCCCGGACCGGTCGCCGCGCTCGATCATCAGGTCGGCGATCCGGTTGAGGCCGGCGACGAGGTCGCAGGCCGCCGACACGGCGTTCGCGCCGAGGGCGGGGCGGGCGGAATGGGCCTCGTGGCCGTGGACCGTCGTGAGGCAGGTGACGATGCTCTTGTGGGCGTCCGCCACCTCCATCCCGGTGGGCTCGCCGACGATCACCGCGGCCGGCCGGGGCAGCCCGGCGCCGAACCGCGCGATCCCGTCCATGGAGCCGAGGCAGGTCGTCTCCTCGTCGTAGGAGAGCAGGATGTGGATCGGCCGCGTCAGGCCGGCGGCGATCATGTCCGGCACCAGGGCCAGGGCCAGCGCGTCGAAGCCCTTCATGTCGACCGCGCCCCGTCCGTAGGCCCGACCGTCGGCGACGCGCAGGGTGAACGGGTCGCCGGTCCAGGCCTGGCCCGCGACCGGCACCACGTCGGTATGGCCGGACAGGACGGTGCCGCCGTCGACCATCGGGCCGACCGTGGCGAGGATGGCGGCCTTGTCGCCCGCCGCGTTCGGGAGGCGCAGGTACGGGACGTCCCAGCCGTCGAGATAGGCGCAGACGGCGTCGATCAGGGCGAGGTTGGACTTGTCGCTCTCCGTGTCGAAGGACACGAGGCGGGCGAGCATGTCGAGCGGGCTCAGCCGCTCGCCGGTCGCGGACATGGGTTCCTCCGGGGCGAGGCCCCGGGCCGGGACCTCAGTGCAGGCTGCGGCGGACGTGCGGGCTGTCGAGGGAGAAGGCGGGGATCTCGGCCTCGAAGCTCTCGCCGGCCACCGTCGCCATGGTGTAGCTGCCGGCCATCAACCCGTCGGGCGTGTTGAGCGGACAGCCGCTGGTGTAGCAGAAGGACTCGCCCGGCTCCAGCACCGGCTGCTTGCCGACCACGCCGGTGCCGCGGACTTCCTGGCAGGCCCCGTGGCCGTCGATGATCCGCCAGTGGCGCGAGCGCAGCTGGACCTGCTCGCTGCCGTTGTTCACGATCTCGACCGTGTAGGCGAAGAAATACCGGCTCTCGGTCGGCGAGGACTCCTCCTCGACGAAACGAGACTGGACCGTCACACTTATTCCCCGCGTCTCGGCCTTGTACATCGCCCTAATTGGCCCTTCTTCGGACGGTACGACTCGTTGAAGCCGAATGGAACGCGCTTCCTGGCCGGTGGTAGTGGGCGGCGGAATCGCCGTCAATTGCGGCGGACTACCTCGCGCGGCGCGGCGACCCGCCGGGCGCGGCGCCGGCATGACCGGGCCTCCGGAAGCGGTTAAGCCCGCGTTAGCGGGTCCCGGCGGACAACGCTGATCGGAGTGACGCGGACCTGCCGGGGCGCGCGAGGGAGTCAGGGGCGCGATGAACGCGGGCGCAGCCACGGGAGCCGCCGAGTCGAGCGCGGACGGCCGGTCGGGCATCCTGCCGGCCCAGGCGATCGCCGCCCTCGCGCAGGCGGGCGCCATCCGGACCGCGAGCCCCTTCGCAGCCGATCAGATCCAGCCCGCGAGCCTCGACCTGCGCCTGGGCGCCAAGGCCTACCGGGTGCGGACGAGCTTCCTGCCCGGCTCGGGACGGACGGTCCAGGCCTGCGTCGACCGGCTGTCGCTGCACGCCGTGGACCTGCGCCCGGGCGCTGTCCTGGAGACGGGCTGCGTCTACATCGCGGAGCTTCAGGAGAGCCTCGCCCTGCCGGCCGACCTCGCGGCGGCCGCGAACCCGAAGAGCTCGACCGGGCGCATCGACGTCTTCACCCGCGTGATCACCGACCGGGGCGAGGCCTTCGACCAGGTCGAGCCCGGCTACGACGGGCCGCTCTACGCGGAGATCTCGCCGCGCACCTTCCCGGTCCTCGTGCGCAGCGGCTCGCGGCTGTCGCAGATCCGCTTCCGCCGCGGGGCGCCGCGGCTGACCGAGACCGAGCTCGGCCTGCTGCACGCCCGCTCGGCCCTGGTCGACGCCGGCAACCCGTCCTTCCAGGGCGGCGTGGCGGTGTCGGTGGACCTCGCCGGCTTCGACGGCCTGATCGGCTACCGGGCGAAGCGCCACACCGGCCTCGTGGACGTGGACGCCCCCGGCCGCCACCGGGCCGCGGATTTCTGGGAGCCCCTCGCGGCCGACGGGTCGGGCAGCCTGATCCTCGATCCCGGCCAGTTCTACATCCTGGCCTCCAAGGAGGCGGTGCAGGTCCCGCCGGACCACGCCGCCGAGATGGTGCCGTTCGATCCCCTGGTGGGCGAGTTCCGCGTCCACTACGCGGGCTTCTTCGACCCGGGCTTCGGCTATGCCGGGGCCGGCGGCGCGGGCGCGCGGGCCGTGCTGGAGGTCCGCTCCCGCGACGTGCCCTTCCTCCTGGAGGACGGGCAGATCGTCGGCCGCCTCGTCTACGAGCGGATGCTCGACCTGCCGGAGACGCTCTACGGGGCGGGCGCCGGCTCGAACTACCAGGCCCAGGGGCTCAAGCTGTCGAAGCACTTCGCCCTGTAGTCCGGTCCGGACCCGCCGACGGGAGCATCGCTCGCATGGACGCCGTGGACCGGAAGATCCTCGATCTCCTCCAGCAGGACGCGACCCTCCCGGTGGCCGAGCTCGCCGAGCAGGTCGGCATCAGCGCGGCGCCGTGCTGGCGGCGGGTGAAGAAGCTGGAGGCCTCCGGGGTGATCCGCCGCCGGGTCGCCCTGGTGGACCGCCGCAAGGTCAACGTCCCCACCACGGTGTTCGTGGCCGTCAAGGCGCCGCGCCACGCCGCCGACTGGTCGGACGCGTTCCGGCGGGTGGTCGCCGGCTTCCCGGAGATCGTCGAGGCGTGGCGCCTGACCGGCGAGATCGACTACCTGCTGCGGATCGTCGTCCCGGATATCGAGGCCTACGACGCGGTCTACCAGCGCCTCATCGCCAAGCTCGACTTCTCGAACCTGTCCTCCTCCATCGCCATGGAGGAGATGAAGTACACGACCGCCGTCCCGACGATCTACGTGGCGTGACGCGGCCGCGCCGCGGCGGGACTCAGCCCGCCGCCACCGCGTAGGTCCGGTGGATCGACGAGTCCTGCGCCCGGTGGTCGTAGCCGTAGACGTGGATCGAGACGGCCGCCTCCGGCCCATCGTTCGCGATCCGGTGCAGGTTGGGTCCCGAGGGCATCATGCAGGCGACGAAGCCGGGCGCGCGGACGACGTCCCGCGTCGCCACCGCGTGGGTCTCGCTGATCGGGCGGTACCACGTCTCCCGCAGGCTGCCGCGCAGCAGGCCGAAACAGCACGAGCAGTGATGGTCGTGGACCGGCGTGACCGTGCCGGGCGCCCAGACCATCGCCCAGACGCTGATCGCCTCGGTGCCGAACAGGAGGTTCCGGCTCAGGCCGGGCCCCCGGCCGACCAGCCGCGACGGATCGAGCAGGTCCGGCTGGGCCAGCAGGCGCACCAGGGTCGCCCGGGCCGAGGCCAGATAGGCCTCCGGCGAGCGGCGCGCGGAGCGGGCGAGGTTCGCCATCATCGCCTCGACGTCGGTCGGGGTCGTGGTCTGCGGCATCGGCCGGTCTCCTTCGGTGCCCTTCACGAGGCTGCGCGAAGGATATCCGAGGCCCGGAACCGGCGGGTTGCGTTCTCGAGCGCGATATGGCGCCCGACGGCAAGATCATTGCGCGAAACCACGCGCGCGGGAAATCCGGTTGCGAGGGTGCCGTCATCCTCGCGAGACTGACGCCGGAATCCCGACCCTGGTGGCGAAGCACAGCCACGCGCGCGGACGGGCCGTCCGCGGGTAGCAGGATCGACGGTCAGATTTGACCGGCGGCGGCCTCGTCGAGCAGCCACGCCACGGCGCCGGTGCTGGTCACGCGCCCGGCGGGCAGGGACTCGCCGGCGGCCAGCCGGGCCAGCGGCGCCCGCTTGCCGGCCCCGGTGACGAGGAACAGCACGTGCCGGGAGGACGCGAGCGTCGGCAGCGTCAGGCTGACCCGGGGGACGAACGGCTCCAGGCCGGCCTCCGGCACGGCGGCGACGAGCCGCCGGGTCTCGTCGACGGCGGGCTTGCCGGGAAACAGCGAGGCGGTGTGGCCGTCCTCGCCGAGGCCGAGCAGCACGAGGTCGAACAGCGGCCGGGCGGGATCGAGGCGCTCGGCGCCGTAGAAGTCGAGGAGCGTCCGCTCGTAGGCGCGGGCGCCCGCCTCCGGGCCCGCGTCGGACGGGATGAAGTGGAGATGCGTCGGCGGGATCCGGGACCCGTGGCCGAACGCCTCCCGGACCATCCGGACGTTGCTGCGCGGATCGTCCCAAGGCACGGCGCGGTCGTCCCCGAAGAACCAGTGAATCCGCTCCCACGGCACCCGGGCCGCGTAGTCCGGCCCGGCGAGCAGGCCGTACAGCACCTTGGGCGTCGAGCCGCCCGAGAGGCAGAGCGCGATCCGCTCGGACCGGCTCTCGCCGCAGGCCACGATGATCCGCTCGGCCGCCTCGCGAGCGACCGCCTCCGGATCCTTCAGGACGTGGGTTCCGACGGGAAGGCTCATGGGTTCGGGCCCTGCGGCTTCGGGGGTCGGACAGGTCGGCCTGCGGGCGTCCCGCTCAGCCCTTCGGCTCCTGGTGGCCGCCGAAGCCCTTGCGCATCGCCGAGAGCAGCTTGTCGGCGTAGCTCGCGTGCTCGCGGGAGCGGAAGCGGCGGTAGAGGGCGGCGGAGAGCACCGTCGCCGGGACGCCCTCCTCGACGGCGGCGTTGATGGTCCAGCGGCCCTCGCCCGAGTCCTCGACGTAGCCGGAGAAGTCGGTGAGCTGCTCGTCGCCCGCGAGCGCCTGGGCGGTCAGGTCGAGTAGCCAGGACGAGACGACGCTGCCGCGGCGCCAGACCTCGGCGATGTCGCCCATGTTGAGATCGAAGCGGCGCTCGGCCGGCAGGTCGGACGCGTTGGCGTGGCGGAGGATGTCGAAACCCTCCGCGTAGGCCTGCATCAGGCCGTACTCGATGCCGTTATGGACCATCTTGACGAAGTGGCCGGCGCCGGTCGGCCCCGCGTGGATGTAGCCCTGCTCGGCGCGGGGGTCGCGCCCCTCGCGGTTCGGCGTCTTCGGGATGTCGCCGATGCCGGGCGCCAGGGTCTTGAAGATCGGGTCGAGGCGGTCGACCGCCTCTTTGTCGCCGCCGATCATCATGCAGTAGCCGCGCTCCAGGCCCCAGACGCCGCCCGAGGTGCCGACATCCACGTAGTGCAGGCCCTTCTCCTTCAGGGCGGCCCCGCGGCGGACATCGTCGCCGTAGAAGGAGTTGCCGCCGTCGATGATGCAGTCGTCCGCCTGCATCAGCCCCGAGAGCGCCTCGACGGTCTGCTCGGTGATCGCCCCGGCCGGCAGCATCACCCAGGCCGCGCGCGGCACCTCCAGCTTGGAGACCAGATCCTCCAGGCTCGACGCGCCGACCGCGCCGGCCTCGACCAGGGCGGCGACGGCCGCCGGGTTCTGGTCGAACACCACGGCGGTATGCCCGTCGCGCAGGAGACGCCGGACGATGTTGCCGCCCATCCGGCCGAGGCCGATCATGCCGAGTTGCATTGCTGCCCTTCCTTACCGATTGCCCCCGCGCGGCGAGGGTCAGGCCCCTACGGCTTCACCGACGTCACAGGCGATCCGCGCGCCTCGCCCGCTCGCGGGACGAGGCCTGCCGCGGCGGCCCGGCGGCGGGCCGGGAAGCACCCCGCCGCCGGTCCGGGGCGGCTAGACGACCGCCATCTTCAGGGCTGCCGCGACCCGGACGAGGCCGGCCTTCGTGTCGCCGCCCTTGAGATGGACCCGCAGCGCCCGTCGGCCGCGCTCGGCGAGGACGGCGAAGTCCCCCCGCGCCTGCGCCGCGACGACGGTGCTGAACCCGAGCTTCCGGCCCGGGATCGGCAAGTCCTCCGCAGCGTCCGAAGTGATCTGCAGGAACACGCCGGTGTCCGGGCCGCCCTTGTAGGCCTGGCCGGTCGAGTGGAGGAACCGCGGCCCGAATTCCAGGCAGGTCGCGACCTTGCGGGCGTCGCGCACGGCGATCCGCGGCTCCTGCAGGATGGCGGCGGCCTCGGCGTCGCGCGGGACGTAGGCCAGGAGCCCCAGGTAATCGCCGTCCTTCAGGCGTCCGATCTGCGCCTTGATCGCGGCCTCGAGCCCCTCGGCGGCCGGCTTGAGGGCGTCGGCGTTCCGCGGATCGGCGTAGAGCGCCACCCAGTCGTCCTCGTAGAGCGGCGTCTCGGCGGGGAGGGCGCCCTTCGCCTCGGCCTCGGCGAACAGCTTCTTGGTCTCGACCTTGCTGGCCTCGACGTCGGGCTGGTCGAACGGGTTGATCCCGATCACCGCGCCGGCCACCGCGGTGGCCATCTCCAGGCGGTAGAATTCCTGCGGCAGCTGCTCGATCGAATCCAGAGTGATGCGGGCGATCGGGTGGCCGTCCCGCTCCAGGGCGCGCAGGGCCTCGTCCTGCGAGGCCTCGGCGTTGCCGTCGAGGCGGAGGTAGATGAAGAACCGGTCGTGGCCGTAGACCGCCGGAACGCCGACCGGCTCGCCATCCACCGGCACGAGGCCCTTGCCCTGCTTGCCGGTCGATTCCGCGATCAGCTGCTCGGCCCAGGCGCCGAAGCTCGCGATCGCCGGGGAGGCGACGGTCGTCACCTTGTCGCGGCCGGCGAGCGCCGCGGCTCCGATGGCCGTACCCAGCAGGACGCCCGGGTTCACGGCCGGCGGCACGGCCGGGCCGCAGGAGCGGACCATGATGCGGGCGGTCTCGAGGAGCGCCTTCACGTCGAGGCCCATGGCGGCGGCCGGCACGAGGCCGAAGGCGGAAAGCACCGAGTAGCGCCCGCCGATCTGCTTCACGCCGTAGAAGATCTTCTTGAAGTTGTCCGCCTGCGCGGCGCGCTCCATGTCGGAGCCCGGATCGGTCACGGCCACGAAGTGGTCGCCGGCCCGGTCGCCGAGCACCGCCTTGGCGCGGGCCAGGAAGTAGTCGCGGAAGACGTTCGGCTCCAGGGTCGAGCCGGACTTGGACGCGACGATGAACAGCGTCTTGGCCAGGTCGATGCTCGCCTCCAGGGCGCGCACCTGATCCGGGTGAGTCGAGTCGAGGATCTGGAGCTTCGGGAATCCCTCGCGCTGGCCGTAGGTCAGGCTCAGGACCTCCGGGCCGAGGCTCGACCCGCCCATGCCGAGCACGACCGCGTCGGTGAAGCCCTGCGCCCTCACCCAGTCGGAGAAGGCGGCGTAGTCGGCGGCCTTCTCGAGCTCCTCCTCGACGATGTGCAGCCAGCCGAGCCAGCTCGCCTCGTCGTGGCCGGACCAGACCGAGGCGTCGCCCGCCCAGAGCCGGCGGATCGACCCGCTGGCACGCCAGGACTCGACGGCCTTCTTCGCCTCGGTCGCCAGGGTGTCGTCCATGGCGAGGCTCTGGCCGTCCAGCCGGTGCCCCAGCAGCGCGACGCGCTTGCCGGCGACGGCGCCCAGCAGGTTGTCGGCGGCGTCGATGAAGAGCTGCACGCCCTCCTTCACCAGCTGCTCGGCGACCGCCTCGATGTCGATCCCGGCCCGGGCGAGGCGGCTCATCACCGCCTCGGCGCCCGGCACGTCCTCCTCGATCGTCGCCCGCACCACGCCGTGGTCGCGGAACGCGTCCATGGTGGCGGGCGGCATCGTGTTGACGGTGTTCGGCCCGATCAGCTCCTCGACGTAGAGGACGTCGGAGTAGGCCTTGTTCTTCACGCCCGTGGAGGCCCAGAGCAGGCGCTGCGCCTTGGCGCCCTTCTCGGCCAGGGCGGTCCACTTGGATTCGGCGAAGATCGTCTTGTAGCGCTGGTAGGCCAGCTTGGCGTTGGCGATCGCCACCTTGCCCTTGAGCTGCTCCAGGGCGAACTTCTCGTCCGGGTCGTTGGCCTGCGCGATCTTCTCGTCGAGGAGCTTGTCGACCAGCACGTCGATCCGGCTGATGAAGAAGCTCGCCACGCTGGCGATCCGCGACACGTCGTGGCCGGCCTTCGCGCGCGCGTCGAGACCGTCGATGAAGGCGCGGGCCACGGCCTCGTAGGCCTCCTGCGAGAACAGCAGGGTGACGTTGATCGAGATGCCCTCGCTGGTCAGCTGCCGGATCGCCGGAATGCCCTGCGGCGTGGCCGGCACCTTCACCATCAGGTTGTCGCGCGAGACCGCCTTGTGCAGGCGCCGCGCCTCGGCCAGCGTCTCCTCGGTGTCGAGGGCGAGGTAGGGCGAGACCTCCAGGCTGACGTAGCCGTCGGCGCCGTCGCTCGCCTCGTAGACCGGGCGGAGCACGTCGGCGGCCGCCTGGATGTCGGCGATGGCGAGCCCCTCGTAGAGGTCGATGACGCGGCTGTCGCCGGTCGCCTGCACGGCCTTCAGGCTGTCGTCGTACTCGTCCGAGTGGCCGATCGCCTTCTCGAAGATCGACGGGTTGGAGGTGACGCCCCGCAGGCCGTCGCGCTCCACGAGCTGCTTCAGCTCGCCCTTCTCGATGAATCCGCGGGCCACGAAGTCGAGCCAGACCGCCTGATCCTGTTCGTCGTGCAGGGCCTTGAGCGCGTTCATGTCGGTTCCTCGCCTCGCGTACCGCGTACTCTCGCCCGAACGCACCCTCCCGCCCGGATCGGGCGGGAGAGCGGGCCCCCGGGCTACGTCCTGTGCTTGGCCACCTGCGCCTTCGCGGCGTCCAGGACCTTCTCGGGGGTAAAACCGAACTTGGTCTGGAGATCCTTGATCGGCGCCGAGGCGCCGAAGGTGTGCATGCCGATGATCGCGCCCTCGGAGCCGGCGTAGCGGTCCCAGCCGATGACGCTGCCCTGCTCGACGGCCACCCGGGCCTTGACGGCGGGGGGCAGCACCGAATCGCGGTAGGCCTCGTCCTGGCGCTCGAACAGGTCCCAGGACGGCATCGACACCACCCGGGCCTTCACCCCCTCGGCCTTCAGGGCCTCGTAGGCGCCGACGCAGAGCTGCACCTCGGAGCCCGACGCGAGCAGGATCACGTCGGGCGTGCCCTCGCTGTCGGCCAGCACGTAGCCGCCCTTGGCGGTGCCGGAGGCGGCCCCGTACTTCGCGCGGTCGAGGGTCGGCAGCGGCTGGCGCGAGAGGGCGAGAACCGCCGGCTGGTTCTTCAGCGTGAAGATCACCCGGTAGGCCTCGGCGACCTCGTTGGCGTCGGCCGGGCGCAGGGTCACGAGGCCCGGGATGCAGCGCAGCGACAGGAGCTGCTCCACCGGCTGGTGGGTCGGCCCGTCCTCGCCCACGCCGATCGAGTCGTGGGTGAAGATGTGGAAGACCGGCAGCTCCATCAGGGAGGCGAGCCGGATCGGCGGCCGCATGTAGTCCGCGAAGACCAGGAAGGTCGCGCCGTAGGCCCGCAGCCCGGAGAGGCCGAGCCCGTTCACGATCGAGCCCATGGCGTGCTCGCGGACGCCGAAATGCAGGTTGCGACCGCCCGGCGAGAACGGGCCGAACGAGCCCGCGCCCTCGAAGGTCAGGTTCGACTTGTTGGACGGGGCCAGATCCGCCGAGCCGCCGAGCAGGAACGGCACGTGCTGGGCGATGGCGTTCAGCACCTTGCCGGAGGATTCGCGGGTGGCGAGGCCCTTGGCGTCCGGCTCGAAGACCGGGATGTCCTTGTCCCAGCCGGCCGGCAGGCGGCCTTCCAGGAAGGCGTTCAGGTCCTCGGCATGATCGGCATCGGCCGCCTTCGCCTTGCCGAGCAGGTCCTGCCACGCGTCGTAAAGGCCGGCGCCGCGCTTGCCGATGCCGTTGCGGAAGTTCTCCTGCACGCCGTCCGGCACGAGGAACTGGGCGTCCTCCG
This sequence comes from Methylobacterium sp. NMS14P, assembly GCF_028583545.1. Lineage (NCBI taxonomy): Bacteria > Pseudomonadati > Pseudomonadota > Alphaproteobacteria > Hyphomicrobiales > Methylobacteriaceae > Methylobacterium > Methylobacterium sp. NMS14P. The sequence goes on along the minus strand of NZ_CP087106.1, from coordinate 2,609,023 downwards.
GCCAGCCGTAGGCGCGCTTGGCGCCCTTCACCTCGTCCTCGCCGAGCGCGTCCGAGTGGGCCTTGGAGGTGCCCTGCTTCTTCGGCGCGCCGTAGCCGATCACCGACTTCACGATGATGAGCGTCGGGCGGTCGTTGGTGGCCAGGAAGGTCTCGATCGAGCCCGCCAGCGCGTGCACGTCGTTGGCGTCGGCCACGCGCAGCACCTGCCAGCCGTAGGCCAGGAACCGGGTCGCGACCTCTTCGCCGAAGGCCAGCTCCGTGTGGCCCTCGATGGTGACGGTGTTGTCGTCGTAGATCCAGCAGAGGTTGGCGAGCCGCAGGTGGCCGGCCAGAGAGGCGGCCTCCGAGGCGACGCCCTCCATGAGGTCGCCGTCCGAGCAGACCGCGTAGACGTTGTAGTCGAACAGCGGCAGGCCCGGCCGGTTCAGGTGCTGGCCGAGGAAGCGGCTGCCCATGGCCATGCCGACCGAGTTGGCGACGCCCTGGCCGAGCGGGCCCGTCGTGGTCTCGACACCGGTGGTGAAGTGGTATTCCGGGTGGCCCGGGGTGCGGCTGTCGAGCTGGCGGAACTTCCTGATGTCCTCCAGCGACACCGCCGGGGCGTTGCCGCCGTCGCTCTCGGCGACGCCCGCGAGGTGCAGCAGCCCGTAGAGCAGCATCGAGGCGTGGCCGCAGGACAGCACGAACCGGTCGCGGTTCGGCCAGTGCGGGTGCGCGGGGTCGTAGCGCAGGTAGCGGTTCCACAGGGTGTAGGCGACAGGCGCCAGCGCCATGGGCGCGCCGGCATGGCCGGAGTTGGCCTTCTGCACCGCGTCGATCGCGAGCGTCCGGATCGTGTTGATGCTGAGCGTATCGATCTCAGCGAGGGCCGCCTTGGCGGGAGTGTCAGCACCGCTCATGATGTCGCGTCTTCCAGTTCGCCTCGCGCGGTCCGCTTCGCGGCTTCGCGCTGCCGTAGGACGGCGGGAGGGGCTCCGTTGGCCTTACCACCCTGCCGATCCGCCGGCCCTTCGCCGCGCGTATAGCTGAGCAGCGTGTTGACGAGCGCGACGTGGGTGAACGCCTGAGGGAAGTTACCCACAAGACGCTTGGCTTGCACGTCGTATTCCTCGCTGACGAGGCCGAGATCGGTGCAGATGCCGATCAGGCGCCCGATCAGCGCCCCGGCCTCGTCGCGCCGCCCCAGGCCGATGAGGTTGTCGACGTACCAGAAGGTGCAGGGGAGGAAAGCCCCCTCGGTGCCGGTCAGCCCGTCGGTGGTCTGCCCCTCGGTCTCGTAGCGCAGGATGAAGCCGTCCCGCATCAGCCCCTTTCCGATCGCCTCCACGGTGCCGACCACCCGGGGATCGTGCTGCGGCAGGAAGCCGGTATGGGCGATGAGCAGCAGGCTCGCGTCCAGCGCCTTCGCGCCGTAGGACTGCACGAAGCTGTTGAGGGCGGGATCGAAGCCCTTCTCGCAGACCTCGGCGTGGATCTCGTCCTTGATCGCGCGCCAGCGCGCGGCCTGCTCGTCGGTGGCGCCGTTCTCGTGCATCTCGTGCATGCGCAGGGCCCGGTCGAACGCCACCCAGGCCATCACCTTCGAGTGGGTGAAGTGGCGGCGTCCGCCGCGCACCTCCCAGATCCCCTCGTCGGGCTCGCGCCACGCCGTCTCCAGGTGGTTCAGGATCGCGAGACCGACCCGTATCCCGTCCTTGCTCACCGGCAGGCCGCGGGCATGGGCCTGATAGAGCGCGTCGAACAGCTCGCCGTAGACGTCGAGCTGGAACTGGCTGGCGGCAGCGTTGCCGATGCGGACGGGCCGCGAGTTCTCGTAGCCCGGCAGCCAGTCCAGCTCGATCTCGGGCAGCAGCCGCTCGCCGGCGATGCCGTAGAGGATGTGCGCCTGCTCGGGATTGCCCGCCACGGCCCGGAGCAGCCAGCCCAGCCAGTCGCGCGCCTCGTCGATGTAGCCCCCGTCCATCAGGGCGATCAGCGTCAGGGTCGAGTCGCGCAGCCAGCAGAAGCGGTAATCCCAGTTCCGGATCCCGCCGAGCCCCTCGGGCAGCGAGGCAGTGGGCGCCGCCACGATGCCGCCGGTGGGTTCGTAGATCAGCGCCTTGAGGGTCAGCAGCGAGCGCTGGAGCATCCGGTCCCATTCCGTGCCGCCGGTGCAGCGCGACGACCATTCGCGCCAGTGCTGGTCGGTGGCCTCGAGGACCTTGCGCGGCTCGATCGGGGCCGGGTCGTCCTCGTGCGAGGGGCCGTAGCTCAGGACGAAGCGGTGCTTCTCGCCGGCGTGGACGGTGAACTCGGAGACCGTCGTCTGCGCGTCCGATCCTTTGAGATGGACGTCGGTGCGCAGCACGACCTTGTGGGGGCCCGAGACGGCGCGCAGGTCGCCCAGCTCCGAGCGGGAGACCCAGGGCACGGCCGAGCCGTAATCGAAGCGGACCGCCATCTCCATCCGCATGGCGACGCGCCCGTGCACGCCCTCGACGAGCCGCACCAGATGGGACCCGTCGCCGACCGGCATGAAATCCGTGACCAGGACCTCGCCCTGCCGCGTCGTGTGGCGGGTCTCCAGCACGAGGCTGCCCGGCCGGTAGGACCAGCGGGTCTCGACGTTCTCGGCCTCGGGGAAGATCTTCCAGAAACCGTGAGCCTCGGTTCCCAGGAGGCTGGTGAACAGGGCGGCGGCGTCGAAGCGCGGCCAGCACAGCCAGTCGACGCTGCCCTGCCGGCTGATCAGCGCGGCGCTGCGGCAATCCCCGACGAGCGCGTAATCCTCGATGCGTGCAGCCATCCGGCCCCGGCTCCGGTCCGCGGCCGGCCGTCCGGGCCGTCCGCTGCGACGCACCTAGGACGTCGGGTCACGAGATCCAGAGGTTCGGGCGCTCGCCGCCGGGCGCGGTCAGCGCAGGCAGTCGGCCACGGCCAGGGCCACCGTGCCCTGGACCGCCTTTGCGCTGCTGCGCACGAGATTCGCCGCGTCGCCGACGGCCCGCGCGGCCGGAACCAGGGTCTCCACCACCGAGGCCGCGAAGGGCAGGGCCTGCGACGGGAGCAGGGCGTCCTCGACCTCATCGCCGGCCGCCGCGCGCGCGGGCGCCATGGGATCGGGGTTGCTGCGCGGCGTCTCGGGGCAGCGCCGGCCCGGGCAGGCGTGCCGGCCCGCGGCCGCGACGTGAGAGGTCGCGCGGGCGGCCACGGCCGGACGGGCGGGCAGGGACCCCGTCCGCGCGATCACGGCGTCGAGCGGGTACTGCTCGGCGAACGCGATCACGGCGGGCGGACGGCCCGGCGCCGCGACGGCGGCCATCGGCGCGAAATCCGTGGGTCCGGGAGCGGCGGACACCCCCGCCTCGGCCCGTGCGTCGGGCTGTCCCGGCTTCGAGGTCGGGCAGTAGAGGGAGGCCACGCCCAGGATTGCCACGACGGCCAGCGTCGGCAGGAAGGGCATGGACACGCGGCCGTGGGCGGCGTCCGTCAGGGCGGGCTGATCTGGCCTGCGCATCCGAATCACCGATCTCCCTGACCGCCGCGAGGCCTGCACAGTGCGGCCAGCATTGCGGCGGAAGCTGGACCGTTTCTTTGCGCAGGGGTTACTGGTGCCGCGGGATGGGATTCCGCGGAAACCTCCGCCGACGGGCCCGCCGCGGGCACGGGCCTTGCTTAGCTTGCGGTGGCCCGAGCCGGGCCGGGCTCCAGAAGAAGACCCGCCCCGTACCGGGCCAAGATGACCGAAACCAATCTCACCGTCGCCGTGATCGACCCGAGCCGCGCCCGCGCGGCGATCCTGGAAGAGGGCCTGCGCGCCGCCGGAATCGGGCGCGTGGTCGTGATTCCCGACACCGCCGACCTCATGGAGCGCGTCGCCGCGCTCAAGCCCGACGTGGTGGTGATCCATCTGGAGAGCCCGAGCCGGGACATCCTGGAGCAGATGTCGGGCGTCTCCCGGCAGGTCGAGCGGCCCGTGGCGATGTTCGTCGACCGCTCGGACTCGACCATGATGCAGGCCGCCGTCGATGCCGGCATCTCCGCCTACGTGGTGGACGGGCTGCGCGCGGAGCGGATCAAGTCGATCCTCGACATCGCGATCCTGCGCTTCAACGCCTTCGCGCGCCTCCAGCGCGAGTTGACGGAGGCGCGGGGCGAACTCGCCGATCGCAAGCTGATCGAGCGGGCGAAGGGCATCCTGATGACCATGAAGGGCCTCTCCGAGGACGAGGCGTACAAGCAGCTGCGCCGCAAGGCCATGAACGAGAAGCGCAAGATCGCCGACATCGCCCGGGCGATCGTCACCACCGCGGACCTGCTCGGATGAGGCTCCAGCTCGGCTACGTTCCGCTCTGCGATGCGGCGCCCCTGATCGCGGCCCACGAGCTGGGCTTCGCCCGGGCCGAGGGGCTCGACCTCGACCTCACAGCCGAGCCCTCCTGGGCGACGCTGCGCGACCGGCTGGCGCTCGGCCATCTCGACGGTGCGCACATGCTGGCGCCGCTGGCGCTGGCGAGCCGGCTCGCCCTGTCGGGTCCGCCCTCCGACCTGATCGTGCCGCTCCAGCTCAGCACCGACGGCAACGCCATCACGCTGTCCCGCACCCTCTGGACCACGATGGACCCGGACAGCGAGGCCGTGGCGGATGTCGCCCGCGCCTTCGCGGGCGTGGCGGAGGCGCGGCACCGCGCCGGCAGCCCCCTGACGCTCGGCACGGTGCACCCCTTCTCGTGCCACAGCTACCAAGTGCGGCTGTTCGCCGAGGCCGGCGGCCTCGACGCGGCGGCGTTCCGCACGGTCGTGGTCCCGCCGCAGCATTGCGTGGAGGCCCTGGCGCGCGGCCTGGTCGACGGGTTCTGCGCGGGCGCGCCCTGGAACGACGTGGCGGCCGCGGCCGGCCACGGGCGGATCGCGGTCCACGGCAGCGCCCTCGCGCCGAACGCGACCGAGAAGGTGCTGGCCGTTTCCGCGCGGCTCGACGGCGCGATCCTGCCGCTGGTGCGGGCGGTCGCGCGCGCCGGACGCTGGTGCGCCGATCCGGACAACCGGACCGAACTGATCCATCGCCTCGCCCGCCGGACCTACCTCGACCTCGATCCCGCTCTGGTCGGGCGGGCCTTCGCCGGCGATCCGGTCGCGTCCGCCGAGCCGGGCCCGCGCATCCGCTTCGGCGAGGCGGTCGAGGAGCCGCGCGCCGCGCAGGCCCGGTGGCTGCTGGAGCAGATGCGGGCGACGCAGCAGGTCCCCGCGCAGTTCGACATCGCGGCGGCGATCGCGACCGTCTACAGGCCGGATCTGTACCGGGCGGCGATCGCCGATTCCTGATGGCGGCGACACTTCGCGCCGTTCGTCACGGGCCCGCGGAATCGACGCGAACAGTCGCGGAACGTCGGGCAGGCTCGCCCGTTGTGCTTCCGCCATGCCTGGATGCCGCAAGCTCGAAACTGGATCGTTGATCTCGCATCCGCGCGGGCGGGTCGAGCTTCGACGCTATGTGACCCGGGGAGGCCGGGTGCCCCGCGCCTGCAACGACAATCGTCGGGCGGGCTCGCACCACGCCTGGTACTGGGTCCTGGCCGCCGGCGCGATGCCGACGCTGGGGCTTCTGGCGATGCTGTCGACCTTGCTCTAGCGGATCGCCGCTTCCAGACGTCGGATCACGACGAGGGTCTGGACGCCCGCGAGACGTCTATGGGACGACGTCGCGCTTCCGCCAACACGATACTGTAGACAACGGCGCAGCGGCATCGCTGCGGCAATTATCGAATTCATTAGATCTCAGTCAAAAACGTCGCATCGCCGATCGCGCCACTCGTGCACGCGCACCGATCGACTGCGCGCGAGCCCGCCGCCGCCGCGAGCTCTGGAATCTCCCGACCTCTCACCACGCCCCCGAAGCTCCGGTCTGCCGGTGATCGCTTTTGCGACGGGCCGCACAGTTTTTGTGCAGTGCCGCGGCCGCCGCTCCGACCCGCTGCCAAGCACCCGCGCGCCGTTGATCCTGGGGATCCGCGCGCCCCTCGCGGGCCGCGTCGCGTCTGGCACGGAACCTGCAATCCTCCCTGGGTCCGTCAAAGGCGACGGACAGCGCCGTCAGCGAGGCCGCTGATCCGGTTCTCCCTGAGGCTGAAGCCTGCCGGGAGACGACCGGCAGCGGCTTTTTCGTGGGCGGTCCGCCAACGACCCTGCAATCGAGGTTCCAGACGCGATCGAGCGATGGCGACATCCCCTAAGGACACACGCGGACACGACGCGCGCGCCGGGAACGGCCCGCCGCGCGAGAGGCTGGTCGTCGTCGGCAACGGCATGGCCTCCCTGCGCTTCCTGGAGCGGCTGACCGAGGCCGCGCCCGGCCGCTACGAGATCACCTGCATCGGGGCCGAGCCCACGGCCGCCTACAACCGGGTCCTGCTCTCCTCGCTGCTCGGCGGCGAGGTCGACGAGGCGGCCTGCGCCTTCCGCGGCCTCGACTGGTACGCGGATCACGGCATCCGCCTGATCACCGGCGCGCCGGTGACGCGGATCGACCGGGAGAACGGGCTCGTCGTCGTCGGCGAGACCCACGTCCTGCCCTTCGACAGGCTGGTCCTCGCGGTCGGCTCCCTGCCGATCCGCCTGCCGAAGCCCGGCATGGACCTTCCCGGCGTCATCACCTTCCGCGACCTCGCCGACGTGGCGGCGATCCGCACGGCGGCCGTCCGGCACGCCCGGGCCATCGTCATCGGCGGCGGCCTCCTGGGCCTCGAGGCGGCGGTCGGGCTCGCGCGCCTCGGTGTCGAGACCACGCTCCTCCACGTCATGGACCGGCTGATGGAGCGCCAGCTCGATCACCACGCCGCCGGGCTGGTGAAGCGCGCCATGGAGGCGCGGGGCGTGCGGGTCATCCTCAAGGCCGACACCGCCCGGATCGAGGGCGCGTCCCGGGTCGAGCGTCTGGTCCTGGCGGACGGCACCGCGCTCCCGGCCGACCTCGTGGTGATGTCGGTGGGCGTGCGCCCCTCGGTGGCACTGGCCCAGGCCGCGGGGCTGGCGATCGGCCGGGGCATCACGGTCGATGACCGGATGACGACCTCGGACCCGCGCATCTTCGCGCTCGGCGAGTGCGCCGAGCACCGCGGCCAGATCTACGGCCTGGTCGAGCCCGCCTACGAGCACGCTGACACGCTCGCCCGCCACCTCGTCGGGGAGCCGGCCGAGTACCGGGGCACCGCCCTGTCCACGAGCCTCAAGGTGTCGGGCCTGCCGGTCTTCTCGGCGGGGATCGTGGACACGCCCGACGATGCCGAGGCGATCGTGCTCTCCGACCCCGGCGCCGGCCACTACCGGAAGCTGCTGGTGCGCGACGGCCGGCTGATCGGCGCGGTGTTCGTCGGCGACATCGCCGAGCAGGGCGCCTGCAAGGGGCTGATCCGCTCCGGCGACCCGATCGAGAATCTGGACGACTTGATGTTCGGGCGCCCCGTGCCCGAGCCGCTCGCTGCTTGAGGAGGCGCGGATGTCCGAGACCACCACCCAGAGCGCCGCGGGCGCGTTCGAGGCCGAGCAGAAGCGCTACCTCGAAGGCTTCGCCTCCGGGATCGCCGCCGTCCGCCTGACCGGCGGCCTCGCCGCCGGCGGGGCTGGGGCGGCCGCACCGCCCGCCGAGCCCACGGGCCCGGACGCGATCCACATCAAGGCTCAGGACCGGACCGTCAAGGATGGCGGCAAGCTCTGCGACCAGGAGAAGTGGAAGCGCGCCGAGAACCCCTTCGACGGCCACAACCGCCTGATCCAGGAGGCCGCCGCCGGCAAGCAGCCGAAGCCGGAGGACAATTTCCGCTGGCGCTACCACGGGATGTTCTGGGTCGCGCCCAATCAGGTCTCGTACATGTGCCGGATGCGGATCCCCAACGGGATCCTGCACCATTGGCAGTTCGCGGGCGTCGCCGACCTCGCCGACCAGCACGGCGGCGGCTACGTCCACGTGACCACCCGGGCGAACCTGCAGGTGCGCGAGATCGGCCCCGAGCACGCCCAGCCGTTCCTCGACGGGCTGACCGATATCGGGCTGACTGCCCAGGGCGCCGGCGCCGACAACATCCGCAACGTCACCGGCTCGTCCACCGCCGGCATCGACGCCCAGGAGCTCTTGGACACGCGCCCGCTCGCCAAGTCCTGGCACACCTGGATCCTGAACGACCGCTCGCTCTACGGCCTGCCGCGGAAGTTCAACGTCGCCTTCGACGGCAGCGGCGTGATGCCGACGCTGGAGGAGACGAACGACATCGGCTTCCAGGCGGTGGAAGTGCTGGACGGCGCCGCGGTGGCGCCCGGCATCTACATGCGCCTCGTGCTCGGCGGCATCTCGGGCCACCGGGACCTCGCCCGCGACACCGGCATCGTGCTGAAGCCCGAGCAGTGCAACGCGGTCGCCGACGCGATCATCCGGGTGTTCATCGAGAACGGCGACCGGACGAACCGCAACAAGAGCCGGATGAAGTACGTCCTCGACGCCTGGGGCTTCGACAAGTACCTCGCGGCCGTCGAGGACAAGCTCGGCCGCAAGCTCGACAGGGTCGCGCCGGAGCACGTCGCGCCGCGCAAGCCCACCGACCGCTTCGCCCATGTCGGCGTGCACGCCCAGAAGCAGCCCGGCCTCAACTGGGTCGGAGTCGTGCTGCCGGTCGGCAAGATGACCAGCGATCAGGTGCGGGCGCTCGCCAAGATCGCGTCCGAATGCGGCGACGGGCAGATCCGCCTGACCGTCTGGCAGAACTTCATCTTTTCGGGCGTGCCGGACGCCAAGGTGGCGGAAGTCGAAGCCCGCGTGGACGCGCTCGGCCTGACTACGAAAGCCGCGGGCATCCGCTCCGGCCTCGTCGCCTGCACCGGTGCCCGCGGCTGCAAGTTCGCGGCCTCCGACACCAAGGGTCACGCCCTGGTCATCGCCGACCACATCGAGCAGGCGCTGCCGAACCTCGACGTGCCGGTGAACGTCCACCTCACCGGCTGCCACCACAGCTGCGCCCAGCACTACATCGGCGATATCGGGCTGATCGGCGCCAAGGTGGTGGTTTCCGAGGAGGGCGACACGGTCGAGGGCTACGACGTCGTGGTCGGCGGCGGCTTCGCCGAGAACCCGAAGATCGGCACCGAGATCTGGAAGGCCGTGAAGGCCGAGGATGCGCCCGCCCGCGTCGAGGCGCTGCTGCGCGCCTACCTCGCCCTGCGCCAGGGGCCCGAGGAGAGCTTCCAGGCCTTCACCGGCCGCACCGGCGCGGAGGCGCTCCGCGACGCCGCCGAGGACCAGCCCGCCCTGAAGGCCGCCGCATGACTCAGCACGTCTCGCCCCCCCTCGTCCTGATCCCCGAGACCGCGCCCTTCAACGAGGACCAGCGCGCCTGGCTCTCGGGCTATTTCGCGGCTTTGCTCGGCCCCTCCGTCGCGGGTGCCACGGCGCTGGCCCCCGGCGATGCACCCGCGACCGGCCCGAAGCTCGCCGACAACGACGACGCGCCCTGGCACGACCCGTCCGTGCCGATCGGCGACCGGATGGCGATGGCCAAGGACCGGTCCGAGCCGCAGAAGCTGATGGCCGCCATGGCCCAGCAGGATTGCGGCCAGTGCGGCTACAACTGCGCGGACTACGCCAACGCCATCTTCCTCAAGAACGAGGCGCGCCTGAATCTTTGCCAGCCCGGCGGCAAAGAGACCCTGCGCATGCTCAAGAAGCTGGACGAGGAGTTCGGCGCCGCCGGAGGGGCCCCCGCGGCGCCGAAGGCGGACGACGACGCCCCGAAGGCGGCGGCCGACCTCGGGCCGCTGGGCTACTGCCGCGAGAACCCGGTCGAGGCGCTGTTCCTGTCCCGCCGCCGCCTCAACGATCCGGGCGGCGAGAAGGAGACGTGGCACGTCGAGATCGGCCTCGACGGCACGCCGATCCAGTACGAGGTCGGCGACTCGCTCGGCCTGTTCCCCGCCAACGCCCCGGCGCTGGTGGACGCGGTGATCGCGGAGCTCGGCGCCCGCCCCGAGCGGGTGATCGGGGAAAAAACCCTGCGCGAGCACCTGCTGATCAACTACGCGCTCGGCGCGGCGCCCGACAACCTCTACCAGCTCCTGTCGCTGCTCACCTCGGGCGCGGCGCGCAAGAAGGCCCAGGCGCTCGCCTCCGGCGAGGATCCGGACGGCGACGCCGCCTATCTCGACGTGCTCGGCGCGCTGCACAAGTTCCCCGGTGCGCGGCCCGACGCCGAGGTCTTCCTCGAGGCCCTCGACGAGCTGCAGCCGCGGCTGTACTCGATCTCGTCCTCGCCGAAGATGGATGTCGGCCGCGTGTCGCTGACGGTGGACGCGGTGCGCTACAACCACCGCTCGCGGCTGCGGCTGGGCGTCGCCTCCACCCACCTGGGCGAGCGCCTGCCGGAACAGACCAAGGTGAAGGTCTATCTCCAGAAGGCGCACGGCTTCGGCCTGCCGGCCGACCTGTCGAAGGACGTGATCATGTGCGGCCCCGGCACCGGGATCGCGCCGTTCCGGGCCTTCCTGCGCGAGCGCGCCGCCACGCGGGCGCCGGGCCGCAACTGGCTGTTCTACGGCCACCAGCGGCAGGCCTCGGACTTCTTCTACAAGGACGAGCTGAACAGCCTGAAGGACGACAAGGTGCTCACCCGCCTGTCCCTGGCCTGGTCCCGGGACGGCAAGGAGAAGACGTACGTCCAGGACCGGATGCGCGAGAACGGCGCCGAGCTGTGGAAGTGGCTCGAGGGCGGCGCGCACTTCTACGTCTGCGGCGACGCCAAGCGCATGGCCAAGGACGTCGAGCGGGCGATCATCGACGTGGCGGCGCAGTTCGGCGGCAAGAGCCCCGAGGACGCGGTGGCCTACCTCGCGGCGCTCAGGAAGGCCGGCCGGTATCAGGCCGACGTGTACTGAGGCGCGCCGCGCGCTCCTCCCCGTCGCGGAGGGGAATCGGAGTGGGGGACTGGAGGGACCGAGACGCTCGATCCTGAGCCACCCCACCCCCTGACCCCTCCCCACGAGGAGGAGGGGAACAGCGGCGCGAAGCTTGCTCCCGCCCAGGACGACCCTGCGAGGATCCAGCCATGACCCAGCCAGTGGCGGCGCCGACGGTGCGGACCACCTGCCCCTATTGCGGGGTCGGGTGCGGCGTGCTCGCGACTCCGGACGGGCAGGGCGGCGCCACCATCGCGGGCGACGCCGACCACCCGGCCAATTTCGGCCGCCTGTGCTCGAAGGGCTCGGCGCTGGGCGAGACCCTGTCGCTCGAGAACCGCCTGCTCCACCCGCAGGTCGACGGCGCGCGGGTCTCGTGGGACGCGGCGCTCGACACGGTCGTGGGCAAGCTCCGCGCGGTGGCGGACGAGCACGGGCCGGACGCGATCGCCTTCTACCTCTCGGGGCAGCTCCTGACCGAGGATTACTACGTCGCCAACAAGCTCGCGAAGGGCTTCATCGGCACGCCGCACGTGGACACCAACTCGCGGCTCTGCATGTCGAGCGCGGTGGCGGCCCACCGGCGGGCCTTCGGCTCCGACACGGTGCCGGGCTGCTACGAGGATCTCGACGAGGCCGACCTGATCGTGCTGGTGGGCTCCAACACGGCCTGGTGCCACCCGATCCTGTTCCGCCGCATGGCCGACGCCAAGGAGCGCCGCGGCACCAAGTTCGTGGTCATCGACCCCCGCCGGACCCAGACCGCCCAGGAATCCGACCTGTTCCTCGGCATCCGGCCGGGCACCGACAGCGCCCTGTTCTCGGGCCTGCTGGTCTACCTGTCCGACAACGGTTTTCGCGATCGCGCCTTCGTCGATTCCCATACGGCCGGCCTCGACGGCGCCCTCGACCGCGCCCGCCAGATCGCGCCGGATCTGGCGGCGGTCGCCGCCGTCACCGGCGCGCCGGAGGCCGACATCGCGGCCTTCTACGCCCTGTTCGCCGGCACCCGCCGGGTCGTCACGGCCTTCTCGCAGGGGGTGAACCAGTCGGCGCAGGGCACCGACAAGGGCAACAGCATCATCAACTGCCACCTCATCACCGGCCGCATCGGCGAGACCGGGATGGGTCCGTTCTCCCTGACCGGCCAGCCCAACGCCATGGGCGGGCGCGAGGTCGGGGGGCTGGCCAACATGCTGGCCGCCCACATGCACTTCACCCCCGAGGAGGTGGACCGGGTGCGCCGCTACTGGGGCGCCCCGCGGATCATCACCGGCGAGGGTATGAAGGCGGTGGCGCTGTTCGAGGCGGTCAGCCGGGGCAAGATCAAGGCCCTCTGGGTGATGGGCACGAATCCGCTGGTCTCGATGCCGCGGGCCGACGCGATCCGCGAATCGCTCGCCGGGCTCGATCTCTACGTGGTGTCCGAGGCGGTCGCGGATTCCGACACGGCCCGGGGATGCGGCAAGACCACCGTGCTTCTCCCCGCCCAGGCCTGGGGCGAGAAGGACGGCACGGTCACCAACTCCGAGCGGCGGATCTCGCGCCAGCGCCGCTTCCTCGCGAGCCCGGGCGAGGCCCGGCCGGACTGGGCGGCGCTGGCCGAGGTCGGCCGCCGCCTCGGCCACGCCCGGGCCTTCGCGTTCGACTCCGCCGCGGGGATCTTCCGCGAGCATGCCGGGCTCTCGGCCTACGAGAACAACGGCACCCGCGACTTCGACCTCGGCGCGCTCGCGGACATCGGCGACGCCGCCTACGACGTGACCCTGCCGGTTCAGTGGCCGATCCCGAAGCGCTCCGGCTTTCGCGGCACCCATCAGGGCAAGGCGAGGCTGTTCGGCGACGGCCGGTTCTACACCTTCGACCGGCGCGCCCGCTTCGTCGCGGTGCAGCCGCCGGCCCTCGCGCTCGCGGCCTCGACGGCGTTCCCGCTCATGCTCAACACCGGCCGGGTCCGCGACCACTGGCACACGATGACGCGCACCGGGAAGAGCCAGCGCCTCTCGGCGCACCGGGCCGTCCCGTTCGTCGAGGTCCATCCGGACGACGCGGCGACCCACGGCCTGGTGGAGGGCGACATCGCCCGGCTGACGACCGCGCACGGCGCGGCCGAGTTGGAGGTGATGGCCACCGACACGGTGGTGCCGGGCAGCCTGTTCATGCCGATGCACTGGGGCGGCGCCTTCGCGTCGCAGGCCCGGGTCGGGGCGCTGGTGCGGGGCATGACCGACCCCGTCTCGGGTCAGCCCGAACTCAAGGCGACGCCCGCGGCGATCGCCCCCGTCGGCTACCGCGCCCGCGGCTTCCTGATGACCCGCCGGCAGGTGGCCATGCCCGAGGGCTGGTGGTGGGCGCGCGCCGCGATCACCGGCGGCTGGGGCGCGCAGTTCGCCACCGCCGACAGCTCCCGGGCGGTGGCGCTTATGGTGCGCGGGCTGATCCAGAGCGAGGCGCTGTCGGGCTGCGAGCTGGCGGAATATGCCGACCACGCCCGCGACCGCTACCGCTGCGCGGTCTACGACGGCGACCGCCTCGTCGCCTGCCTCGCCTACGCGCCCGCCGGGGAACGGCCGGATTGGGAGGCCGCCAAGGCCCTGTTCGCAGCCGAGGCGCCCGGCCCCGCCGAGCGACGGGCGCTGCTCTCGGGCCGCGCGGCCACCGCTTCGGCAGGGCCGGTGGTCTGCGCCTGCCACGGCGTCGGCGCCGACGTCATCGCCACGACCATCGCGGGGGGCGCCGCCTCCGTGGAGGCGGTGGGCGCCGCCTGCAAGGCCGGCACGAATTGCGGCTCGTGCATACCGGAGATCCGCAAGATGCTGGCCGGGCAGACCGCCCGCGCCGCGTGATTATCTGATACACTCGCTGACGAGGACTGATCGGCCCATCCGATCCCCTCATCCTGAGGCGCCCGCGTCGGCGGGCCTCGAAGGCGCCCTCCAGCCGGCCGCGCAATCCCTGGAGCCCTCCTTCGAGGCTGCTGCGCAGCACCTCAGGATGAGGGGGCAGACGGCAGCGGCCGGTTCGAGACGATTCAGGACAGGCCCGTGACCGAGACCCCCCTGCGCGCAGCCCGCGCCCCCCGCGAGACCAAGGCCGCCGGCCTGGAGCCGCTGGCGGTGCTGCCCGTCTTCGTGCCCCTGCGCGGCAAGCGGGTGGTCCTCGCCGGCTCGTCCGGCGGCGCCCCCTGGAAGGTCAAGGTCCTCGCGGCGGCCGGCGCCCATGTCGACGTCTACGCGCCCGAGCCCAGCGAGGAGTTGCGCGCGGTGCCGGGCGAGATCGTCGACGGGCAGGTGGTCCTGCACGCGCGCGCCTGGAGCCCGGACGATCTCTGGGGCGCGGCCTTCTGCATCGGCGCGATGGAGGACGAGGCCGAGTGCGTCGCCTTCGTGGCGGCCGCCCGCGGGGCCGGCGCCATCGTCAACGCGGTGGACCGGCCGCATCTCTGCGACGTGAAGTTCGGCGCCATCGTCAACCGCTCGCCGCTGGTGGTCGGCATCTCGACCGAGGGCGCCGCCCCGGTCTTCGGCCAGACCGTGCGCGCCCGGATCGAGGCGATGCTGCCCCGCGGGTTCGCCCGCTGGGTCGCGGCCGCCCGCGACTGGCGCGACGGCGTCACCGCCCGCTTCCACGGATTCGCCGACCGGCGCTTCTTCTGGGAGCGCTTCACCGACCGGGCCTTCGCGGAGCCCGACCGGGCGCCGTCGGATCAGGATCTCGCCGAGCTGCTCGGCGAGACCGAGACCGCCCCGAAGGGGGGCGCCGTGACGCTGGTCGGGGCCGGCCCCGGCGACGCGGAGCTCCTCACGCTCAAGGCGCTGCGGGCGCTGCGCAACGCCGACGTCATCCTCTACGACGACCTCGTCGCACCCGAGATCCTGGACTACGCCCGCCGCGAGGCCCGCACCATGCTGGTGGGCAAGACCGGCCACGGCCCGTCCTGCCGCCAGGACGACATCAACGCGCTGATGGTGCAGCTCGCCCGCTCCGGCAAGCAGGTGGTGCGGCTGAAATCCGGCGACCCGCTGGTCTTCGGCCGGGCCGGCGAGGAGATCGAGGCCTGCCGGGCGGCCGGCATCCCGGTGACCGTGGTGCCGGGCGTCTCGGCCGCACAGGGTGCGGCGGCGTCCCTCGGCCTGTCCCTGACCCATCGCGACGCCGCGCGCCGCCTGCAATTCGTCACCGGCCACGACCGCCGCGGCGCCCTGCCGGACGATCTGAACTGGGGCGCGCTCGCCGATCCGAGCGTCACCACGGTGGTCTACATGCCGAAACGGACCCTGCGGGCGCTGCTCGCGCGCGCCGTGGCGGAGGGTCTGGCGCCCGCGACGCCGGCGCTGCTGGTGTTCAACGCGACGCGCCCGAACCAGCAGGCGCTGCGCGGCACGGCCGCCGACCTCGCCGACCGGGTCGAGGCGGCCGGCCTCGACGGTCCGGCGCTGCTGATGGTGGGCGAGGCCTTCTCCGAGATGCGCGGCGCGCTCCCGGTCCAGGCCGAGCAGAGCCGGGTCGCGGTCTGAGGCTGTCCACGCGGACGGCGCTCCGCGGGACGATGCCAGCTCCTCCCGCGACGATCTGCGGCGGCCGCGGAACCTAGGCAACAGGGGAGCCGGAGCCACAACAGGCCGCGGGGACGAGATCCCCGGCACATCTCGGGAGGGTGGAATGACGCGATCCTGGCTTCGCGCAGCAGCGGCGCTGGCGGTGCTCGGAGGCGTCGCGCCGGCGACGGCCGCGGAACACGATCACGCCGGCCTCGTGGTCGTTCCTGACGGAGCCGCGGCCATCTACGAGCCGGGACCGCCGAACCTGCCGAAGGGCACGCAGATCAGCCGGGTCGCGGGCGATCCGTCGAAGCCCGGCCCGTTCGTCCTGCGGGTGAAGGTCCCTGCCAACTCGGTGATCGCGCCGCACACCCACGCGAAGCCGGAGACGCTGACGATCCTCTCGGGCTCGATCTATCACGAGCACGGGCGCACCCTGGACAGGACCAAGGGCTCGGCCCTGAAGGCGGGCGGCTTCGTCTACCTCCCGGAGGACATGCCCCACTCCCTCTGGACCACTGACGAGCCGGTGGAGTTGCAGGTCAACGGGTCCGGCCCGTTCGGGCTGAAGTACATCAACCCCGCCGACGACCCGAGCCGGAGCGCCGGCAAGCCCGGCTAGAGCGGCTGCCCCTTCGTGCGCGTGGGTCGACGCGTTCCGCTCCGTCATCACGAGCGGAGCGCCGTGATCCAGGGCAGCGCGACATCGGTCAGCGGAGCGCCGCCTGGATTGCTTCGCTCCGCTCGCGAGGACGGCAGCGCCGGAGTCATCGACGCTCCGGGGCTCAGGTCTCGCCGGCCACGAAGGCGCGCATCAGGTAATTGGCGATCGCCATGGGCGGCGGGGCCTGGATCCCCTCGGGATGCGTCCCCGCCAGCATGGCCGCGACCTCGGCCCGGGTGAACCAGCGCGCATCCTCCAGCTCGCTCGGATCGGTGACGATGGCCGCGTCGAGGCCCTCGGCGGCGCAGCCGAGCATCAGCGAGGACGGGAACGGCCAGGGCTGCGACGTCCGGTAGGTGACCGCGCCGACACGGATCCGCGTCTCCTCGAACACCTCGCGGCGGACCGCGTCCTCGATCGTCTCGCCGGGCTCCAGGAAGCCCGCGAGGCAGGAATACATGTGCGGCCGGAAATGCGGCCCGCGGCCGAGCAGGCAGGTGTCGCCCCGGCGCACCAGCATGATCACCACCGGGTCGACCCGGGGGAAGTGGTGGGCGCTGCAGCTCGGGCACTCGCGCCGGAAGCCGCCGGCCCGCGCCACGGTCGCGGTTCCGCAATTGGCGCAGAAGCCGTGGCGGGCGTGCCAGTCGAGCATCGACTTGGCCACGGCGAGCAGGCCGAGCTCCTCGGCCTCCACGGCGGCTTCGGTGGCGATCGACCGGAGGTCGAGGGTGCGGGTCGGCCCGTCGGCGAAGCGCTCCGCGGCCTCGGCGGGCGCGGCGGCGGCGAAGACCGGCCGCCCGTCCCGGTGCCCGAGGAAGATGCGCGTCCCGCCCTCGAGACCCGCCGCCTCCGCGACCGCGATCAGCGCGGTCTCTCCGCGCAGCACGATCCGGTCGCCGCAGATCAGCACGAGGCGGGCCTCGGGCGTGTCGAAGGCGGGCACCGCCTCCTCGGGCTGCTCGGCCGAGTGGCGGTCGAGGCGGTTGCGGACGAAGCCGAGGGTGTCGCGGGGATCGGTCATGCCAGGGTCAGGCCGCGGAGAAGAGGGCGCCGGCGCGCTCGAGGAGCTGGGCGCGGGCGTGGAGCGGGTAGGGCTTGCGCGTCTCGAACCCCCAGACCGGCCCCGGCCAGGCGGGATCCGACCGGAAGCGGCCGACGACGTGGACGTGGAGTTGCGACACCACGTTGCCGAGCGCGCCGATATTGACCTTGTCGGGCTTGGACAGGGCCTGCATCACCCCCGTGGCGAGATGGATCTCCTGCCAGAGCGCCGCCGCCTCGGTTTCGGAGAGGTCGGTGATCTCGGTGAGGTTCGGGCGGCGCGGCACGAGGATCAGCCACGGGAACCGGGCGTCGTCCATCAGCAGCACGCGGCACAGGGCGAGGTCGCCCACTTCGGCCGTGTCGGCCGAGAGGCGCGGATCGAGGGTGAAGGCGGACTCGGTCATCACCGACCGGTGTAGCGCAGCTTCCGCGTCGGCGCGCGGGTTTGCTGCGCCGTCGGTGACGCAGCGTCCCGGCCGGCCGGGTCAGAGCCCCGGCACGACGCCCTGGCGGCCCACCGCGATCGTCCCGGCCACCAGCTCGCCGTCGTCGCCGGAGCGCGCGAAGATCGTCACGGCGGCGCCCGGCTGAAGCATCGCCTTCTCGCCCGGCGAGAACTGCGTCACCGGCGTGCCGTCGGGGATCGCGAAGGACGATTGGCCGCCGTTGTAGGCGACGGTCAGGCGCATCGGCGCGCCCCGCTGCAGGTCGGCGACCCACCCGGCGGTGAGGCGCGCACCCTGCCCGGTGTCCCACGACTGGCTACCCGCCTCGAATCCGCGCTCGGAGGGCGAGTACAGGGTCACGGCGCTCGCTTGCCGCGGCTCGGAATCGGACGCGCCGAGGATGCTGACGTAGCTCTCCGGCTTGATCGCCCGCAGGCTGGCGCCGTTGACCGCGTAGATGCGGGTCCGGGGGCCCATCTGCACCGCCAGGGTGCTGCCGCTGGCGCGGCGGATCTCCAGGCGCTCCGAGTCGGCCCGGACCACGGTGCCGCGGAACCGGACGGTCGTCGGCTCCGCGCGGGCGGTGGGGATCGCTGCGATCGACAGAAGACCGGCGAGGAAGAGACGTCTCACGGGGCTCGTCACGGGGCTCCTTTCGAAGAGGGCAAGCCGTCGGGCGTGCCGTCCGGGTGCGGGACCCGAACGCCGGGGACCGGCCCCGGTTCCCGGCGCTCGCAGGACGGTGCCGTGTCCCGTCAGTGGGGTTCGCGGCGGGCTCAGTGCGCCATCAGGACCGGCATGTCGGCGTAGGCGAGGACGTGGCTGGTGACCCCGCCGAAGATCATCTGGCGCAGGCGGCTCTGGGTGTAGGCGCCCTTGATGAGGAGGTCGCAGCCGAAGGCACTCGCCTCCGCCAGGAAGGTCTCGCCGGGCACCCGCCGGCCGGCCGGCAGGGCCCGGTGCGACGCGTCCACGCCCTCGCAGGCCAGCGCCTGGGCGAGATCCTGCGCCGTCGGGCCCGGCACCATGCCGCCCTCGACGCTGAGCACGAGCACCCGCTCGGCCCGCCGCAGGAACGGCATCGCGAAGGCCACCGCCCGGGCGGTCTCGGTCGAGCCGTTCCAGGCGATGACGACCGCCTCGCCGAGGCTCGCCGGTGCCGCGGGCGGCGCCAGCAGGATCGGCCGGCCGCTCTCGAACAGGGCCGTCTCGAAGGTGGTCATGCGCGGGGCGTTGTCGGTCGTGCCCGGGCGCCCGACCACCGTGGCCGAGAACAGCCGCGCGTACTGGCCCAGGAACGCGTCGCCGGTGGGCACGTCCTGCCGCCAGCGGTAGCGCGGGCCGGCATCCGGCACGCGATCCGGTATGCAGAGCCCGTCGCGGGCGTGCCGCGGGATACCGGCGCCGTCCATGAAGGCGATGAAGCGGCCGCCCGCCTCCTCAGCCTCGGCCCGGTCGGCCTCCTCGTCGCGCAGCCACGTCATGCCGCCGACCATGTCGACCGGCACGTACTCGGCCAGCGCCGGGCGCAGGGACACGCCCTCGATCAGACTGCCGAAGCGCGTCGCCGCCAGCCGCGTCGTCTCGAAGACGGAGGGCAGGGCGTCGTGCATCGCGACGGGTACGAGCAGGGTCTTCATGCTGGCCTCCTCCTCGGGCACGCGAGGCTAATCCGCCCGGCCGCCCGGTGGAACAGGGGCCGGCACGGCGCGCACACGGTTTTGCGGCGCGCCCGGGTCGAGCCGCCGCCGGAGGGCCCGGGTCAGGGGCTGCTCGACGAGGCGGTGGACCACGAGCGCGGCCGCGGCGCTGCCGGCGAGCATGAGCGCCATGCTGCCCCAGGGATGCAGGGCGGGGGCCAGGCCGAACCGGAGCAGCACTTCGCGCACGAGGCGCAGCGCGAACGGATGCACGAGGTAGAGGGCGTAGGACGCGTCGCCGAGCCCGACGAGCCCGCGCACGGGGGACGGCAGCCGCGCGAGCGCGGCCGCGTCGCGGGCCGGCCCGAGCGCGGCGGCCACCAGCAGGACGGCCGGCCCGCCGACGAGGAGCGGGCGCAGGAACCCGTCGGCCTCGCCGAGACCCGCGAACGCCCGCGCGGCCAGGGCCAGCCCGAGCACCCCCAGCACCGCGAGCCCGACCCGCACGGGGAGGGCGGGCCGGAATCCCGCGCCCCAGGCGAGGGCGAGACCGGCCCCGGCGGCGAACTCGAGCACGATCGGGTCCGACCAGAAACGGAGCGGCACGGGCAGGCCCGGCACGAGGGCGCCGAGGGCGACGAGGCCGGCCAGGATCGCGCACAGCCACGCGACGGCGCCGCGCCGCCCGAAGCCGAGGCCCGCGGCGAAGAGTGCGTAGAAGGCCGCCTCGTAGTTCAGGGTCCAGCCGAGGCCGTAGAGCGGCTGGACGGTGCCGTCCGGGCGAGCCGCCGGCCAGAACAGGAAGCTCGCGACGAGGGCGGCCGGGTCGCGCACCAGCGCCGCCGCCTCGCCGAGAAGGTCCGGCCGCGCGAGCGCGAGGACGAGGTAGAGCAGGCTCACCAGCCAGTAGAGGGGCACCACACGGGCGACCCGGTGGCCGAGGAAACGGACGCGTCCGCCCGGCCGACCCGCGAGCCGGCCGCCGGCATGGACGATGACGAAGCCGGAGATCACGAAGAACAGGTCGACCCCGCCCCACCAGGGCAGCAGCGTCGCGGGGTCGATCGCTGGGCCGGCGCCGCGGCCGGCGAGGAGCCCCGCCTCGTGCCGCGCGTGGTGCCACGCCACCATGAGGGCGGCGGCGGCGCGCAGGACCTGGACGGCGACGAGGATCACGGGGCGCCCGCGCGCGCAGCGACGCCATTCGCGACGCAAGCCGCAGCCGGCGTGACCCGGCCGCGGCCGGGCTCGCATCCCCGAAGGAGCGTGACCGGCACCCTGTCGGATCCGCCGGAACGGCGGCGGGCGCGCGGGATTAGTTCGGCTCGGGAACCGTAGCTCTCGCGGCGAAAACGGCAGGAACCATAAGCCGATAACCTCGTTGACGGACCAATTCGCGAACACGCCGGCGCCGAGTGGTCAGCCAAGGCGTCCGTGCTGCGCATGCGGCGTCCTTCCGCGGTTCGCGTGTCCATTTCGAACAGAGGTCCCGATGCTGAAGAACTACGCTGCCGCGTCCGCGCTCGTCCTAGCGCTGTCGACCCCGGCCATGGCTCAGAGCGCCAACGACTTCCGCATGCAGTCGATGCAGGCGAACGCCTTCGAAATCCAGTCCTCGCAGATCGCCCTGTCCAAGTCGCGCAACCCGCGCATCCGCTCCTACGCCCAGGAAGTGCTCCGTGACCACCGCGCCGCCAACGTGGCCCTGGCCGGCGGACAGATGAACGGCGTCGCCGGCGATCCCGGCCTCGGCGGCCTGATCACCGCGCCGATCGCGGTGGCGGGCAGCGCCGTGGGCGCTGGCGTCGGTGCGGCGACCGGCGTGGTCGGCGGCACCCTGTCGGGCGGCCCGGTCGGCGGCCTCGAGGGCGCGGGTGCCGGCGCGGCGCGCGGCGCCGCCGCGGGCGGCCAGATCGGCCGCGGCGACGTGGCGGCTACCGGCGCGTCGACGATCGTCCCGCCGAACCCCGAGCAGCAGGCGATGCTGGCCCAGCTGTCGGCCGCTCCGGCCGGCGCGCGCTTCGACCGGCTGTACGCCTCGCAGCAGATCCAGGCCCATCAGATGACCATCGCGATGACCCAGGCCTACGCCCAGGGCGGCCCGAACCCGGCGCTGCGCAACTACGCCCAGCAGGCCCTGCCGGCCCTGGAGATGCACCTGCAGCACGCCGAGCGTCTCCCGGGCGCCATGTAAGGCGGCAACGCCCGCGGCCCGGCCTCGGCCGGGCCGAACGAGAGGCGGTGGGCGCGAGCCCGCCGCCTTTTTTGTCGGTGGGTCTGTCGCGGCCGTGATGAGCGCAGACCCGACGGGATGGTCGACCTTCGCGGATGCGCCGCGTCCCGGCGGGCCGGCCGGTCCAGATCCGGGACACGATTGGTCGGGCCCCGGATCTCAGCGTTCGCGCTAGGCGCTCACTCGCACGCGATGGCGGCGACGGAGCGGACGGCCTGGCCGGTCGTGTCGATCGGCGCCTTGAACACGCCGGACTGCGGATCGCGCACCAGCAGGGAGCCGCTGGCCACGCCGAAATGCGCGCCGTGGATCTCCAGGCGTCCGTCGTCGACCCGCTCCTTCACGAACGGGAAGGTCAGCAGGTTCTCCATGCTCTGGACGACCACGGCGTGCTCCAGCTTGGTCAGGTAGTCCGGCGCGCCGGGATCGCCGGCCTTGTCCTCGGCCTGACCCACGAGCGAGACCCACTTGCCGATGAAGTCGCCGGGCGAGAGCGGCTTGGCCTTGTTGGCCCAGGCCTTGATGCCGCCGCAGGTGGCATGCCCGAGCACGACGATGTGCTTCACCTCCAGGGCCTGGACGGCGAATTCCAGGGCCGCCGAGGTGCCGTGATACTGGCCGTCCGGCTGGTAGACCGGCACGAGGTTGGCGACGTTGCGGATCGTGAACAGCTCGCCCGGGCCGGCATTGAAGATCGCGCTCGGGGAAACCCGGCTATCGCAGCAGCTGATGACCAGGATCTCCGGATTCTGCGTGGAGGCGAGCTGCGCGAAGCGCCGACGCTCGGTCGGGAAGCGATCGAGGAGGAAGGACCGGTAGCCTTCGGTCAGGTAGACGGGGAACATAAAGTCGTCTCCAGTTAGACAAATCCGCGACAGCGGGAGTGAAATCAAAGTCCTCGCCAAGCAAGAACGCGCGGCTGGGCCGGAATAGTCCCGCGCGCGAGATCCGACGCGAGATCGGCGAGGCCGGCCGGCTCGACGTGCTCGCCGCTGGCGCGCAGCTCGTCGATCGGCCACCAGCGCGTCCCGATCAGCGGGTTGTCCTCGGTCTCGGCGAGGCGGCTCGTGTCGACCCGGTCGTCGGGCAGGCGGACGAGGAAGTAGCGCTCGCGGGCGTCCCGCGCCTGCCGGAACAGGTGGAACGGGCCGTCGCAGGCCCCCACCTGCGGGCCGATCGCGGCGTCGCCGCGGCCGATCTCCTCTTCGAGCTCCCGGCGGCAGGCGGTGACGTGGTCCTCGCCGGGCTCCAGGCCGCCGCCGGGCATGAACCAGAACCGGAGCGGCTCCCCGTCAGGCCCTCTCGCGTGGACCGACGTGTAGGCGATCAGCAGGATCCGATCCCGCGGATCGAGCACGATCGCGCGGGCGATGTGACGGACGGGCAGGGGGTTCGCGGCGCTCATGCAGCCAGAGCTAGCGCGCGCGCCGGGAACGGACACCGGCCGCGCGCGCACCAGCGTGCAAAACAGCACGTTGCGGCCCGTCGGCGCGCCCAGCCGCGATGGGCCCGGCGGCTCAGGAAGGCGGGCGCAGCGCCGGCGCCCAGATCACTACGGGGAGCCCGAACGCGTCCCGCTCGGGCGGATCCGGCAGCGGCACGGCCCGACCGAGATGGATCTCGCGGGCCACCACCAGGGCGGCCAGGGCGTCGAGATGGTCGTCTTCCGGGACGCCCGTCACCCGCGACCCGATCAGCGCGCCCGGCAGGCCGGCCGCCGCGAGGAGCGCCCGCCGGAGGTCCAGCCCCTCGCGGGCGCGCCTGCCCTTCTTGGGCAGGCCGAGAGGCCGCCCGCCGTTGAGGGCGTGGAAGGCCACCTCGGGATGGACCTCGTGGAGCCGCGCGCGCGCCTCCGGGCGCTCGCGCAGGAGCACGTCGACCGCCCGGACGTAGCGGAAGATGTTGTAGCCCTGGATCGACGGCGCGAAGGGCGGGTCGCTCGCCGCCCGCGAGGCGGCCTTCGCGGCCGCGTAGTCGGGGGCGTAGACGGCGCTCCTGGGCGGCATCGGGAACACCGACGCCCGGGCCGGCCCGAGCCGAGCGCGGGCGGCCCGGTCGGCGGCGCGGCCGCCGCCGGTGATCCGCTCGGGCAGCCCGATCGGCACGTCGATCCCGACGATGGCGGGCCGCTCCGGCGCGTCGAGGAGCGCGGCGACGTCCGTGAACAGGGCGCAGCGGTGCCGGTCGGGGTCGTCCAGGTCGAGGAGCGCGCCCGCCCAGGCGCCGCGGCAGCCGTCCAGTCCCGCGATCCAGCGCGCCATGCCGTTCCTCCGCCGCCGTCCGCGCGGCCGCCGTTCTCGCCGGACGTTCTTGCCGGCGTTCTTGCCGGGATGCGCGCGGAAAGCTATCCGCGTCGCCGAGGGCGTCGCCGGCCCGGGAGAAGCGTGATGAGCGAGATCCGTCCCCGTCGCAGCGTGCTGGCGATGCCGGGCTCCAACGCCCGGGCGCTGGAGAAGGCGCGGTCGCTCCCCGCCGACGTGATCCTGATCGACCTCGAGGACGGCACCGCCCCCGCCGCGAAGGCGGCGGCCCGCGCCCAGGTCGCCGCCGCGGTCGCCGCGCGGGGCTTCGGCCAGCGCGAGATCGTGGTCCGCATCAACCCGCCCGAGACCGAGGAGGGCGAGGCCGACCTCGTGGCGCTCGCGCCGGCCGCCCCGGACGCGATCCTGGTGCCGAAGGTCCGGACCTCCGACGCGCTGATCGCCGTGGGCTCCCGCCTGCGCCGGCTCGGCGCGCCGCTGGCGACGCGGGTCTGGGCGATGATCGAGACGCCGATGGCGGTGGTCAACGCCGCCGAGATCGCGGGCGCGGCCCGGGACGTGGACGGGCGGCTCGGCGCCCTGGTGATCGGCCCGAACGACCTGCTGAAGGCGTCGCGGATCCGGCCGCCAGGCCGGGCCGCGCTGATGCCGTGGCTGATGAACGTCCTGGCCGCCGCGCGGGCCTACGAGATCGAGGCGATCGACGGCGTCTTCACCGACCTCAACGACGCGGCCGGGTTCGAGGCCGAGTGCGCGCAGGGCCGCGACCTCGGCTTCGACGGCAAGATGCTGATCCACCCGAGCCAGATCGGTCCGGCCAACGCCGCCTTCGGGCCGGACACCGCGGAGATCGCGCACGCGCGCCGGCTGATGGACGTCTTCGACGCGCCGGAGAACCGCGAGCGCGGGGTCATCGCGGTGGACGGCAAGATGGTCGAGCGCCTCCACGTCGAGGCGGCGCGGCGGACGCTCGCCATGGCCGAGGCGATCGCGCGGATATCCGCGTGAGCGACCTGCCGGAGGTCGGGCTGCGGCTGCTCGACCCGCGCCTGCCGGGCTGGGGCTTCCCGCGCTGGGGCTCGTCGGCCGCGGCCGGCCTCGACCTGCACGCCTGCCTCGACGCGCCCCTGGAGCTGCAGCCCCGAGGGAGGCCGGTCCTGATCCCGGCGGGGTTCAGCGTGCTGATCCGCGATCCCGCCTGGTGCGGGCTGATCTTCCCCCGCTCGGGGCGCGGCCACCGCGAGGGCCTCGTGCTCGGCAACGGCACCGGCGTGATCGACGCGGATTACGAGGGCCCGCTGCTGGTCTCCGCCTGGAATCGCGACGAGTCCGAGCCCGTGCGGATCGAGCCCGGCGAGCGGATCGCGCAGCTCGTCTTCACGCGGATCACCCGGCCGGCGCTGACCGTGCTGGAGGGCGCGACCGGCCCCGGCTCGGAGCGGGGCGCGGGCGGGTTCGGGTCGAGCGGGCGTTAGCGCGCCTCCCGCCGACCTGGATACCGGTCCGGCGCAGGAGAGGGCGTCAGACCGGTTCCGATTGAGGCCTCGGTGGGTGTGCCAATCCGTCATCACGAGCGGAGCGAAGTGACCCAGGGCAGCGCGACATTGCCAGGCGTGGCGCTGCCTGGATTGCTTCGCTCCGCTCGCAAAGACGGTGGGGCCGACGCGAGCACCGGGAATCGGGTCACACCAAAGACTTGGAGCTGCCCCTCAGTCCAGCGTCTTGCCGAGCCGCCCGGCCAGGTCCTGGATGAACTGGAACGCGGTCCGGCCCGAGCGCGAGCCGCGGGTGGTGGCCCATTCCAGGGACTCGGCGCGCAGCTGCTCCGACGGCACGGCGAGGGCGTAGCGGTCGGCGTAGGCGCGGATCATCGCCAGGTACTCGTCCTGGCTGCACTTGTGGAAGCCGAGCCAGAGGCCGAACCGGTCCGAGAGCGAGACCTTCTCCTCCACGGCCTCGCCGGGGTTGATCGCGGTCGAGCGCTCGTTCTCCACCATGTCGCGGGCGAGCAGGTGCCGGCGGTTCGAGGTGGCGTAGAACAGCACGTTCCCAGGACGCCCCTCGATGCCGCCGTCGAGCGCCGTCTTGAGCGACTTGTACGAGGTGTCGTCGGCGTCGAACGAGAGGTCGTCGCAGTAGACGAGCCAGCGGTGCGGGTCCGGCCGCAGCAGGGCCATCAGGTCCGGCAGCGCCTCGATGTCCTCGCGGTGGATCTCCACGAGCTTCATCGGCAGGCTGCCGGCGGGCCGGCGGGCGTTGATCTCGGCGTGGGCCGCCTTGACCAGCGAGGACTTGCCCATGCCGCGGGCGCCCCACAGCAGGGCGTTGTTGGCCGGCAGGCCGCGGGCGAAGCGCTCGGTGTTCTCCACCAGCGTGTCGCGCGCGCGGTCGATGCCGGTGAGCAGGGCCATCTCCACCCGGGCGACCTGCGGCACCGGGGTCAGGCGGCGCTCGGGCCCCCACAGGAAGGCGTCGGCGGCGTTCGGGTCGAAGGCCGGCGGGGTGGCGGGCGCGGACCGCTCCAGCGCATTGGCGATGCGCTCCAGGAGCGGCATCAGGGTGTCGAGGGTCGCGGGGCTCGTCATCGGATCGGGGGGTTCGCGTGCGGATCGGTCGGGCGGCCGGTTCTACGGGGAAGATGCGGGGAAATCATCCGTTTCCGGATGCATGGCGCGGTCCTCGCGAACGCGAACCGGGATCGGGCGTTGATACTCCCGGCAGGTCGCGCCGACACGTCCGCCGGGGAGCATCGATGGAAGCGGAACCGACGATCCGGATCACCCAGGTCGCGGATTACGTCTTCACCGTCGACTTCAGCGCCGCCCTGCCGGCGCTCCGCACCGACGAGGCGCCGCCGATCGGCGGCGGGACCGGGCCGTTCCCCGAGCAACTCCTGATCTCCGGGGTGGCGAACTGCCTCTGCGCCAGCCTCGTCTTCGCCCTCGGCAAGTTCCGCCAGGACGCGCGCGGCGTCGCGGCCGAGGCGTCCTGCCGGGTGGAGCGCAACGCCGAGGGGCGGCTGCGCGTCACCGGGATCGGCGTCCACATCCAGCTCGGGGCCGCCGCCGCCGACATGCCGCGGATCGACCGGGTGCTGGAGCAGTTCGAGCGGTTCTGCACCGTCTCGGAGAGCGTGAAGGCCGGGATCCCGGTCGCCGTGTCGGTGGCCGACCGCGACGGCACGCGCCTGAAATGACGCGCGCTATGGAAAGATCGGCCGACCGGCGCATTGCCGCAGCACCGAACGGCCGCGAGGGCCGAACTGAGGAGACGCCATGACGGACCAGACGCGAGAGCCCGCCCGCGCCCCCGAGGCGCTCGCCGCCCTGTTCAACCGGCGCGCCAATGCCGGCGACGTCGAGGGGCTCGTCGCCCTCTACGAGCCCGACGCGGTGCTGGCGGCGGGCCGCGTCGTCGCCACGGGCCACGCCGAGATCCGGACCTTCTACGCCGACCTGCTGGCGCGCAAATCCGACTTCCCGGCGCCGGAAACGCCGCCGCCCCTGCGCAACGGCGCGCTGGCCATGACCTTCGCGCGGCTGCCCAACGGCGCGTTCTCGGTGGAGGTCGCCCGCGAGCAGCCGGACGGCACGTGGCTCTGGGCGATCGACCAGCTCAAGCTCGCGCCGCCGAAGGACTGAGGGCCGCCTCGGACCCTCCCGCGCGCTTGTCCCACCGGACGCGATGCGGCAAAGCGGGGCCCGCGCGCTCGACGCCGCGCAGAAGACCCGAGCCGACTCGATGCACGACATCCGCGCCATCCGGGAGAACCCGGACGCCTTCGACCGCGACCTCCAGCGCCGGGGCCTCGCGCCGCTCTCGGCCGAGCTGATCGCCCTCGACGAGGCGCGGAAGTCGTCGGTCTCGGCCGCGCAGGCCAACCAGGAGCGGCGCAACGCGCTGGCCAAGGAGATCGGCGGCGCCAAGAAGGCCAAGGACGAGGACCGGGCCGCCGCCCTGATGGCCGAGGTCGCGGCCCTGAAGGGCGCCGAGCCGGAGTTGAAGGCCGCGCAAGACGCGGCCGACAGGACCCTGGTCGACCGCCTCGCCGCGATCCCGAACCGGCCGAAGCCCGACGTCCCCGAGGGCGCGGACGAGCACGGCAACGTCCTCTACCGCAGCCACGCCGCGACCCGCGAGCGTCTGACCGAGGGCAAGGAGCATTTCGAGCTCGGCGAGGCGGCCGGCCTGATGGATTTCGAGGCGGCCGCCAAGCTGTCCGGCTCGCGCTTCGTGGTCCTGAAGGGCCAGCTCGCGCGGCTGGAACGGGCGCTCGGCCAGTTCATGCTCGACCTGCACACGCAGGAGCACGGCTACTTGGAGGTGGCGCCGCCGGTGCTGGTGCGCGACGCCGCCATGTTCGGCACCGCGCAGCTGCCGAAGTTCGAGGACGACCAGTTCTCGGTCTTCAAGGGCCTCGATTACGTCAAGTCGCTGCAGGGGAAGGCCGGGGCGGACTCCGGGCCGGTCAGCGACGAGCATTTCTGGCTCGTCCCCACCGCCGAGGTGCCGCTGACCAACCTCGTCCGCGAGTCGATCCTCCGCGAGGAGGAACTCCCCCTGCGCTTCACCGCGCTGACGCCCTGCTTCCGGGCCGAGGCCGGGGCTGCGGGGCGCGACACCCGTGGCATGTTGCGCCAGCACCAGTTCAGCAAGGTCGAGCTGGTCTCGATCACGACGCCGGAGGAATCCGCCAACGAGCACGAGCGGATGCTGACCAGCGCCGAGGCGGTGCTGAAGAAGCTCGATCTACCCTACCGGGTGATGACCCTCTGCACCGGCGACATGGGCTTCGCCAGCCAGAAGACCTACGACATCGAGGTCTGGGTGCCGGGCCAGCGCACCCACCGCGAGATCTCGTCCTGCTCGGTCTGCGGCGAGTTCCAGGCGCGGCGGATGAACGCCCGCTACCGGGGCAAGGACGGGAAGCCGGCCTATGTCCACACCCTCAACGGCTCGGGCGTCGCGGTCGGCCGCGCGCTCATCGCCGTGATGGAGAACTACCAGAACCCGGACGGCAGCATCACGATCCCGTCGGTGCTCCACCCCTACATGGGCGGGCTCAACCGGATCGAGGGCACCCGCTGATGCGCATCCTGGTCACCAACGACGACGGCATCCACGCCCCGGGGCTCAGTACCCTGGAGGAGATCGCCCGGGAGCTCTCGGACGACGTCTGGGTCGTGGCGCCGGAGAGCGACCAGTCCGGCGTGTCGCACTCGCTCTCGCTCAACGACCCGCTGCGGCTGCGGCAGGTCTCCGAGCAGCGCTTCGCCGTGAAGGGCACGCCGTCGGACTGCGTGATCCTGGGCGTGCGCCACATCCTAGGCGATCACGGGCCGGACCTCGTCCTGTCGGGGGTCAACCGCGGCCAGAACGTCGCCGAGGACGTGACCTATTCGGGCACGATCGCGGCCGCCATGGAGGGGACGATCCTCGGCATCCGCTCCATCGCGCTGAGCCAGGCCTACGGCGCGGGCGGGCGCGGCGCGCTCAAGTGGGACTGCGCCCGGACGCACGGCGCGAAGGTCGTCCGCAAGATCCTGGAGACCGGGATCGAGCCCGGCATCCTGGTCAACGTGAACTTCCCGGACTGCGAACCGGCCGACGTGCAGGGGATCGCCGTGGCGGCGCAGGGCTTCCGCAACCAGGCGCTGCTGTCGATCGACGCACGGGTCGACGGGCGCGGCAACCCGTATTTCTGGCTGGCCTTCGCCAAGGCCCGGTTCGAGCCGGGCCACGGCTCCGATCTCAAGGCCATCGCCGAGAAGCGGATCTCGGTGACGCCCCTGCGCCTCGACCTCACCGACGAGCCGACGCTCACGCGCTTCGCGCAGGCCTTCGCCGAGTGATCGATCTGGGCAGCCTGGAGGCGGCTGCCGGCAACGCGGCCTTCGTGATGGCGCTCCGGGGCCGCGGTCTGCGAGACACCGCGGTGCTGCGGGCTATGGAGCAGGTCCCGCGGGACACCTTCGCGCCGCCGCCGCATCGGGAGCACGCGCGGCGCGACATCGCCCTGCCGCTGTCCTGCGGCGCCTCGATGACGGCGCCGTCCACGGTGGCGCTGATGCTGGCGCGGCTGCGGCTGGAGCCCGGCCAGCGCGTCCTGGAGATCGGCACGGGCTCGGGCTACGTGACCGCGCTGCTCGCCCAGCTGGGCGCCGGGGCGGTGCTCAGCCTGGAACGCTACACCTCGCTGGCCGGGGCGGCGACGCGGCGGCTCGCGGCCCTGTCCGAGGTGCATGTCGTCCGGGCGGACGGGCTCGCCCCGGACCTGCCGGACGGCGGCTTCGACCGCATCCTCGTCCACGGCAGCGTCGCGGCGATCCCGCCGCACTGGCGCGCGGCCCTCGAACCTAGCGGACGGCTGGTGACGGGCCTCAGCGGCGACGGGGTTTGCCGGGTCGCGGTGCTGGCGACGCCGGAGG
This sequence comes from Methylobacterium sp. NMS14P, assembly GCF_028583545.1. NCBI lineage: Bacteria > Pseudomonadati > Pseudomonadota > Alphaproteobacteria > Hyphomicrobiales > Methylobacteriaceae > Methylobacterium > Methylobacterium sp. NMS14P. Next base: position 2,578,847 of record NZ_CP087106.1, on the reverse strand, counting down.
CCGAGCCGGAACTGGGTGCGCCGGTGCGGCTCGCAGCGCTGGTGCCGGGGCTGGCGCGCGTGCTCTGACAACGCTCCGCCCGCAGAGACGCCGAAGCCGCGGCTATCCCACCCGCCTTGCCGCCCGCCAGAGACGCCACAGCCGGCGCCAGCGCGGAAGCTCGACGAGTGTGTTGAGCGGATCGTAGGAGGCTCGCTCCATGGCGGCGAGGTAGGGTTCGACCAGTGCCACGGGCAGGAACGCCGCCCCCGCCGAGGGCGCGATGGTCGGGCGCGCCGCCTCGAAGGCCTTCAGGTGCTGCCGGGCGAGGTCGCGCAGGTCGGCGCAGGCCCTGCGCAGGCCCGGCCCGCCGCGGCCGGTGACGATGTCCTCGCGGGTGACGCCGTAGCGGCCGAGGATGTCGGCCGGCAGGTAGACCTGGCCCGAGCGGGCGTGCCACGGCAGGGCGCGCAGGAGCCCGGTGATCCCGTAGGCCACTCCGGCATGCCCGGCCGCGCCCGCGCCGCCCGGCTCGGTGCCGTTGCCGATCACGAGGCTCGCCAGCCGGAACAGCGCCGAGGCGGTCTCGCCGCAATACCCCTCCAGGTCGTTCACCCGGGGCATCGGATCCTCGTAGAGGTCGAAGACGCGGGCGTCGATCAGGTCGACGAAGGGCTGGCGGCCGAGGCGGTTCGCCCGGATCGCCTCTTCAAGGGCCGCTGCCACCGGGTTGGCGCGCACGTCGCCCCGCGCCTCACCCTGTAGGGCGTCGCGCCACCATTGCAGGCGGATCTCGCCGGCCATCGGGTTCGAGACGGCCTCGCGCACCCGCGCGATGGTCAACGAGAAGGCGTAGAGGGCGAAGAGGTGCGGGCGGGCGGCGGCCGGGGCGAACAGGGTCGCGTAGTAGCGGTCCGGGTCGCCGGCCCGCACGAGGCCCTCGCAATGGGACTGCGCGAAGGCGAGCCCGGTCTCGGCGGTCTGGCCGTCGACCTCCGGCATCAGGCCACCGCGATCAGCGCGGCCGCGACCTTGCGGTTCTCGGCCACCAAAATGTTGTAGGTCCGGGCCGCGGCGCCGGTCTGCATCACGTCGAGGCCGACGCCGAAATCCTTCAGCCAGCCCCGGAGCGCGGGGTCGATCGCCGCGATGTCGAGGCCGGTCCCGACCAGCAGCAGCTCGACGCCGCCGGCCTCGGCCTGGACCGGGCGCAGGGCCGTGCGGTCGATGCCCCGCGGGTCCGTCACGTCCCAGGCGCGGACCCCGGAGGGCAGCAGCAGGAGCGAGCCGCGATGCGACATCCCGGCGAAGCGGAAGCCGCCGTTGCCGTAGGTGTCGATGATGTGGCGCCCCGGCACGAAGCCGGAATCGAAGCTCTTCGGACTTGGCTGATCGGCCATCTCGGGAAAGGGACTACTCCGCCGGTTGCGGGACGCCGGACCGCTCCGACGCCGCGCGGGCGCCCGAGAGCATCAGGCCCAGATAGATCAACACCGGTGTCGAGACGAAGATCGCCGAGTAGGTGCAGATCAGGACGCCGCAGAGCATCACCACGGCGAAGCCCTTGATCGCCTCGCCGCCGAACAGCACCAGCGCCAGCAGCGACAGCGCGGACGAGATCGACGTCATCACCGTGCGCGACATGGTCGAGTTGATCGACAGGTTGAGCAGATCGACGGTGGGAATCGTCTTGTAGCGGCGCATCAGCTCGCGGGTCCGGTCGAACACCACCACGGTCTCGTTCAGCGAGTAGCCGACGATCGTCAGGATCGCGGCGATCGAGGTCATGTTGAACTCGATCCGGCTGATGATGAACACGCCGACGGTCAGCACGATGTCGTGGAGGGTGCCCACGATGGCGCCGAGCGCCAGCTCCCGCTCGAACCGGAACCAGAGGTAGAGCAGCACCGCCACGACCGACAGGACGACGCCGAGCGTGCCGGACTGGACGAGCTCGCCGGAGACGCGCGGGCCGACGGTCTCGGTGCGGCGGAAATCGTAATCCTTGTCGAAGGCGGCGTGCGCCTTGTTCATCACCGCGGTCTGGCCCTGCTCGCCGGGCTGGAGCGGCAGGCGGACCAGCACGGTGCCCTGGTTGCCGAGCTCCTGCACCTCCGGCTCGCCGAAGCCGAAGCCCGCGGCCGTGTGCCGGATCGACGCCACGTCCGCGGTACCGGACTTCGCCTGCAGCTCCACCAGGGTGCCGCCCTTGAAGTCGATGCCGAAGTTCAGGCCGATCGTCAGGAACAGCGCCACGGTCGCGAGCGAGAGCAGCGCCGAGAGCGGGAAGGTGAGGCGCCGGAATCGCATGAAGTCGAAATGCGATTCATCGGGCCAGAGGCGGAGCAGGCGCATGGTCGATACTCTATTCGCGGACAGTCGCGACGAAGATGGGCGGGCGCGGGTCCCCTCTCCCGTGCGGGAGAGGGACAGGGTGAGGGGGTGCCCTGTCCAGATAGGTCGTACCCTCACCCCAACTCTCTCCCGCACGGGTGAGGGGGTCCGTCGCGCCGCCCGCGCTTCCTTCGTCGACCCTCCAAAAAATCAGAACGGCAGGGCCTTCGGCCGGAAGGTCTTGTACCACACCGCGATCATCATCCGGGTCAGCGTCACTGCCGTGATGACCGTGGTGAGGATGCCGAGGATGAAGACCACGGCGAAACCCTTCACGGGGCCCGAGCCGAGGAAGAACAGGATCAGGGCGGCGATCGCCATGGTCGAGTTCGAGTCGATGATGGTGGCGAAGGCCCGGTCGAAGCCCGCCTGCAGCGCCGAGATCAGCGAGCGGCCGGCATGGCTCTCCTCGCGCATGCGCTCGTAGATCAGCACGTTCGAATCCACCGCGGTCCCGATGGTGAGCACGATGCCGGCGATGCCCGGGAGTGTCATGGTCGCCTCCAGCACCGACATCAGGCCCAGGATCAGCCCGACGTGGACGATCAGCGCGATGTTGGCGATGAAGCCGAAGGTCCCGTAGGTCGCGAACATGAAGGCCACCACGAGGCCCGCCGCCACCAGGGTCGCGAGCTTGCCGGCCTCGATGGAGTCGCGGCCGAGGCCCGGGCCGACGACGCGGCGCTCGACCACGGTGAACTTCGCGGGCAGCGCGCCGGCGCGCAGCAGGACCGCGAGATCGTTGGCCTGCTGCACGGTGAAGTTGCCGGTGATCTGGCCCGAGCCGCCGGTGATCGCCGAGCGGATCACGGGGGCCGACACGACCTCGTTGTCGAGGACGATCGCCATGCGCCGGCCGATATTCTCCGAGGTGGCCTGACCGAAGCGCTGCGCGCCGCGCAGGTTGAACTTGAAGCTCACCATCGGCTCGTGGGACTGCTGGTCGAAGGCCGGCTGCGCGTCGGTCAGCTCACCGCCATCGGCCATCACCCGGCGCTCGACCGGGACCTTGGCGCCCTTCTCGTCCTTGGAGGGCAGCATGTCGACGTCGCCCGAGGGGCTGTCGGCGAGCATGCGGAACTCGAGCTTGGCGGTGGAGCCGAGCAGCCTCTCCAGGCGCTCCGGGTTCTGCTCGCCCGGCACCTGGATCAGGATCCGGTCGGCGCCCTGCTGCTGGATCGACGGCTCGGTCGTGCCGGTGGAGTCGAGGCGGCGCCGGATGACCTCGATGCCCTGGCTCACGGCCCGGCGAGTCCGGTCGGTGATCCCGGCATCGGTCAGGGTCAGGCGGATCACGCCGCCGGGCTGCTCGGCGATGTCGAGGGTGCGGGCCGCCGTCTGGCCCAGCGAGGTGGTGATCGGCTGCGACAGCTCCTGGAGCTTCGGCAGGACCTTGGCCCGCGCGGCGGCGTCGTCGATCTTCACCTGGACGCCGCGCTGGAGCAGGCCGATGCCGCCGTCGGCGCGGACATTCTCCTGCTGGAGCACGCGGCGCACGTCGTCGCGCAGGGCCTTGGCCTGCGAAGCGATCAGCTCGTTCTGGTCCACCTCGAGCAGGAGCTGCGAGCCGCCCTGCAGGTCGAGGCCGAGCACGATGGCGCGCGTCGGCACGACCCAGCTGGGGAACCAGGAGGGCAGGCTGGCGACGAAGCTCTTGCGCTGCTCGGGCGAGAAGAAGCTCGGCACGGCGAGCATCAGCCCCACCAGGATCAAGCCCAGCGTCGCGATGATCTTCGCACGGGAGAAGCGCAGCATCGGCCGTCTTTTTCTCTTTTGGGCCGGCGCACGGCGCCGGCCGGTTCAACCGGAAATCAGGCGGCCTTCACCGTGCCCTTGGCGCGGACCTCGGAGATCATCGTCCGGACCACCCGCACGCGAACGTTCGGGGCGATCTCGACCTCGATCTCGGGCTGGTCGTCCGAAGCCTTGGTCACGCGGCCGACGAGGCCGCCGTTGGTGACGACCGTGTCGTCGCGGCGCACGGACTTGAGCAGCGCCTGGTGGTCCTTGACCCGCTTCTGCTGCGGTCGCAGGATCAGGAAGTACATGATCACGAAGATCAGGACGAACGGGACCACCTGAAAGGCGATCTCCGCTCCGCCAGCGGCCGCACCGGCCCCTTGCGCAAAGGCGGGGGTGATCAACGAGCGTCTCCTGCGAATGGTGCGCAGGCCTGCCGCCGGATGTGGCGCCCGCAGACCTGTCGAAAAGCGCGCGGACTATAGCCAGGGGCTTCCCGAAAGCAACGCCGAAGCGTCGGGCATCCGCGGCGCGCTCACAGCAGGGCGCGGATCGCCGCCGCGAAGGCGTCCGGCGCCTCCTGGGGAAAGTTGTGGCCGACCCCCGCGACGATCTCACGCCGGTACGGGCCGGTGAAATGGCGGGCGCCCGTGTCGGTGGCGGGCGGCGGCCCGACGCCGTCATCGGCGCCGAGCAGCACGATCGACGGCACCGTGATCGCCGGCTGGGCCGCCAGCCGCGCCTCGATCCCGACCAGCGCCGGATCGCTCGGCACGAGGCCGAAGCGGTGGCGGTAGGAATGCACCACCACGTCGACGAAATCGGGATTGTCGAAGGCGCGGGCGGTCTGCGCGAAGGTCTCCGCGTCGAACGCCCAGGTCGGCGACCAGAGCTGCCAGAGCAGGCGGCAGAAGGCGTCCCGGTCGTCGGCGAGGCCGGCGCGGCCGCGCTCACCGTGCAGGTAGTACTGGTACCAGAGGCGGTGCTCGGCCTCCGGCGCGACCGGCCGCCCGGCGGCCGGGATGTTCTGGATGTTGTAGCCGACGCCGCAGCTGACGAGGCCCCGGGCCCGGTCCGGCCAGAGCGCCGCCACCACGCAGGCGGCCCGGCCGCCCCAATCGTAGCCGGCGAGCACGGCGTTCCCGATGTCGAGGGCGTCGAGGAAGGCGAGCAGGTCGGCCCCGAGCGCCGCCTGCTCGCCGGAGCGCGGCGTGGCCGGATCCAGGAATCGCGTCGGCCCGTAGCCGCGCAAGTACGGCACGAGGCAGCGCACGCCGCCCGCGGCGAGCCGCGCGGCCGCGGACGCGCAGGCGTGGACGTCGTAGGGGAAGCCGTGGAGCAGCACCGCCGGCGGTCCGTCGGCCGGACCGTATTCGAGATAGGCGACCTCCAGGACGCCGGCACGCACGCGCTTCATCGATGGCTCCCGGGTTCGCGACGCCGGGATCCTAGCGGGTTCGCCGCGCAATTGCCGCACGCGCTTGCCGTCGCCGGTTCGCGCCCGACTTCACGCTGCGACGAAGAAGCGCGACGGTGGAGAACCATGGGCCTGCTCGACGGTGCGAAGACTCTGATCGGCGATGTGGTGGCAGCGGCCGACCGGGTCCTCGAGGAGACCGGCAGCGGCAAGCTCGCGCTGTCGCTGGCGAAGTTCTATCCCGGCGGCCTCCCGGCCTTCCTCGACCGCCTGCGGGAGACCGGGCACGGGGATGCGGTGGGATCCTGGCTCGGTTCGGGCGCGCGGCAGACCGTGCCGGAAAGCGCCATCGCGGCCTGCCTGCCGGAGGGCGTGACCGAGCGCCTCGCCTACGACCTCGGCGTTCCGGAGGCGCGCGTCCCCACGGTGCTGGCGGAGTTCGTGCCGGCGGCGGTCGCCGGCCAGAGCGAGAACGGCACCCTGAAGCCGCAGCCGAATTTCAGCACGCAGGTCCGCTGATCGCTCAAGGTCTCGCGGGACGGTGCACGTCATCCGCGGCGGCGCGGTCGCGCCGCTCAGGTGGCAACTCTGCCTGGCGAGGCTTAACCACGACAGTGCGCCGCTCTTCAGGCAGGAGCCGCCGCAATGGCGGTACGCGCCGTTGAGCGGTCGGACGAAGACTCCATCCGCCACAGGGCGCTCCTGGGCCGGGCGCACCGTCTCCACGTCCGACACCGCCGCGCCGACGGACGCGACCGCGAGCAGGCATGACGGCGCCAGGGATCTCATGAGAACCGACCGGGGACCGACGTCCCGGCCGGAATTCCAGGCCGAAGACCGGGCGCTGTCGACTAATTCGCGGCCCACCCGGGCGCGCCGCGATCGGCCGGCCTCTCCCTCTTGGCGGAGATCGCCCTAGACTCCCGGAGATCGATCATTCGACGGGGGTCCACATGAGTCTGCTCAACACTCTCGGCGGCTCGCTGGGGCAGATCGCGCTCAAGGCGCTACCGGGCGTGATCCAGCAGGTGCTGCCCGGCGGCCTGAACGCGCTGCTCGATCAGCTCCGGCGCTCCGGCTACGAGAGCAAGGTCAATTCCTGGCTCGGCCGCGGCCCGAACGAGCCGATCACGGCCGACGACCTGCGCAAGGTCCTCGACAACGAGCAGGTGCGCCAGATGGCGGAGAAGCTCGGCGTCCCGATGGACCAGCTGTTCCCGACCCTGGCGCAGGCCCTGCCCGAGACCGTCGACCGTCACAGCCCCGACGGGACGCTGCAGGCGCCGAAGTCCTAGGACAGCCGGAGAAGGTCCGGAGGCGGGGCGGCGCGGCCGACCGGCGGACGATAACGCGAAACGGCGGCCCCGTCCGGGACCGCCGCCGCGTCTTGCCGTCCCGTTCCATCCGGCGCGGTCTTGCCCCCGCGTCGCGCCGTTCGCCTCAGTTGCTGGCGAGCTGGGACATCGGGTCCACGGGCGCGCCGCCCTTGCGGATCTCGAAGTGCAGCTGCGGCGAGGTCACGTTGCCGGAGGCGCCGGACTTCGCGATGGTCTGGCCGCGCTTGACCTTGTCGCCGGGCTTCACGTCGATCTCGCCGTTGTGGGCGTAGGCCGAGACGTAGCCGTTGGCGTGGCGCACGAGGACCAGCTTGCCGTAGCCCTTCACGTCGGACCCGGCGTAGGCGACCGTGCCCTCCTCGGCGGCCTTGACCGGGGTGCCCTCCGGGACGGCGATGTTGATGCCCTCGTTGCCGGAGGTGCCGTAGCCGGAGATCACCCGACCCTTGGCGGGCCAGCGGAAGTTCTCCGCCGCCTCGGCCACCGAGCCGGTGGCGGCGGGCTCGGACTTGGCCGGCGCGGCAGCGGCCGGGGCGGCCTTCGGCGCCTCCTTGGCGGCGACCTTCTCGACCTTCTCGGCGGCGGCGGCCTTCTGGGCGGCCTCCTTGGCGGCCTTCGCCTCGGCGAGCTTCTGGGTGGCCTCCGCCTTCGCGGCGGCCTTCGCCTCGGCCTTGGCCTCCTGAGCCTTCGCCTCGGCCTTCGCTCTGGCCTCGGCCTTCGGATCCGCCTTCTTCTCGTCGGCCTTAGCGACCTGTCCGGGGCGCACGTGCTTCGGCTTCTCGCCCTCCTTCAGGGCGACGTCCTTGCGGGTCTTGGCGTCGGCGACCTTGCGGGCGGCGGCGTCGCGGGCGAGCGCCTCCTTGCGCTCCGCCTCCTTCTCGGCGGCGGCGGCTTTCTGCGCGGCCTCCTTGGCGGCCTTCGCCTCGGCCAGCTTCTGGGCGGCCTCCTTGGCGGCTTCCTTGGCCTCCTCGCGCTTGGTCGCGATCTTGTTCTCGACCTGCTTGGCGTCCTCGCGCTTCTCCTCGGCGGCCCGGGCCGGCCGGGCGGTCATCGGGGACGCGGCGGGGTTCAGCCCGGAGGCGTTGTAGACCGGGATCACGATCTGGCGGCCGGGCGTGATCTGGTTCGCGTTGCTCAGGCCGTTGGCGGCCAGGATCGCCGAGGCGGGCACGCCGAAGCGGGTCGACATCTGGTTCAGGCTGTCGTTGCGCGACACGGTGATCTGCGTTCCGCCCTCGGCGCTCCAGCCGACCTTGCCGGTCGAGGCGACGCGGGTCGCGGGGGCGGCGGCGTTGGTCTGAACCGGCGTCGCGGCGGCGGACGGCCGCGCGGCGGCGGGCGCGCCCAGCGCCTCCGACTGGATGCGGCCCGTCCGGACCGGCGGGACGGATTTGAGGCTCCCGTCCGGCAGGCTGCCGGTGGCGGAGGGTTCCGAGTCGAACGGGTTCGAGAACGGGTTGGTCAGACGCGACGCGTCCGAGGAACAGGCGGCAGCCGCACCGCCGATGATGCCGATGAGCGCGACGCGCGACAGCGTCCGCAACATCTGACCCGTACCGCGCACCCGCATCGACGCACCCGTTTGCCTGACGCAACCTGATGCGCCAATGAAGACGGATTCAGGTTAAGCAACCGTTCCCGTTCAGGATGTCTGCGACCCTCGAGCGAAGGTGGGTGCAAGGTTTTCGCTCGGTGCCGGGGATGATTCCCGCTTGCGGGATCGTCCCTTTTCGTAACCGGCCGGCACCCCACATCGAATCCATGTTTACCATCCGCGGCGCGCGCGACACCCTGGTCGACCTGCCGACGATCGAGACGGCGCGTCTCGCGATCGCCGCCCTCCGGCCCGCGGACGCGCCGGCCGTCCGCGCGCTCACCGACGATCCGGCGATCACCGCGGCGGTGGATTTCCTGCCGACGCCGTTCACCCTGCAGGATGCCGAGGACCTGATTCGCAGCGGCGCGCGGGGCCGGGACTGCTTTCTCGGCGCCTGGACGCGGGACGGCGCGGCCGATTCGGCCGGCGGCGCGCTCGTCGGCGTCTTCGGCACGCATCTGCGCGGCGCCGGCACGATCGAGATCGGGTACTGGGTCGGCGGTGCCGCCCGCGGGCGCGGATTCGCCTACGAGGCCGTCTCGGCGATCCTCGGGCTTCTCGGCGCGCGCTTCCCGGCGCGCCTCGTCGTGGCGGAGTGCCGTCCCGCGAACGTCGCCTCCTGGGGCCTGCTGGAGAAGCTCGGCTTCCGCGACACCGGCGAGGAGGGGCACCGGCCGGGTCGGCGCCTGCTCAGGCGGAACTGACGCCCGGGGATCGGATCGGGTTGTGACCCGACGGCGCGCGCCCACGAGAAAGCCCCCGGACCGGAGGCCGGGGGCTCGAGGACGACCGGTTTCCTGAACCGGACCGGGCGGTCCGATCAGAAGGTGATGCCGGTCTCGACCATGTAGCGGTCCTGTGAGGTGCGGTTGCCGGTGCGGCCGAAGCCGGTGCCCAGCGTGCCCTCCGCGATGTTGCCGCGGGTGATCCCGCCGAGCTCGACGTGGGCGTACTCCACCCGGAAGAAGTAGCGGTCGAAGGTGAAGGTCGGGGTGACGGTCACCGAGAAGGCGTTGCTGCCCGCGCCGAAGCCCAGCAGGTTGGTCCCGCCCGACCCGCGGACGCCCGTCTGCTCGGTGTACTCGACGCGGCCGGCCAGGGCGAAGTTGTCGGTGAACGAGTAGGCCGCCAGCAGCGCGCCGCCGTAGGTCGAGGCCGAGTTGGCGATGCCGACGCGCAGGTCACGCTCGACGTTGGTGAACTGGAAGTACGGCGAGATGATCCACGGACCGTTCGCGTAGGTGTAGTTGATGTTGAAGATGCCGCTGTTCTGCTGGAGGTTCGGCGTCGCGAACTGGTAGCGCGGGCTGCGGTCGAGGGCGTTGGTCCGGCCGAGGTTCAGGCCGCCGTTGACGCCGATCGTGTTGTAGTCGTCGAGCTTGTAGGCGACGTTCCCGGTGAACCACGTGATCTCGTTGGAGAAGAACCCGTCCGTACCGGCGACCGACACCGAGAGCGGGCCGCTGCTGTAGTTGACCTGCACGCCCTGGTTGATGAAGTTCTCCTGCACGAACAGGAGGCCGCGGTTGATGTTCAGGTTCTGATAGGTGAACAGCAGCTCGGTGCCGATCATGGTGAACATCCGGCCACCCTGGACCGACCATTCATCGTTGATCTGGATCTTGCCGTAGGCGACCGGGACCGGGCCGAACAGCAGGTCGGTCTGGGTGAAGGTGCTGAGCGTGGGGAAGCCGAGCTGCGGGATCGAGTAGCCGCCGGCCTGGATGTAGAACTGGAACGCGCCCTCGGGCTTCTGGATGATGCCCTGGACGTTCGAGAAGTCGAACCGGGCCGAGCGGTCGCGGTCATTGGGCGCCGCCGGGGTCGAGAACGACGCGAACGGGTTCGACTGGGTGTAGCCGTAGCCGGTGATGGCGCCGCCCACGTAGAGGTCGCCGAGCGGTCCGGCCGAGAAGCAGCTCGGGTTCGGATTGGCCTTGATCACGCCGCCGTAGGCCGGGCCGAGGAGCGTGGCCTTGCAGGGCTCGGCGGGCGGCGCGACCGGAACCGGCGCCGGGGCCGACAGGTCGGCCGCGAGGATGCTGGTCGAGGACAGCAGCACGGTGGCCAGGCCCGCCAGGGTGGATCGCTTCAGCATGGTGTCGCAGCTCGTTCGGGTTCGTCGACGGCCAAGCTGACATCGCGATGCGATTGACACAAAATCAAACATGAAGCAGTTGCTTAATTTTTAAGCAGTTCCGTATCGCTGCTTACGTTCGATGCGGAAATGTGACTTTGCCGCCACAATTGTATCGGAACCCCGACCTTTTCCTTCCGCGAGGGTCCGGAGGTCTTCCGCGCGGCGCCCCAATTCTACCGAGTCAGGCCGCTGGCCCGATCGGGTCGCAGCGAAATCCTCCGAAATCCTGCCGGGCCAGACGTTCGGCGAGCGCCGGCAGGAACAGCATCGCTTCCTCGGCGAGGCGCCAGGGCGGGTTGACCACGATCAGGCCGCTGCCGGTGAGTCGCGTCGGATCGTCCGGCCGGTCGATCAGCAGGTCGAGCCGCAGGGCCGGCCGGGGCAGGGCCGCGCCGAGGTCGCGGACCATCCGGTCGAGGGCCGCGGCGTCCTTGACCGGGTACCAGGCCAGGAACAGGCCGGTCGGCCACTTCGCCACCGCGCGGGCCAGATGGGTGCCGAGGCGCTCGATCTCGCCGGGCACCTCGTAGGGCGGGTCGATCAGCACGAGTCCGCGCCGCTCCGGCGGCGGGATCTGCGCGTTGATCGCGGTCCAGCCGTCGAGGTTCATCACCTTGGTGCGGGGATCGCGGGCGTAGCGGCCCTGCAGGGTAGCGGCGTCCGCCGGGTGCAACTCGACGAACACGCCCTTGTCGCCGGGGCGGAGCGCCTCGCGGATCACGGCCGGCGAGCCCGGGTAGGCGGTGGCGCCGTGGCGCGCCCGCACCGCCGCCACAGCGGCGCGATAGGGCGCTAGCAGCGCCTCCACCTCCGGCGCGAAGGGCGCCGCCATCCGGCCCCAGCCGTCCCGCCACTCGCCGGTGCGGGCCGCCTCGTCGGCCTCGAGATCGTAGACGCCGAGCCCCGCGAAGGCGTCCAGCGCCCGGAACGGCTTGTCCTTGAGGCGCAGGTGGTCGAGCACCCGCGCCAGGACGAGGTGCTTGAGGACGTCGGCGTGGTTGCCGGCGTGGAAGGCGTGCCGATAGTTCATGGCAGCGCGCTCAAGCTGATCCCGCGCGCCGGGTCCAGGGTCCGGCGCGCAAAAGACCGAAAAAACTCAGCGGGCGGCGTCGAGACTGACCTCGGGCGCCCGGCAATTGCCGCGGGCGACCTCGGGGCAGGGGGTGAAGCCGCGCAGGTCCTTGCCGAAGCAGATCCGGACCTCCTGCAGCTGCCCGCGGGTGCAGGTGACCGCCATCATGTCGGGGCGCAGGCCGCGATTGGCCGCCACGAACTGCCGGGCGATCTCGATCGGCGCGAGCGTCTGCGGCGAGGAGCCGCCCTTGAGCCCGTCGGGGATCGCCACCGCGAGCCGCGCCGCCCGGGCGGCCGCGAAGTAGGCGGTGGGATCGAGACCCGAGCAGGTGCCGTGCTTGCGCCACTCGTAGCGGGCCAGACCCTCGCTCGGGTAGACCTGCCCGGCGACCTCCATGGCCTGCCGGGTCGGCGCGCGGTTCACCGCCGAGCAGTTCTGCGGGTAGCCGCTCGCATATTGCGGCCACAGGCCGTGGACGACGAAGCCTAGGCCGCGCCCGGGGGCGCACTGGACGGCGTCCTGGCGGGCGCCCGGCCCCGCGCAGTAGGTCGGCGACCACGACAGGGCGAGCACGTAGAAGTTGAAGTCGCCGGGCGTGCCCTGGCGTCCGAAGCCGCCGTAATCCTGGGCGGCGGCCGGGGCGGCGACCGACCCGGCGAGGAGCAGGCCCGCGAGGCCGGCGACGCGCCCGCGCATCGTCAGGGACGCGCCATCCGGCAGGCGGTGGCGTAGGCGTAGGAGAGGTCGCGGTCGAGGCCGTGGATGCAGAACTCGACGCCCCAGGTCGCCCCGATGATGCCGAGGCTCTCGCGCACCGAGTAGTCGACCTTGCGGCGGACCCCGTCGGAGGTGGTCACGGTCGCGGTGCAGAACCGGCGCGGATAGGTGTCGAGGCCCCAGGGCCGCCAGGCGGTGCGCTCGATCGTGTCGAAGGACAGGATCGTCATCGACGAGTTCCAGAACTTCGCCTCCTTCTCGGCGAAGTTGGTCGAGACCCGCTCCAGCACCGACGGGTCCTGGCAGCCGGGGATCTGCGCGTCGAACGGGAAGATCCGCTCCTCGGCGGGCTCGATGTCCTCCCGGGCCGAGCGGGCGAGCGCCGGCTGGACCAGGGCGAGAAGGGCCAGCCCGAGGGCGAAGCCGTGAAAGACCGGGCGCATGGCGCGTGCCTCGACGGATGTGCGATCCTGCATCCGCGAACGATGGCTTCGCCGCGCCGCCAGTCAAGCTCCGGCAGTCCCGCGCCGGCGCTTTGCCGGCCTGTGCGGCGCGGCCGCTACAGTCGCCGGTCGAAGGAAGAGGCGGGATCGGTATTCAGCCGGATCCGCCTCCGTCCTCGCGAGCGCCGGAGGCGAACCCGGGATGATGGCCTTCGGACCGGCGCCCGGTGCGGAGCCGGGGGCGCCGCGCCGTCTCTCAGTAGATCGGCTCCGCGCTCGGCGGCGCGCCGAGTTGCAGCGGCTCGTCGTACTCCTGCGCGGGCTCCTCGGGGGCGGCGGCGACCCGGGGCGCCGGCCGCGCGGGCGGCGCCGCGGTGTAGGCCGAGGCCGCGGCCGGGCGGTCGAGGGGCCGGGCAGGCGCCCGGGCGACCTGGGTCGCGCTCCCGGCCTTCGACATCGGCGACACGCCGTAGGGATCGTCCTCCTCGACATCCACCGGCGCCTGAGGGCCGGCGGGCTGGCGCTGCGGCGGGATCGGACGGCTCAGCGGCCGCTCGGCGCCGGTGCCGAGTTGCGGCGTGAACTTGATCAGCGGCTTGCAGATCCGGCGCAGGCCGCGCGGGTCGTGCCGGGCGAGATCGACGTGGATGTGGTCGTAGTGGAACACGTTCGAGCCGGGCGCCAGCACGGTGGTGAAGCGCTGGCAGGCGCCCAGGAAGATCTCGCGCAGGAAGCCCTGCTCGGCCTCCGTGCCGCGCCAGCCGCCCTTGACGGTGATCACGTGGCCGTCGGCGAGCTTGATCGACATGACGTCGATCGCGTTCCCGAAACCGTGCTCGGAGAGCTTGGCGCCGGGCTGGTTGTTGCGGCCGCGGCAGGAATAGGAGCCGGCGTTGATCTCGGCCACCGGCACGCCGAAGTAGAGGTTGGCGGCCGGCTGGATCGTGTCGGCGAGCCACGCCTCGGCCTCGGCCAGCGCCGGGCAGCCCAGCGTCATCCGCTGCTTCAGCAGCACCGAGCCGCCCCCGAGCCGCGTCACCCGGAAGGGCTGCTGCATGCCGCAAGGCCCCGGACCATCCATCGCCGCGATGGGCGTGATGTACTCCGAGGGCTCGACGAGCTTCTTGGCCAGGCAGACCTGCTCCGCCTGATCGCGCCACGGTTCGCGTCGCTCGAAATGGTTGATCGAGCACGCGGTGAGGCCCGCACCGAACAGCGCAAGGGCCGAGAACAGGGATACGCCACGCCACATGACCCGGACGATGCGCACGGTCGCGTAAAGCGTTCGTCAACGGCGTTTCGGGAATGCCGTCGGCTGTGGCGTCTCGGTTGACAGCGCCGCGGACCGCGGACTGAATGCATTATGCTCTCGCTTCTCGACCTCCGCGCCCGCATCGAAGCCGGCACCCTGACGCCCGCGGGCGCGATCGACCTGTGCCGCGCCGCGATCGCCGCGCGGGAGCCGGACCTGCGCGCGCTGGTCACCCTCGACGCGGCCCCGGCGATCCCCGAGACCGGGCCGCTCGCCGGCATCGCGGTCGGCGTGAAGGACATCATCGACAGCGCGGGCCTGCCGAGCCAGATGGGCTCGCCGATCTACGCGGGCTGGATGCCCCGGGGCGACGCCGCGGTCGTGAGCCGGCTGAAGCAGCTCGGCGCCGTCGCCCTCGCCAAGACCACCACGACGGCCTTCGCGAGCAGCGATCCGACCGAGACGGTCAACCCGCACGATCCCGGCCACACGCCCGGGGGCTCCTCGGCGGGCTCGGCCGCCGCCGTCGGCGCCGGGATGCTGCCGCTGGCCCTGGGCACGCAGACGGCGGGCTCGGTGATCCGGCCCGCGAGCTTCTGCGGCTGCGCGGCGGTGAAGCCGTCGTTCCGGCTGATCCCCACGGTCGGCGTGAAGACCTACTCGTGGGCCCTCGACACGGTCGGGCTGTTCGCCGCCGGGGTCGCGGACGTCGCGCACGCCCTCGCGCTCGTCACCGGGCGGCCGGAGATCGAGCGGGCGGAGGCGGGCTCGGCGCCGCGCATCGCCGTGGTGCGGCAGGACTTCGCCGGCCCCCCCGAGCCGGAGGCCGAGGCCGCGCTCACCCGCGCCCGGCAGGCGGCCGAGCGGTCCGGGGCGCGGGTGAGCGACCTCGCCCTGCCGACGGAGCTGGCGCAGGCCTGGGAGCGCCACCGTCTCATCCAGAACTACGAGGGACGGCTGGCGCTGGCCTGGGAGTACGACACGCAGGCCGACGCGCTGCCGCCGCGCACCCGCGCGCATCTCGACGACGGGGCCACGATCAGCCCGGCCCAGTACGACGACGGGCGCCGCCACGGCCATCACGCCCGGCGGGTGCTGAAGGGCCTCTTCGCCGATTACGACGCGATCCTGACCTTCTCGGCGCCGGGCCCGGCACCCGCGACCCTGGTCTCGACCGGCGACCCGCGCTTCAACCAGCTGTGGACGCTGATGGGCGTGCCCTGCGTGAACGTGCCGGTGCCCGGACACCGCCTGCCGGTGGGCGTCCAGGTGATCGGCCGGTTCGGCGACGACGGCCGGGCCCTGGCGGTGGCCCGGATGATCGAGGCCGCGCTGCGCGGCTGACCGGCCGGCCGCGCCCGACGGCGCGGGTGCCCGGGACGCTCAGCTGCTCGGCTGCTCGTGGAGCGTGTCCTCCACGTAGAGCTGCTCCAGCAGGACCTTGATCACCGCCATCAGCGGCAGGGCGAGGGCGATGCCCCACAGCCCGAAGATCACGCCGAGGATCAGCTGGCCGGCGAAGATCGTGGCCGGCGGGATGTCGAGCGCCCGCTTCTGGATGAACGGCGTCAGGCCGTAGCTCTCCAGGCACTGGACCGCGAGATAGACGCCGACCGCGCCGATCACCGCCTTGGTGCCCGAGGCCAGGGCGGCCAGGACGATGACGAGGCCCGCCACCAGCGGCCCGACCGTGGGCACGAAGGCGAGCAGGCCCGCCTGCAGGCCCAGGATCAGCGCGCCGCCGATACCCAGGAAGGCGAGGCCGGCCCAGGTGCACAGGAAGATCACCGCCATGATGATCAGCTGGCCGAACAGCCAGTGGCGGAGGGTCTCGCCGGCCCCGTCGAGGACCTGGCTGGCGCGCCAGCGCTTCGCCGGCGGCACGAACCGGACCACGCCGTCCCGGTAGGCCTTCGGGTCGGCCGCGAAGGCGAGCCCCAGGAAGGCGATCACCAGGACGTTGCCGAGGGCGTCGAACAGGCCGAGGATCACGGCCGCGGCCGGCCCCAGGACGCTGCCGGCATCCGAGACGATCGAGCTGCTGCCCTTCAGGAGTCCGTTCGCGAGGCCGCCGAGCCCCCCCTCGCGCTGGCCCGAATCCGTCGAGCCGTCCTTACCACCGCCCTCCGGCGCGAGGCTCGGCACGTCGATGCCGCGCTCGGACAGCCAGCCCGTGACGGTCCCGGCCTGATTCTTGATCGTCGTCCCGAGATCGCGGCCCTGCTGCACGATGGTGGCGCCGCCGTAGCTCCCGAAGCCGATCACCGCGACGGCGACCGCGAGGCTGGCGATGGACAGCCGCAATCCCCGCGGCAGGGGCAGGACACGGCCGAGCCCGCGGGTCAGGCCGTCGAGGAACACGCCGAGTAGCACCCCGGCGAAGATCAACAGGAGCGTGCCGGCCGACATCCAGGCCAGGGCCAGCGCCGCCACGAAGCACACCACGGCGATCCCGGAGGCCGCCATCGGCGCCGCCCCGCGCCAGGACCCGACCGGGCCGTCCTGTTCCTGAAGCCTGCTGTCCGACATCGTCACTCCTGCACCGCGGGCTCACGAACGCCGCCGGCCCTCGGGGGTCAAGTGCGGGCACGCGGGTTCTCGGGGTGAAGCGTCCCGGAAATGTCGTTCCGCGCCGGCGGGCGGCGCCTCCGGCTCGCTCGGCGCCGCGGACTGTCCTCATCGACCGTCGTTCCAGGGCCGCGGCGCCGCGCGGCCCCGGGGACCGCAGGGCCTCCCGCGCGTTGTCCGCGCACGCCGCCGGACAGCAGGGTCCGGCCGATTAGGAGAGTCCCCATGAGCACCCACGGCGACACCTATGTCCGTTCCCTCGGCCCGGGCCAGACCGTCGATACCGGCGATCAGCTCAGCAGCGTGGTCCTGCTCGGGATCGCGGTCGCCGGCGCCGCGGTCGCGGTGCTGCTCAACGCGCTGATCGTGTAGCGGCCCCTGCGGCCCGGGGCTCGGTCCTCAGCCCCAGCGGCCGGCCGCGGCCTCGTCCTGGGCGGTCGCGTCGACCCAGCCGCCGGTCGTGCCGTCGGCGAGGTGCTCCCGCTTCCAGAACGGGGCGCGAGTCTTGAGGTAGTCCATCAGGAAGTCCGCGGCCTCGAAGGCCGCGACCCGGTGGCTGGCGGCGGTGACCACCAGCACGATGCCGTCGCCCGGGCGGACCAGGCCGTGCCGGTGGATCACCCGCAGGGCCTGGAGCGGCCAGCGGGCCATCGCCTCGTCGGCGACGCGCCGGATCTCGGCCTCGGCCATGCCGGGGTAGTGCTCCAGCTCCAGGGCTGTCAGCCGGCCGCCCTCGTCCCGGCACAGGCCGGTGAAGGTCACGACGGCGCCGGCCCGGCCGCCCAGCGCGGCGCTCAGGCCGGCGATCTCGGCGGCGGTGTCGAAGGGCTCGGCCTGGATGCCGACGCTCGGGACGGGGACGCTCATGGCCCGATCCATAGGAGTCCGCGGCTTTGCCGGCCAGCCCCGTCCCTGTCACACCCGGTGCCGCCTCTATATGACACGGTCCGTCGCGCCCTGCCGGCCCGGCGCGCGGCCCGCCATCGTCCGGATGTCCCCGCGGGCTCCGGACGGCGCTGGAGAAGGATATCCGCGTGACCCCCGACCTGATCCTACCCTACGACGGCGTCCAGCCGGACTTCGCCAGTCGCCCCGTCTGGTGCGGCCGCGGCAGCACGGTGATCGGCGCGGCCCGGATCGGCGCGCAGGCCTGGATCGGCGACGAGGCGGTGATCCGCGCCGACGGCCAGACCGTCACCCTCGGCGACCGCTTCTGGCTCGGCCACCGCTCGACGGTGCACATCGCCACCCGGACGCACGGCACCCGGGTCGGCGACCGGGTCACGGTCGGGCGCAACAGCGTCGTCCACGCCTGCACGCTCGGCTCCGACGTCGTCGTCGAGGACGACGTGGTGATCCTCGACGGCGCCGAGGTCGGCGACGGCGCGGTGATCGAGGCCGGCGCGACCGTCTTCCCCCGGGCGTCGCTGCCCGGCGGCTTCGCCTACGCGGGCAGCCCGGCCCGTCCCAGTCGCGCGATCGGATCCGACGAAGTCGCCGAGCGTGCCGAGCGGGTGCGCGAGCGGATGGGCGACGGGCCCGCGCTTCCGCCCCGGGACGCGCCGGAGATCGAGGACAGCGTCTTCGTGGCGCGCACCGCCCGCCTGCGCGGGCGGGTGAGCCTCGGCGCCGGCGCGAGCGTGCTGTTCTGCTGCGACCTGAACGCGGAGGTCGGACCGATCGTGGTCGGCGCGGACACCAACATCCAGGACAACACGGTCATCCGCCCCCGGGCAGACGGGGTCGTCATCGGGCGCGACACCACCATCGCCCACAATGTCCGGATCGCCGATTGCAGGATCGGGGCGCGGGCGCTGATCGGCATCGGCGCCACGATCGCCTCAGGAACCCTGATCGCCGACGACGTCATGCTGGCGGCCGGGGCCACCACCGATCCCGGGCAGATCCTGGAGGCCGGCTACCTCTGGGGCGGCCGCCCGGCCCGCATTCTCGCGCCCCTCGACGCCGAGAAGCGCGCCATGATGATCCGCATCGTCGAGGGCTACTGCCGGCACGGTCGGGAATACCGGGCCGCGCAGGAGGCGCTGGCCTGACGGCCCGCCGTCAGTGCTGCAGGATCTTCGACAGGAAGGTCTGCGCGCGCTCGGAGCGGGGGCTGCCGAAGAACTCGTCCTTCCTGGCATCCTCGACGATCTCACCGCGATCCATGAAGATCACCCGGTCGGCGACCTTGCGGGCGAAGCCCATCTCGTGGGTCACGACCATCATGGTCATGCCCTCCTTGGCGAGCTCGACCATCACGTCGAGCACCTCGCCGACCATCTCGGGGTCGAGGGCCGAGGTCGGCTCGTCGAACAGCATCACCACCGGGTTCATGGCGAGGGCCCGGGCGATGGCGACGCGCTGCTGCTGACCGCCCGAGAGCTGGCCCGGGAACTTGTTCGCGTGGGCGCCCAGGCCGACCCGGGCGAGCAGGTCGAGGCCGCGCTTCTTGGCGTCCTCGCCGCTGCGGCCGAGCACCTTGCGCTGGGCGATGGTCAGGTTCTCGGTGATCGACAGGTGCGGGAACAGCTCGAAGTGCTGGAACACCATGCCGACTCGCGAGCGGAGCTTCGGCAGGTTGGTGGCCTTGTCGGCCACCTTGGTGCCGGCCACCGTGATCTGGCCCTTCTGGAAGGGCTCCAGGGCGTTGACGCACTTGATCAGGGTCGACTTGCCCGAGCCCGAGGGTCCGCAGACGACCACGACCTCGCCCTTGGCGACCTGGGTGCTGCAGTTCGTCAGAACCTGGAAGTCGCCGTACCATTTGCTGATGTTGTCGATGGCGATCATCGTCTCGCCGGGGGCCGCCGCGGGCGCGCCGGAGATCAGGCTGCCCGGCTGCAGGCCGGCATCCTTCGGCGCGTGGCTGGCATCGGCGACGGGTTCGGCGGCGGTGGGGGCCGGCATCGGGGACGAGGTCATGACACGGTCTCCAGTGTCGGTCAGCGGATGATGGCCACGCGGCGCTGCAGGCGGCGCACGAGGTACGAGGCCGAGAAGCAGATCGCAAAATAGACCACCGCGGCGAAGACATACATCTCGACGAGACGGCCGTCGCGCTGGGCGACCTTCGAGGCGGCGCCCATGAAGTCGGTCAGCGAGAGCACGTAGACCAGCGACGTGTCCTGGAAGAGGATGATGGTCTGCGTCAGCAGCAGCGGCAGCATGTTGCGGAAGGCCTGGGGCAGGATCACGTTGCCCATGGTCTGCCAGTAGTTCATCCCGAGGGCCTGGGCGGCGGCCGTCTGGCCCTTCGGGATCGACTGGATGCCGGCGCGCATGATCTCCGAGAAGTAGGCCGCCTCGAAGGCCATGAAGGTGATCAGGGCCGACGGGAAGGCGCCGACCTGGATCGGCGTCGAGGATCCGGTCAGGTAGGCGCCGATATACGGCACCAGGAAGTAGAACCAGAAGATCACCAGAACCAGCGGCAGCGAGCGGCAGAGCTCGACGTAGCCCTTGGCGAGGTGCCACAGGCCGGGAATGCCCGACAGGCGCGCCATCGCCAGCAGCGTGCCGATGATCACCCCGCCCACGGCGGCCATGGCGGTGAGCGTCACGGTGAAGACCATGCCCTGACCGAACAGGTAGGGCAGGGACGAGACGATGACGGAGAAGTCGAAATTCGAGAGCATCGGGGCCTGTTACCGGTGGCCGTCGGGCGGGGTGGCGGAGTGGAAGCGGGCGGCCCTCAGCGCTGGCCGGGGATGGCGACCGCCTTCTCCAGGAAGGTCGCCGCCGTGACGACCACGAGGTTGATGATCACGTAGAGGATCGTCGCCGCCGTGAACGCCTCGAACACCTGGAACGAGAATTCCTGCATCGAGCGGGCCCGGGCGGTCAGTTCCAGCAGGCCGATGGTCAGCGCCACCGACGTGTTCTTGAGATTGTTGAGGAATTCCGAGGTCATCGGCGGCAGGATGATCCGGTAGGCGTTGGGCAGCAGCACGTAGCGGTAGGTCTGGTAGGTGGTGAAGCCCATGGCGGTGCCGGCCATGCGCTGGCCTCGGGGCAGCGACTGGATGCCGGCGCGGACCTGCTCGGCCACGCGGGACGCGGTGAAGAAGCCGAGGCAGACCACCGCCGTGTAGAACGGCGCGTCCGGCAGTTGCTTGATCGCGTCGCCGATCCGGGTCGGCACCACTTCGGGCAGCACGAAGTACCAGAGGAACATCTGCACCAGCAGCGGCACGTTGCGGAACAGCTCGACATAGGCCGTGCCGATCGCGTTCGCGGGCTTCGACGGCAGGGTGCGCAGCACGCCGACCAGGGAGCCCAGGAAGAAGGCGATCACCCAGGAGCACAGCGCGGTCGTGATCGTCCACATGAGCCCCGAGAGCAGCATGTCGAGATACGTGCCGTTGCCCTCCGGCGAGGCGTCGAAGAAAATCCGCCAGTTCCAGTTGTAGTTCATCGCGCCGCTTCTACCGTGAACTTACAGAGACGCACCGCAGGCCGGAGCCCGCGGTGCGCATCATGGCATGAAACCGTACCGAACGGATCTCAGTAGGCCGCCGGATCGGGGCTCGAGATCGGGGTCGTGAACTGCTTCTTCATCTCCGCGCTCATCGGCAGGTTGAGGTTGATGTTGCGCGGCGGGATCGGCTTGGTGAACCACTTGTCGTAGAGAGCCTTGCCCTCTGGGCTCGTGTAGAGCTTGGCAGTGGCGTCGTCCGCGACCTTCTTGAACTCCGTGTCGTCCTTGCGGAGCATGATGCCGTAGGGCTCGGGCTTCGACAGGGCCTCGGTGGAGATCTCGTAGGCGGAGGGGTCCTTCGACGAGGCGGCGAGCGAGGCGAGGAGCACGTCATCCATCACGAAGGCGGCGGCGCGGCCGGTCTCGACCATCAGGAACGCCTCGGCGTGGTCCTTGGCCGGCAGGATCGTCAGGCCGAGCTTCCGCTCCGTGTTGGCCTCGTTGATCTGCTTGATGTTCGTGGTACCCGAGGTCGACACGACGGTCTTACCCTTCAGGTCCTCGATCGTGTGCAGGTTGGCCGACTTCTTCGAGACGTAGCGGGTCGCAGTCAGGAAGTGCGAGTTGGTGAACCACACCTGCTTCTCGCGCTCGGCGTTGTTGGTGGTCGAGCCGCACTCGAGATCGATCGTGCCGTTCGCCATCAGCGGGATGCGGGTGGCGGAGGTGACCGGGTTGAGCTTCACCTCGAGGTTCGGGAGGTTGAGCTTGGCCTTCACGGCGTCGGCGATCTTGAAGCAGATGTCCATCGCGTAGCCGATCGGCTTCTGATCGGCGCCGAGATACGAGAACGGCACGGAGGCGTCGCGGTAGCCGATGACGATGGCGTTGGCGTCCTTCACCTTCTTGAGGGTGCCGGTCAGCTCCTGCGCCCCGAGGCTCATCGGAGCGAGGGCGAGGGTCAGGCCCAGCGCCGCGGCGACGCCGCGGCGAGCGATATCAGACTGCATCGGTACGGAACTCCTGGATCGGGCCGAACGACATCGGCCGGCGGCGGGGTACGCGGGCCCGCCCGCTCGGGCGACGCCTTTGCAATGATGGTGCCGGGAGAAAGCTCGAAGCGCCGCGCGAGCCTGCGGCTGAGTACGGACAAGTCGCGGCCAAGCCTCTGCGCACGTCCGCAGATGCGGTCCCTGCCGTCCTCATGGCCTCCTCCCAGGCGCTGAGCCGGCCTCACGCTCGCGCCGGCGGCATCATGCACACTTCTTAGGCGTACGCACGCGGTGCGGAGGACGGATCCGCCCGGAAAGCTGACGAATCCACGGTATAGAAAACGACGCCGCCGCCCCCCGCGGTATCGGGAGGCGGCGTCGGACTGAAAACCCGGTTCGTGGCTGCGGCTTACTTCGTCAGCTCATTGCCGCTGTAGTCGATCTTGCCGTCCGGTCCCTTCTTCCACTCGTACATGACGTAGTCGGGACGGGTGATGTCGCCCTTCTTGTCGTAGGCGATCGGGCCCACGACGGTGTCCACCGGCTTGCCCTGGTGCAACCACTCGGCGAGCTTCTTGCCGTCGCTGGAGCCGGTCTCGGCCATCGCCTTCGCCAGCACCTGCACGGCCGCGTAGGAGTAGAGGGTGTAGCCCTCGGGATCGATGTTCTTGGCCTTGAACGCGGCGAGCGCGGCCTTGGCGTTCGGGTTCTTGCGGGCGTCCGGCGGGAAGGTGGTCAGCGTGCCCTCGGCCGCGGGACCAGCGATCGCCACGAGCTCGCGGTCGACCATGCCGTCGCCGCCCATCATCGGCGCCTTGAGGCCCTGGTCGCGCATCTGGCGCAGGATCAGGCCGGCCTCGGTGTAGTAGCCACCGAAATAGACGACGTCGACGTTGGCCGACTTCAGCTTGGAGACGAGGGCGGAGTAGTCCTTCTCGCCCGGGTTGATGCCCTCGTACATCACGTCCTTGCCACCCTTGGCCTTCAAGGCCTTCAGGGTCTCGTCGGCCAAGCCCTTGCCGTAGGGCGTCTTGTCGTGGACGAAGGCGATCTTCTTGCCCTTGAAATGCTCGGCCAGGTAGTTGCCGGCCACCGCGCCCTGCTGGTCGTCGCGGCCGCAGGTGCGGAACGTGTTCCACATGCCGCGCTCGGTGAACTTCACGTTCGTCGAGGCGGGCGTGACCTGGATGATGCCGGCGTCGAGGTAGACGTCGGAGGCCGGGATCGAGACGCCGGAATTGTAGTCGCCGACGACCATCTTGACCCCGTCGCTGGCGAACTTGTTGGCCACCGAGACGCCCTGCTTCGGGTCCGAGGCGTCGTCGCCGACCGTGACGGTCAGCGTCGTGCCCTTCAGCGTGCCGGCCTTGTTGAGGTCCTCGACCGCCTGACTCGCGCCGTTCTTGAGCTGGGCGCCGATGGCGGCGCTGTTGCCGGTGATCGGCGCGGCGACGCCGAGCTTGACCTCGGCGGCCTGCGCGGCCGCCACCATCGCGCCGAGGGCGAGCCCGGCCAGCAGAATCGATCTCATCGCGTACTTCCCCTTAGTGTCAGGACCGCACGTGCGGATCCGGCCGCACTCATCGGACCTCGCCGGCCTCGGGCGCCCGCGCGCGCCATGTCAGCGGTGAGGTCTTCTCGTAGAGCCAGCGGTACTGGCTCGTCATCTGGCGCGTCCGCGTGTAGCGGAAGCCCGCCGCGCCGATGATCATGACGACGACCGCGTCGACCGCATAGTAGTGCAGCGACAGCAGGGTGCCCGAAAACAGGGCGTAGTGGATGAAGCGCACGGCGGCCGCCACCAGGAGCAGCGCGAGGGCGCAGTGCCAGAACGGCCGCCAGCCCCGAGCGATGCCGCGGGCCGCCATCCAGCCGGCCCAGCCGCCCATCACCACGGTCACCAGCAGGAACAGCCAGGCCGACGGCTCCTCGTACAGGATCCCCTGCAGCATGCTCATGTCCCGACCGGGCCCGAATGGCCCCCCTCCAGATAGGCGGCCTGGACGTTCGGATCGTCCAGGAGCGCCCGCCCGGTCCCACTCATCGTGACCCGGCCGTTGACCAGCACGTAGCCGCGATGGGCCAGCTTGAGGGCGTGGTAGGCGTTCTGCTCCACGAGGAAGATCGTCATGCCGTCGGTCCGGTTCAGCTCCCGGATCGCGTCGAAGATGCCCTTCACCACCAGCGGCGCGAGGCCCAGCGACGGCTCGTCGAGGAGCAGCAGCCGCGGGCGGCTCATCAGCGCCCGCGCGATGGCCAGCATCTGCTGCTCGCCCCCCGACATGGTGCCGGCGCGCTGGTTCAGGCGCTCCTTCACCCGCGGGAACAGGGCGCAGACCTTCTCAAGATCCTCGGCGAAGAAGCGCCCGTCGTGGAGCGCGGCCCCCATCTGGAGGTTCTCGTAGACGGTCATGCGCGGGAAGACCCGGCGGCCCTCCGGCGACTGGGCGATGCCGAGCCGGGCGATGGCGTGGGTCGGCAGCCGGGTGATCTCGCGGCCGTCGTAGGTGATCGTCCCCGAGCGCGCCTGGGGGCTGCCGAAGATCGTCATCATCAGGGTCGACTTGCCGGCGCCGTTGGCGCCGATCAGCGTGACGATCTCGCCCTCCGCGACGTCGAGATCGACCCCGCGCAGGGCCGCGACGCTGCCGTAATAGGTCGAGACGTCGCGCACCGCGAGGAGCGGGGGCTTGGCGCCCGCCTGGATCGCCCGCGTCTCCTCGACCAGGACGTTGATGCCGGCGACGCTCATGCCGAGGCTCCCGTCTGGGTGTCGGCGTGCGGCACGGTGATCCCGACCTCGGCCTCCACGGCCTCGACCTCCTCGTCCTCGACGCCGAGATAGGCGGCGATCACCTTCGGGTCGGCCCGCACCTCGGCGGGGGAGCCGTCGGCGATCTTCACGCCGTAATCGAGCACGACCACGTGGTCGGAGATCTCCATCACCACCGACATGTCGTGCTCGATTAGCAGCACCGAGGTGTCGTGCTCGTCGCGGATGTGGCGCAGGAGCCCGTTGAGCTCCGCCGATTCCCGCGGGTTGAGGCCGGCGGCCGGCTCGTCGAGGCAGAGCAGCACCGGGTCGGTGCACATCGCCCGGGCGATCTCCAGGCGCCGCTGCGCGCCGTAGGGCAGGGCGCCGGCCGGGTCGTCGGCCCGCTTCATCAGGTCAATCCGGTCGAGCCAGGCCTTCGCCCGCTCGATCGCCGCGGCCTGCGCGTCCCGGTAGGTCCTGAGACCGAGCAGCCCGAGGATCGTGTAGCCCGAGGCCCGCATCAGCGGCGCGTGCTGGGCGACGAGCAGGTTCTCCAGGACGGTCATGCCCTGGAACAGGCGGATGTTCTGGAAGGTGCGGGCGACCCGCGCGGTGCGGTTCACCTTGTGGTTGGGAAGCCGCTCCAGCAGATGCGACGTGCCGTCGGCGTGGGCCAGCGTCAGCATGCCCTCGGTGGGCTTGTAGAAGCCGGTGATGCAGTTGAACACCGTGGTCTTGCCGGCCCCGTTCGGGCCGATCAGCGCGGTGATGTCGCCGCGGCGCGCCTCGAAGGACAGGTCGGAGACGGCGGTGAGGCCGCCGAACCGCATGGTCAGGTGCTCGACCGTGAGCACCGGCGGGGGGAGGGGTGACGTCGCCATCAGCCGTGCCCCTCGCTGACGTGGGCGCCCGAGACCGCGCGCCGCTGGCCCAGCGACACCGACGGCATGCGCTCGGAGATCAGGCCGCGGGGGCGCCAGACCATCATGGCGACCATGGCCAGCCCGAACAGGAGCAGGCGGTACTCGCTCGGGTCGAAGCCCTCGCCGAACACGGCCTTCAGGAAGCCGAGGTTGCGCAGCATCTCGGGCCCGCCGACCATCGCCACCGCGGCGATCGCGACGCCGACCTGGCTGCCCATGCCGCCCAGCACCACGATCGCCAGGATGATGGCGCTCTCCAGGAAGTTGAAGCTCTCCGGGCTGATGAAGCCCTGGCGCACGGCGAAGAACGAGCCGGCGAAGCCCCCGAAGGCCGCGCCCAGCGCGAAGGCCGTGAGCTTCGTGGCGGTGGTGTCGATGCCGAGCGAGCGGCAGGCGATCTCGTCCTCGCGCAGGGCCTCCCAGGCCCGCCCGATCGGCAGGCGGCGCAGGCGAAGGGTGACGAAGTTGGTGATCAGCGCCAGCCCGAGGATCAGATAGTACAGGAAGATCAGCCGGTGCATCGAATCGTACGGGATGCCGAAGGTCGCGGCGAACCCGCCCTCGCCCGCCGTGAACGGGATGCCGAAGAAGGTCGCCCGCGGGATCGACGAGATGCCGGCCCCGCCACCGGTGACGTCGGTCCAGTTGATCAGGACCAGGCGGATGATCTCGCCGAAGGCCAGGGTGACGATGG
Organism: Methylobacterium sp. NMS14P; assembly: GCF_028583545.1. Classification (NCBI taxonomy): domain Bacteria; kingdom Pseudomonadati; phylum Pseudomonadota; class Alphaproteobacteria; order Hyphomicrobiales; family Methylobacteriaceae; genus Methylobacterium; species Methylobacterium sp. NMS14P. The sequence continues at coordinate 2,552,404 of NZ_CP087106.1, read as the reverse complement.
CGAGGTAGTCGCCGCGCAGGCGCAGCACCGGGAAGCCGAGGATCATGCCCCACAGGCCGGCGAACAGGCCCGCCAGCGGCAGGCAGACCCAGAACGACAGGCCGAAGGTGGTCGACAGCAGCGCGTACGAATAGGCCCCGACCGCGTAGAAGGCGACGTAGCCGAGGTCGAGCAGGCCCGCGAGGCCGACCACGATGTTCAGGCCCCAGCCGAGCATGACGTACGTCAGGATCAGGATGCCGAGGTCGATCCAGTAGCGGGCCGAGGACAGGCCGCCGGTCGCCAGCGCGGAGATCATCGGCAGGGTCAGCGCGACGAAGATGAACAGCCAGAGGCCGACCTTCGAGGTCTTCTGAGCCGCGTCGGGCTCGCCGTGCACGGCCTCGGTCGCCTGGGCCGGGGAGGGGGTCAGGGCCCGCCGCGCGTCGCGGCGCAGCAGCACGAGGCGCTGGACGAGGCGCAGCACGAAGATCGCCGCGCAGAGCGCCGCCACCAGCCCCCAGCGCGGCACGAGCACCAGCTCGCTCCCGGGCCCGGGGTCGGTGCGGTAGGCGATGATCGGGACGCAGAGACCGAAGGTGACGAGGGCGTAGAGGCCGGCGTCGCGCAGGATGCCGGCCATCGCGGAGCCGGGGAGAGCGTTCTGCGAGCCGGCCATCAGACTTTCTCGACCTCGGGCCGGCCCAGAATGCCCGACGGCATGAAGATCAGCACGATCGCCAGGATCGAGAAGGCGGCGACGTCCTTGTACTCGATGGAGAAGTAGGCGGACCAGAAGGTCTCGATCAGCCCGATGATCAGGCCGCCGAGCACGGCGCCCGGCAGGGAGCCGATGCCGCCGAGCACCGCGGCGGTGAACGCCTTCACGCCGGGCACGAACCCGTCCGAGAAGGACACGACGCCGTAGTACATCAGGTAGAGGACCCCCGCGACGGCCGCCAGCGCGGCGCCGAGCACGAAGGTCAGCGAGATCGTGCGGTCGACGTCGATGCCGAGCAGCGCCGCCATCTTGCGGTCCTGCTCGCAGGCGCGCTGCGCCCGGCCGAAGGGCGTGCGCTGCACGAGGTACCAGAAGCCGGTGAGCAGCACGGCGGTGACCGCCATGATCAGCACCTGCTTCCAGGCCAGGAACACCGCGTAGCCGTCGCGCTCGAACAGGGTGATGCCGCCCGACAGCATCGGCGGCGTCGGCTTGTTGCGGGCGCCCTGCACGACCTGCACGAAGTTCGACAGGAAGATCGACACGCCGATCGCCGAGATCAGCGGCGCGAGGCGGAACGAGCCGCGCAGCGGCCGGTAGGCCACCCGCTCGATCGCCCAGCCCCACAGGGCGGTCAGCGCCATGGCGACCACCAGCACGACCAGGAAGGCCAGCGCGATGGAGCTGACCCCGAGCCAGACTGTCAGCAGCAGGAAGGTGATGAGCGCGATGAAGCAGGAGACCATGAAGACGTCGCCGTGGGCGAAGTTCACCATGCCGATGATGCCGAACACCATCGTGTAGCCGATCGCGATCAGGCCGTAGATCGAGCCGAGCGTCAGCCCGTTGATGAGCTGCTGTACGAAGACGTCCATGAACTCTCGCGCGCAGGTTGCTTGGGCCGCCTACGGAGAGCGCAGGCAGCTTGGCGGGGCAAGTCTCGTACCGCAGCCGTAGCACACCGGCCACAGGTTTCATCGCCGCCCAAGCGTCGCGTGAAAACAGTCGACCACGCCAGTAACACCCCCCGGCCGGGCTTGCGTGTGGCGCAGTTCCTGCGACACGTTAACGAATTGAAATGCTCGATCATCCCGGGCTAGGCGAGGAGCAGTACCGATGGCAGGGTCGCGACTCACGACGATGATCTTCGTCGGCATGCTCCTCGGCATCGCCGTGGGCTACGCCTGCAGCATCACCTGGCCCGACCCGCAGACCGCCAAGGAGATCGCCGGCTACATCGCGCTGGTCTCCGACGTGTTCCTCCGCCTGATCAAGATGATCATCGCGCCGCTGGTCTTCTCCACGCTGGTCGTCGGCATCGCCCATCTCGGGGATACCGCCTCCGTCGGCCGGGTCGGCGGCAAGGCGCTGCTCTGGTTCGTCGGCGCCTCGTTCTGCTCTCTGATGCTCGGCCTCATCATGGTCAACCTGATGCAGCCCGGCCACAACCTGAACCTGCCGCTGCCCGATGCCGGCGCCGGCACCGGGCTCAAGGCGGCCTCGCTCTCGCTCAAGGAGTTCGTCACGCACCTCGTGCCGAAGAGCGCCGTCGAGGCGATGGCCAACAACGAGATCCTGCAGATCGTGGTCTTCTCGATCTTCTTCGGCGTGGGCCTCGCCGCCCTCGGCGAGAAGGGCCGCCTGCTCGCGCAGGGCATCGAGGGCATCGCCGACGTCATGCTCAAGGTGACGGGCTACGTGATGATGTTCGCCCCCGTGGCGGTGTTCGCCGCCATCGCGGCGACGATCACCACGCAGGGCATCGGCGTGCTCGTGACCTACGGCAAGTTCCTCGTGGAGTTCTACATCAGCCTCGGCGTGCTCTGGACGCTGCTCATGGGCGTCGGTTTCCTGCTGCTCGGCGGCGGCGGCATCATGCGTCTGTTCAACCTGATCAAGGAGCCCTTCGTGCTGGCCTTCTCGACGGCGTCGAGCGAGGCCGCCTACCCCAAGATGCTCTCGAACCTGGAGAAGTTCGGGGTCCCGAACCGGATCACCTCGTTCGTGCTGCCGATGGGCTACTCGTTCAACCTCGACGGCTCGATGATGTACTGCACCTTCGCGGTGATGTTCATCGCGCAGGCCTACAACATCCCGCTGAGCTGGGGCCAGCAGCTCACGATGCTGCTCCTGCTGATGGTGACCTCGAAGGGCATGGCCGGCGTGCCGCGCGCCTCGCTGGTGGTGATCTCGGCGACGCTGTCGCATTTCAACATCCCGGAGGCCGGGCTGCTGCTGATCATCGGGATCGACCAGTTTCTCGACATGGGCCGCTCGGCCACCAACGTGCTGGGCAACAGCGTCGCCACCGTGGCGGTCGCCAAGTGGGAGGGCCAGCTCAGCACCACCGACCAGCGCCTCGACCATGTCGGCACGGTGGCCTCGCCCGCGGAGTAGGGGCCGGTCCGGAAGAATCTGCGCGCGCCGGAATGGCGGGCGCAGGACGGCCGCTCTCATGAGCGCTCTCACGGGCGCCCGGAATCGCGGTGTGACTTGTGCGGTGCCCTTCGGAGGCGGAGTGATGACGATGCGGCTCGTCGCGGTTCTGGCGCTGGCGCTGGCGGCGACGCCCGCCTCCGCCGTCGAGGTGCTCACCGGGACGCTCAGGAGCGTCGCCGAGCGCGGGGAAATCGTCCTCGGCTACCGGGAGAGCTCGGTGCCCTTCTCCTTCGTGGAGGGCAAGCAGTCGGACGGGAGCCCCCGACCGATCGGCTACGCCATCGACCTCTGCGGCGAGATCGCCGACGACGTCCAGGCGGCGATCGGCCGGCCGGTGAGGATCCGCTACGCACCGGTCACCGCCGAGACGCGCATCGAGGCGGTGACCTCGGGCAAGATCGACCTCGAGTGCGGCTCGACCACCGCCAATGCCGAGCGCCGCAAGCAGGTCGCCTTCTCGCCGGTGGACTACATCAGCGCGACGCAGCTGCTGGTGAAGCGCGGAGCGGGCATCGCCTCGTACCGGGATCTCGGTGGCAAGACCGTCGTGGTCACCGCGGGCACCACCAACGAGAAGGCCGTGCGCGACCAGCTCGCCCGGCTGAAGATCGACGCGCAGGTGGTGACGGCTCCCGACCACGCCGCCTCCTACGCGATGGTGAAGGCCGGCAAGGCCGAGGCCTTCGCCACCGACGACGTTCTGCTCTACGGGCTGATCGCCACGGACGCGAAGGACGGGGCGGACTACACGGTGCTGCCCGACAAGCTCTCCTACGAGCCCTACGGCATCATGTTCCGCAAGGACGACCCGGAACTCGCCGGCCTCGTGCAGCAGACCTTCACGCGGCTCGCCGAGTCCCGGGCGCTGCGCTGGACCTACGAGCGCTGGTTCCTCAAGCGCCTGCCCAACGGCGAGCGCCTCGACATCCCGATGTCGAACGACCTGCGGGTGAGCTTCCAGCTGATGGGCCTCGACGGCGGCGAGTGAGCGGCACGGGGGATCGGCCGGCGCCTCGCTTTCGCCCAACCGGCACGCGAGGAAGACCCGGCCTGACCGCCTCCCTCCGCGAGCGTGCCTCCGCCCATGCCGATCGCCGCGCCCTGCCCGAAACCGCTCGCCCTGGTGCTGGCCGCCGCCCTCGGCTGCGCCGCCTCGGCGGCCTCTGCCCACCCGCACGTCTGGGTGACCGCCAAGGCCCAGCTCGTCTACGCTGACGGCAAGCTCGTCGGCGTCCGCGACACGTGGAGCTTCGACCCCGAGTACACTTCCTTCGTCACGCAGGGCCTCGACACCGACAAGGACGGCAAGCTCAGCCCGGAGGAGCTCGCCGGGCTCGCCGCCGAGAACACCGCCAACCTCGCCGAGTTCGGCTACTTCACGAAGCTGAAGGTCGGCGGCAAGGAGCAGGCCTTCGGCGATCCGAAGGAGCCGGCGGCGCACATGGACGACCGGGCGCTGGTCATGACCTTCCTGCTGCCCCTGAAGACGCCGGTCCAGCAGGGGCGGGGGGTCGCCGCGCTCGAGGTCTACGACCCGACCTACTTCGTCGCCTTCTCGTTCGCCGAGGGCGCCGACGCCGCGACCCTCGCGGGGGCGCCCCAGGGCTGCGCCGCCACGGTCACCCGGCCGAAGACCGAGCAGCCGAAGACGGCCGATGCCGGATCGCCGGGCATGACCGAGGCCTTCTTCGAGGCGCTCACCGCCGCCTCGACCTACGGGGTGCAGTTCGCCAGCCGGGTTCTCGTGGCATGTCCGTAGGCATCGGGATCGCCGCCCCCGCGGGGGCGGGGCGGCTGGGCCTGCGGCTCGGCCTCATGGCCCTGGCCATCGGGCTGGCCGCGCTGCTGGCGGCCGCGATCGCGTGGCTCGTCGCGCCCGGCCTCGCCGCGCCGCCGCCGCGCTCGCCCTTCGGCATCGGCTTCCGGGAGGCCGCGCCGGCCGCCACGGGGCTCGGCGGCGTCATCCTGGCGCTGCAGGCGAGCTTCTCGCGCAGCCTCAACGCCGCGGTGAGCGCGCTGCGGGGCGGCGGCAGCTGGACCCCGCTGATCGGCCTCGCCTTCGCGTACGGCGTGTTCCACGCCGCCGGCCCGGGCCACGGCAAGGCGGTGATCGCCGGCTACATCCTGGCGGGGGAGCGGGCGCTCCGGCGCGGCGCCGCGCTGAGCGTCTGCGCCGCGCTGCTCCAGGCCTGCGTGGCCGGAGCGATCGTCGGCCTCGGCACGCTGGTCCTCAACGCCACGGCGGCGAGCATCACCCGGGCCGGTACCCTGATCGAGACCGTGAGCTTCGCCCTCGTCGCCCTGGTCGGGCTGGTCCTGACGTGGCGCAAGGCCGGTCGCCTCGCCCATCTCGGCGCGGGCTGCGGCCCGGGCTGCAGCCACCTGCCGGGACCGCAGGCGCTCGACACCCTCGACACGTGGCGCGAGCGGGCCGGGGTGGTGCTGGCGGCGGGCACGCGCCCCTGCGCGGGGGCGGTGCTGGTCCTGGTCTTCGCGGTCTCGCAGGGCGTGCCCGGCGCGGGCGTGCTGGCGGTCCTGGCGATGGCCCTCGGCACGGCGGTGACCACGACCGCGCTGGCCTGCCTCGCGGTCTTCGCCAAGCGGACGGCGCTGCGCCTCGCCGGCGGGAGAGGTCAGGCCGGGCTCCTGGCGCTCGGCGGCCTCGAACTCGTCGCCGCCGCCTTCGTGCTGGTCCTGGGCACCGCGATGCTCTCCGGCCTCGCGCCGGGCCTCGGCGGCTGAAGGGCCTCGCCTTCCGGGGCGCGGCGTGCCACGCTGCGCGACCGAGACGGAGAGCGCGCCGATGCATCCCGACTTCGCGACGATCCTGAACTGGCGCCTGCTCGCCGGATCGCATCCCTTCCCCGGCCCCGACGGCGGGACCTGCATCAACGAGGCGGCGATCGTCGCCGCGGGGCTGCCCTACCGGGCGATCCGCTCCAGCGCCGACTGCCCGCCCTGCTTCTCGCGGCCTGCCGCCGCCTACGCCCTCGGGCTCAACGACGCCATGCCGGACGAGGCGCGGCCCCAGCTGATGGCCTTCGTCCTGCGCCTGTCGGGCAGCGCCGACACCCCGGAGATCGAGGTCGCCCGCACCCGGCAGCTGGCGCTGGAGAGCGTCCGCCGCATCCTGGCGCCGCTCTGCGCGGTCGCCGGGATGGTCGAGGACGCGGAAGCCTGCTCCGGCGCGCCGGACTGGCCCGCGGCCCTGGCGGCGGCCCACGCGGCCGCGTGGCGGGGCGGAGCGCGCGCGCAGGCGGCGGCCCAGGCGCGGCGCTGGCGGGAAGGCGCGCTGACCGCGGCGGTGTCCCGCACCGCGACGGCGGCGGAACGCGCCGGCGAGGACGCGCGCTGCGCCGCCGAGGTGGCCGAGGGCGCGGCGCCCTTCGTGGCCGGGACCTGGACCGAGGCCTGCGCGATCCTCGCGGACGTCCTCGCCATCGGCCGGCAGGCGCCCGAGATCGCCGTCGCCGGCGCCCGGCAGCGCCTGGACGCGGCGCGCGCCCGGGTGCCGGCCTGATCAGGCCGCCGCAGGCGCGGCGTCGAGATCGAAGTCGATGGTGCCGCAATTCTCCAGGAACGTGCCGGTGAGGTGGTAGAAGAATGTCCCGTGGCCGACCACCGCGATGGTGGTCTCCGGCCTGGCCCGCAGCCAGTCGCGGAACGCCGCGACCCGGGCGTCGAACAGGGGGCGCGGCTCCACCGGGTAGCCGCCGACCTCGCAGCCCGGCTCCGCGTGCCACCAGACCTCGGGCAAGTGCCCGACATCGAGGTGGGGGAATTCCGCGGCGATCTCCGAGGCGGCCCGGCCGACATCGCAGCTGCTCTCCTGGCACTCGCGGTGCAGCACCTCGACGAGCACCCGCGGCCGGCTCGGATGCTCGCCGAACAGGATCGCGGCGGTCTCGATGGCGCGGGTCAGGGGCGAGACCACCACGAGGTCGAAGGGGACCGGCCGGAGCCGCTCCCGCGCGGCCCGCGCCTGGGACTGACCGAGTTCGGTCAGGCGCGCGTCGAGCAGGCCGGGATCGCCGCGCCCGAGCTTGTGCGCGGCGTTGAAGGTCGACTGACCGTGGCGGATGCAGACGATGCGGGTCTTGTCCGGCATGGATCTCGGAAACGTGTCGGGATGGGAGGGGCGCGCCGGGAAGGTCACGCGAAGCGGCCGCCGCGCTGGATGACCTCGATCTTGTAGCCGTCCGGGTCGGTGGCGAAGAAGAACCGCGCGAGCACGTCGTCCCCGTGCTTGAGGGTCTTGACGTCGGTGGCCGCGAAGCCCTCGCGCCGGTGCCGGGCGTGCTCGGCCTCCACGTCGTCGACCACGAAGGCGATGTGCCCGTAGCCGTCGCCGAGATCGTAGGGCCTGTCGCGGCCCTTGTTCACCGTGAGCTCCAGCTCGAACGGCGAGGCCGGGTCCCGCATGTAGACGAGGGTGAAGTCCGGGAAGTCGAACCGGTCGGAGACCTCGAGGCCGAAGGCCCGGGCGTAGTAGTCGCGCGCGCGCTCCTCCTCGAGGACGCGGATCATGGCGTGGACGGGCTTGGACATGCGCTCGGGATTCCGTGGGCACGCGACCGGCGTGCAAGGTCCCCTATGTGGCGCCGGGCGCGGCCGCGGAAAGTCCGCCGGGCGCGGCACCGGCGTCGCGCACGGTACAGGCGCGCGGGCCGGGACCGAGGAACCGCCTCGAGACAACCGTGATCCCGTAATAACGGGCGAAGATTTCCATTCGTTCTTTTAAGCGTTCTAGAAAAAATATTCGGCTCAATTCGGTTCAGATAATACTTATAATCGGCGATTGTCCAGCATATAAAACAACTCGAACGCGTCAGGTAGATATTACATGGCTTGACTCCACCAATCCATTAGGATCATTTTTACGCCAGAGGATCAGTCTGAATGACGACAGATCAGACGGACAGCCATCGTTTCCGTTCAGGGGCAATAAGACCGTGTTGCGGCTATCAAATATCAATCTTCTTCCGAAAATTGCCGCCGTCATCGCCATGATCAGCGCGATCGTCGGCGGGTGCATCTGGTACGCGCAGGCGCGGATGACGACGATCGACGACGGATACAGCCAGTTCATCGTCAACGAGGCGGCGGCCGTCGCCGATGCCCGCCGGCTGAATCGCCTGGTGATCGAGCTGAACTACTGGGTCTACCGGATCATCGCGGAGACCGATCAGCGCCAGATGCGGGACGCCAACGCGGGCTTCGAGGCCGTCCGGCCCCAGGTGCAGGCGCTGCTCCCGGTCCTCCGGTCGCACGCACCGACCTTCGCGGGGCGCATCGACGAGCAGACGGCGCGGATCGAGCGCTATCTCCGCGACGTGAGCGAGGTCTGCCGGCTCGGCACCGCCAATCAGAACGAGCAAGCCATCGCGCTGGTCCACGCGGCGATCGATCCGACCTTCTCCGGCCTGCTCGAGGAGGGCAACAGGATCGCCGAGGACATCGCCGCCTACATGCGGAAGGGGTCGGACGAACTCACCGACCAGACCAACCACACCCGGCGGACCCTGATCGCCGTCGGCGCCCTCGGGATGCTGGCGGGTCTGCTCGCGGCGGTGTTCATCACCACCGTCGGGATCACGCGCCCCCTCGGCCGGCTGGTCAAGGTTCTGCAGCGCATGGCGCAGGGCGAGGTCGAGGCCGACATCGCGGGTGCGGCGCGGCGGGACGAGATCGGCGCGGTCGGCCGGGCGGTGGAGGGGATCAAGACGATGGTCGCCCGGAAGGCCGCCGAGGAGGCCGAGGTCCGGCGCATCGCCGACGCGGCGGCCCTCGCCGAGCGGCGGCGCACTATGCTGGATCTCGCCGACGGGTTCGAGCGGGCGGTCGGCGGCATCATCGGGCTGGTCTCGTCCTCGGCCACCGAGCTGCAGGCCACCGCCCAGGCGATGACGTCGAGCGCCACCGAGACGGCGAGCCAGTCGACCACGGTCGCGGCGGCCGCCGAGCAGGCCTCCGCCAACGTTCAGACCGTGGCGGCAGCCGCCGAGGAGCTGGGCACGTCGGTGCAGGAGATCGGCCGGCAGGTCCTCGGCTCGGCCACCCTCGCGCAGACGGCGGTCGGTGAGGCGGACGAGACCCAGCACCTCGTGCAGGCCCTGAGCCAGGCGGCCACCCGCATCGGCGACATGGTCGGGATGATCTCGACCATCGCCGGGCAGACCAACCTGCTGGCGCTGAACGCCACGATCGAGGCGGCCCGCGCCGGCGATGCCGGGCGCGGCTTCGCGGTGGTCGCCGCCGAGGTCAAGGAACTCGCCGGGCAGACCGCACGGGCCACCGAGGAGATCAGCCAGCAGATCGGGCAGATCCAGGACGTGACCGGGCAGGCCGTCGCCGCCATCGACATGATCGCCGCGCGCATCCGCGAGATCGACGCGGTCGCGACGACCATCGCGGCGGCGGTGGAGCAGCAGGGCGCGGCCACGCACGAGATCGTCCGCAACGTCTCCCAGGCGGCCGCCGGGACCGACCAGGTCACCAGCAACATCACGGGCGTGGCCAAGGCCTCCGAGGAGACCGGCGCGGCGGCCGCCCAGGTGCTGGGCGCGGCCGGCGCGCTGTCGCGCCAGTCCGAGTCTCTGGGGACCGAAGTCTCGCGCTTCCTCGGGACGGTCCGGGCCGCCTGAGGCCGGGTCAGCCCCCGATCCGCAGCACCTCCGTCCGGGTGCCGGCCTGCGCGAAGGCGTCCGGGTCGGCGCCGGTCATCCAGACCTGCCCCGGGAGCGCCTCCAGGGCCTCGAACAGGCCGGCCCGGCGGCGGGGATCCAGGTGGGCCGCCACCTCGTCGAGGAGGATCAGCGGGGCGATGCCGCTCATGGCGCGCACCAGCCGCGCGTGGGCGAGGACGAGCCCGATCAGCAGCGCCTTCTGCTCCCCCGTGGACGCCGTGCCGGCGGGGACGTCCTTGGGGCCGTGGCGGACCACGAGGTCGCTGCTCTGCGGCCCGATCAGGGTGCGGCCGGCGGCCCGGTCCCGGTTGCGGCCGTTGCGGAGCGCCATCCGGTAGCGGTCCTCGGCCTCGATGGCCGGCCAGACCGCCACCAGATCGTCGAGGTCGCCCTCGAGGCGGATGGCCGCCCAGGGGAAGGGCTGCGCGTCGTCCCGGGTCTCGGCGATCAGCCGATCGAGGCGCTCGGCGGTCTCGCGCCGGGCGAGCGCCACGGCGACGCCCAGCTCGGCGACCTCCCGCTCCACCGCGTCGAGCCAGCGGTCGTCGTCGGGCCGCTCCTCCAGCAGGCGGTTGCGCGAGCGCAGGGCCCGCTCCATCGCGGAGACCCGGGCGCCGTGGGCGGCGTCGACCGCCAGCACGAGCCGGTCGAGGAACCGCCGCCGGTCGCCGGCCGCGCCGCGGAACAGCCCGTCGAGGTCGGGGGTCAGCCAGACCACCCGCAGGAACTCGCTGAACGCCACCGGCGAGGCCGCAGTGGCGCCGTCGATCCGGCAGAGCCGGCTCGTCCGCCCGTCGGGCCCCGGGGGCTCCAAGCCGGTGCCGAGCCGGTGCTCGGCGCCCTCGCGGTCGAGGGTGAGCGAGACCGCGAATCCCCCCGGGCCGCCGTTGCGCGCCATGGCGGCGAATTCCGCCCGGCGCAGGCCCCGGCCCGGCACGAACAGCGAGAGCGCCTCCAGCAGGTTGGTCTTGCCCGCGCCGTTCTCCCCGACCAGCGCGACGAAGCGGGCCCCGGGCGTCAGTTCGAGGTCCGCGTGGTTGCGGAAATCGCGGGCGATCAGGCGCGTGACGCGCAGACCCGACCCGTCGGGCTCGACCCGCGGATCGAGGACGTCGCTCATCGATGACCCGAGGGGTGAACCGAGCGGCCGAGACGCGCCGCGCTCAACCGTCCCTTGCTGTCTGACATCCCAACCAACCACCTCATCCCGCGGTCCCCGCGTCAGCGGGCCGCGCGGGCGGGCTCCAGAAACCACATCGCCGTCCCGGGACCTCCCGCGCGACCCCCCGCTTCACTCCGGCACCTCGGGACGAGGGCGGGAGCGGGATCCGCGCGGCGGCCTCACACCCGCATCGGCATCAGCACGTACAGCGCCGGCGCGCCCTCGCGATCCTGGATCAGGGTCGGCGAGCCGGGATCCGCGAGCTTGAACAGGGCGGTGTCGCCCTCGAGCTGCGCGGTGATGTCGAGCAGGTAGCGAGCGTTGAAGCCGATATCGAGGCCGGCCGCCTCGTAGTCGACGTCGAGCTCCTCGGTGGCGCTGCCCGAATCCGGGTTGTTCACCGAGAGCGCGAGGCGCCCCTCGGCCAGCCCGAGCTTCACCGCGCGCCCGCGCTCCGACGAGATCGTCGAGACCCGGTCCACGGCCTTCGCGAAGGCGTCGCGCTCGACGGTCAGCCGCTTGTCGTTATTGGCCGGGATCACCCGCTGGTAATCCGGGAAGGTGCCGTCGATCAGCTTGGAGATCAGCGTCAGGCCGCCGGCGAAGCGCAGGCGGATCTTGGCGGGCGACAGGTCGACCGCGACGGTCTCGCCGCCGTCGTCGAGGAGCTTCTGGATCTCGGCGACGGCCTTGCGGGGCACGATCACGCCCGGCATGCCGACGCTGCCCTGCGGGGCCGGGATCTCGACGCGGGCGAGCCGGTGGCCGTCCGTGGCCACCGCCCGCATCGCCGGACCGTTCTCGGTCTCCAGCGTGTGCAGGTAGATGCCGTTGAGGTAGTAGCGGGTCTCCTCGGTGGAGATCGCGAACTGGGTCTTCTCGATCAGCCGCTTCAGGTCGGCGGCGGCGATCTCGAACCCGTGCGGCATCTCGCCGGCGGCGAGGTCCGGGAAGTCGCCCTCCGGCAGGGCGCCCAGGGCGAAGCGCGAGCGGCCGGACCGGATCGTCATCTGGCCGGACTCGCCGCCGGTCTCCAGGGAGACCTGCGCGCCGTCGGGGAGCTTGCGCACGATGTCGTAGATCACGTGCGCCGGCACGGTGGTGGCGCCCGCATCCGCCACGTCGGCCGGCACGCTCTCGGTCACCTCGATGTCGAGATCCGTCGCCCGCAGCTGGAGTCCCGATCCCTCCGCGCGCAGGAGCACGTTCGACAGGATCGGGATCGTGTTGCGGCGCTCGACGACCCGGTGCACGTGGCCGAGCGACCTGAGCAGGGCCGCGCGCTCGACAGTGACTCTCATCGCAATACTCAAGTGGTAGGGACGCCGCCGCGGCCGGCGACCGTCGCGGAATATGGCCGTTCAGCTTGGCGAAGGGGGAAGGGGAACGCAAGGCCGCCGTCGGTGCACCGCACAGCGACCTCCGCGTCCAGGTCGGATGCCCATGTCCGGAGCGGGGTATCGGCCCGCGGCGGCCCGTGCGAAAGCGCCGCGACCGACCCGGATCCCGCCTCCCCAACCCGATCATGTTGCAGACCATCGACACCGCGGGCACCACCGCAGACCCCTCGCAGGCCGCCCCGAGCGCCCCCCCGAGCGCTCGGCGGATCCTCGCCGCGAGCTTCGTCGGGACAGCGATCGAGTTCTTCGACTTCTACATCTACGCCACCGCCACCGCCCTGGTGATCGGCCCGGTCTTCTTCCCGGCCGGCGCGCCCGGCGTGCAGCAGCTCAGCGCCTTCGCGACCTTCGCCATCGCGTTCATCGCGCGGCCCGTCGGCGCGGCCCTGTTCGGGCATTTCGGCGACCGGGTCGGACGCAAGGCGACGCTGGTGGCGTCCCTGCTGATCATGGGCATCTCCACGGTGCTGATCGGCTGCCTGCCGACCTACGCGTCGGTCGGATGGTGGGCGCCGGCGGCGCTGTGCATCCTGCGCTGCGGGCAGGGGATCGGGTTCGGCGGCGAGTGGGGCGGCGCGGCACTGCTGGCGGTCGAGAACGCGCCGCCGGGCCGGCGCGCGTGGTACGGCATCTTCCCGCAGCTCGGGGCGCCGGTCGGCTTCATCCTGGCCAATCTCGGCTTCCTCGCCCTCAGCTTCGGCCTGACCCCGGAAAGCTTCCAGGCCTGGGGCTGGCGCCTGCCGTTCCTGGCCTCGGCGGCGCTCGTCGGCGTCGGGCTCTACGTGCGCCTGAAGCTCACCGAGACGCCGGCCTTCAAGGCGGCGCTCAGCCAGGCGCGGCCGGAGCGCGTGCCGTTCGCCACCACGCTGACCCAGCACGGCCACGCCGTCCTGGTCGGCACCTTCGCGATGGTGGCGGTCTACGCGGTGTTCTACCTCTCCACCGTCTTCGCCCTGGGCTACGGCACCGGCACGCTCGGCTACAGCCGGCCGACCTTCCTGCTGTTCGAGTGCATCGCGGTCTGCTTCATGGCGCTCGGCACCGTCGTGTCGGGGGCGGCGGCCGACCGCTTCGGCCGCCGACCGGTGCTGCTCTCCGGCATGGCCGTGACGTTCCTGCTGGGCTTCCTCATGGGACCGATGCTGGGCCACGCCGCCGGCACCGGCACCTGGCCGCCGGTCCTGGGCTTCCTCTGCCTCAGCCTTCTGACGATGGGCTGGGTGTTCGGGCCGATGGGCGCCGTCCTGCCCGAGCTGTTCCCGACGCGGGTGCGCTACACGGGCGCCTCGGTCACCTACAATCTCGCGGGGATCCTGGGAGCCTCGGGCGCGCCCTACATCGCGCAGCAGCTCGCGGCCTACGGCGGCATCGGCTTCGTCGGGTTCTACCTAGCGGGGGCCGCGATCCTCAGCTTCCTCGCCGTGCTGGCCATGCCGGAGACCGCCGGCCGCTGACGGGACTTTCCGCGCGCCTCCCTCAGCGGGCGGCGCGCTCCGGGCCCGCCGTGCCGGCGGGCTCGAAGCGCCCGAGGAAGCGGGTCCGCTCCCACAGCTCGATCGCGTCGCGCCCGACCATCGCGCGGGCGCGGCGGCGCGCCTGCGTGTCGTCCTCGGCCGACAGGATCTCGGCCGCGCAGACGCGACCGGCCCGGTCGAGCCTGAAGGTCCTGTAAGCGCGGCTCCGGTGAGCCGTTCCAGCATCCAGCGCGAGCATTGCCAAATCCTCCGGGACGAAACGTCCCGGAAGACGGTTAATCATCGGTAAATCGCGCTTCTCGCGATCGGGGACGCGGTCCCGACGCGCCCGCTCGGCAGCGGGCGACCGGGCCCCTCAGCTTCGCTTGTCGAGCGGGCGACCGAGCAGGCGGGCGAACTCGGCCTCGATCTCCTCCACCGAGAACGCGTTGCCGGATCCCTTCGCGTCCGGCGGCGGCACGGCCGGCGGTGCGGCTGGCGGCGGCGGGGCAGGCGGGGCTGGCGGAGGCGGGACGGAGTCGGCCTTCGGCATCGCCGGCGGCGGCAGGGGTATGGCCGGCGGCGGGGGCGGGGGCGGGGGCGGCGGGGCTTCCGGCTCGTCGGCCGGGGCCGGGGCCGGTTCGACCGGGACGCTCGCCATCGCGGCCGCCAGCGGATCGACGCCCTCGGGCACCGACGGGGCGGGTGCGGCCTGCGGCGGCGGCGTCACGGCCGAGGACGAGCGCGACAGGGCGGCCTGGAGCTGCCGGGCCATGTCGGACAGGACGACCGGATCGACCGACTTGCGCTCGGACGGCACCGCGAGGCTCGGGGCCTGGCGGGCGGGCTCTGGCTCGACCGGTGTCGGCTCAGCTGGTGCCGGCTCGGGCTTGCGCTCGGAGGCTGGGTTCGGCCGCGGCTCGATCAGCGGCGGCGCGGTCCGGCTCAGGATCCGCCGCGGCGCGACCGGCTCGCGCGGCGGGGGCGCGGGCAGCTCCACCGCCGGCGGCGGCACCGCAGGCGCGGGCGGGGCCTGGGGCGCGGGCGGCGGCGCGGCACTCAGCGGCGCGGAGACGTCCTGACCGGGCTCGTCGCCGCCGAACAGGCCGGGATCGAGGGGCAGCGTCACGGGTGGGGCGGAGGCCGAGCGCGGCACCGGCGACGGCACCACCACCGGCATCGCGAAGCCCGGGTCGAACAGCGGCTCCGCGCGCCGCCCACCGGATTCCGGGAGAACGCGGGGCGGCTCGGGCAGGCGGCCGCCCTGGACGAGCGGGTCCGGGAGCGGCTCGTCCAGCGGCTCGGGCGCCAGGTCCGGCCGGATCGCCGCCTCCGGCAGGGGCCGCTGGCCGCGCTGGATGTTGCGCTCGACCACCACGTCGTTGGGGCCGCCCACCAGGAGCAGGTGCTCGACATTGTCCCGGCGCAGCAGAATCAGCTGCCGCGCCCGATCGAGCTCGTATACGTCGACGATCCCCAGCCGCGGCTGGCGGCCGCGGCTTCCGGAACGCCCCGGCAGGGCGAGGCTCCGGCCGGTGAGCCGGCGCACCGTGAACACGATCGCCGCGAGCGCCGTGAAGATGACGGCGAAGATCACGATATACTGGACGATGGGGGAGCCGTCAGAGCCGAACACGGATTGCAGCCATCGCAAGATTACGCACTCGCACGTTCCGACCGCCGCGGGTGCGCGCCGGCAGGGACTTGATCCATACCACGCCGGAGGGGCGGCAAGGCAAACGACGTTAAGAGTTCGTTAACAGACCTTTTAATTGAGCGCCCGCAGGACAATAGGTCGGGACTGCGCGCCGGCCCGGCCGAACCGCCAGCCGGCGGCCCCTCGGCAGCCGCCCGGGATCGGCGTCCGGCCGGCGGAGACATCCCGGACACGTCGGGCGCCCAGTAGCCGCCGGTCCGACCCGCGCCCGCGGGTTGCCGCAGGCTCCCGCGATGACGCGCCCCCTCACGCTCTCCACCCTCGTCCTCCTGTCCGCCGGCGTCCAGGCCGCGGCGGCACCGCCGCAGCCCCCGACCTGGAGTCCCTACGAGCGGAGCGCAGGGCCGGACGGGGCGCCGTCGCGCTGCCTCCAGCACCGGCGCGGGACCGCGCGCGCCGGGAACGCGCGCTGGTACGTCTTCCAGGTGTTCAACGATTGCGGCCGGCCCGTCCGGGCGGTGTGCGACATCGCCTACACGCCGCTCTGCGACTACGGCCGGGACGTCGCGGTCGCGGCGCATCTCGACGCGCCGGTCGAGCCCCACGGCGAGTCCCAGCCCTTCGGCCACGCCGCGCCGCCGGTCGACGGCAGCGTGCCGGGGTGCTTCTTCGCCCGCTGCACCGAGGAGCTCCAGCCCCCGGCGCGACCCGGCATCGGCGATCCCTGAGGCGGGGCTTAACGCGCCGTTAACCATGCAGGCGGCAGATTTTGCCGAGCCCGCTCGTCCCGGCGCGGCCACGCCATCCCGGAGGCGACCATGGCCCTCACCGATCTGCCCGTGCTGAGCATGCTGCGCACGCGGATGCAATGGGCGCAGGCGCGCCAGGGCGTGATCGCCGAGAACGTCGCCAATGCCGACATGCCGGGGTTCAAGCCCCGCGACCTCGTGGAGCCGCGCTTCGACCGGGCGACCGGCGCCCTCGCCACCACCGGGTCCAGCCTGACGCTCACCAGCGCGGGCCACATGGCGCCGACCGGTCAGACGGTCGGGGCCGATCCCAAGCGCGCGAAGGGCTTCGAGATCCGCCCCAGCGGCAACGGCGTCAACCTCGAGGACGAGATGATGAAGGCCGGCGAGAACCAGTCGGACTACCAGCTCGCCGCCTCGCTGTACCAGCACAGCCTGACCACCCTGAAGATCGCGATCGGCAAGAGCTGATGCGCGCCGGACGACGGTCGAGCGCTGACGGCCGCGGGATCGCGGCGGCGGGAGGGTCCTGAGCCATGGAATTCACGAAGTCGCTGGCGGTGGCGGCCGCGGGCCTCAAGGCCCAGTCGGGCCGGATGCGCATCATCGCCGAGAACATCGCCAACGCCGACTCCGCGCCGGCCTCGGCCGGTGCGCAGCCCTACCGGCGCAAGATCCCGACCTTCACAAGCCACCTCGACGACGAGACCGGTGCCAAGCTCGTCGAGGCGGGGCGCGTCAGGCGCGATCCGTCGGCCTTCCGGACCAAGTACGAGCCGGGCAACCCCGCGGCCGACGCCCAGGGCGTGGTGCAGATGCCCAACGTCAACGCGCTGATCGAGAACATGGACCTGCGCGAGGCCCAGCGCTCCTACGAGGCGAACCTCAACATGATCAGCGCCACCCGCAAGATGCTGGCGCAGACCCTCGGCATCCTGAAGTGAGCCCCGGGGCCCGCGGCAGGACCGCATAGAAAGGACGCATGGCGATGGCTTCGAGCAACTTCGCGGCGGGTGCCTACGCGGCCGTCCAGGGCCTCGCCGGCGGCCGGCCCGCGCCCCGGGTGCAGCCGACGACCGGCACCGGCACCGACTTCATGCAGATGCTCGGGCAGACCCTGGACAGCGTCGGCGATGCCGGCCGTCGGGCCGATTCCCAGGCGGTCTCGGCCGCCGCCGGCAAGGCCAACGTCGTGGACGTGGTCACCGCGGTGGCCGAGAGCGAGACCGCCCTGCAGACCATGGTGGCGGTGCGCGACCGCATGATCTCCGCCTACGAGGAGATCATGCGGATGCAGATCTGACCGGCCGCCCGTTTCCCCGCCCGCTCTCCCCGCACAGATCGCATCCCCATGACCGGCCTCGCCATCCTCGACGTCGCCCGCGACGGCATCTTCGTGTTCCTCAAGGTGGCCGGCCCCCTGATGCTGGTCGCCCTGGCGGTCGGCCTCGCCGTGTCCCTGGTCCAGGCCCTGACGCAGATCCAGGAGCAGACGCTGATCTACGTGCCCAAGGTCGTGGCGGTGTTCGCCGCGCTCCTGCTGATGCTGCCCTTCATGGGCGACGCCATGGCCGGCTACATGACCCGCATCGCCGCCCGCATCGCGGCCGGCGGCTGATGCGCGCGCCGGTCGGGACAGGCGCGGCCCGCGCGTGCCATAGGGGCCGCGATGAACCTGCTCCTGCCCGGCATCGCCTCGGCCTACCTGATCACCTTCGCGCGCATCGGCACGCTGATCATGCTGATGCCGGGGATCGGCGAGCAGTCGGTGTCGCCGCGCCTGCGCCTCGCCTTCGCGCTGCTCACGACCCTGGTGCTGTTCCCGACCGTGCGCCCGCTGCTCGGCGGCACGGAGGGCGTCGCCGGCCCGCGGCTGATCGGGCTCCTGTTCGGCGAGACGATCATCGGGCTGGTGCTCGGCCTGACGGTGCGGATGATCCTCGCCGCCCTTCAGACCGCCGGGGTGATCATCTCGGCGCAGGTCGGGCTGTCCTACGCCATGACGGTGGATCCGAGCCAGGGCGGCCAGCAGGTGGCGATCGGCAACTTCCTGTCGCTGCTCGGGATCACGCTGATCTTCGCCGCGGACCTGCACCATCTCGCCATCGAGGGCGTGGCCCGCAGCTACGTGGTGCTGCCCCCCGACGGCGTGCCGGCCTTCTCGGACGCGCTGATGCTGGCCACGAAGGCGCTCGCCCGGGGCTTCACCCTGGCGGTGCAGATCTCCGGCCCGTTCATCGCCTTCGGGATCCTGTTCAACCTGGGGCTCGGCGTGCTGTCGCGGCTGATGCCCCAGATGCAGGTGTTCTTCCTGGCGGTCCCGGCCTCGGTGCTGATCGGCATGCTGCTGCTGATGGGCTGCCTCGGCGTCATGATGGGCGTCTTCCTGGACGATCTGGGCCGGTATCTCGGGGATTACGTCGGCCGCTGAGCGGCCGGACCGCCCGTGACCCGATGATGTCCCCGCTCTGAGCGCGACGCGAGATGGCCGACGATACCGACGACGAGGACAAGACCGAGGAGCCGTCCCAGCGACGGCTCGATCAGGCCATCGAGCGCGGCGACGTCGCGACCAGCACCGAGATCAACACTTTCGCGATGCTGGGCGCGTTCACCCTGGCCCTGCTGCTCGCGGCCCCGACCATCGCCACGAACCTCCTGCACGGACTCAAGGCCTACCTCGCCAACGCCCACGCCCTGCCGGACGACGCCACGGCCATGAAGGCCGCCATGACGCGCGGCCTGTGGCTGTGGCTCCAGGCCGTGGCGGTGCCGGTGGGGCTGGCCGTCGTGGCCGGGCTGGCCGCGGGGCTCCTGCAGCACCCGCTGGTCTTCTCCGCCGAGTCGCTGATGCCGAAATTCTCGCGCCTCTCGCCGATGGCGGGCGTGAAGCGGCTCCTCGGCGTCGAGGCCCTGTTCCAGTTCGGCAAGGGGCTGGCGAAGATCGCCGCCGTGGGCGTGGTCGGCGCCGTGATGCTGTGGAACGACCGCGACCGGCTGGAGGTGTTCGCCCGCCTGGACCCGGCCGCCTCCATGCCGGCGATCCTGTCCCTCAGCCTCAAGCTGCTCGCCGGCATGCTGTGCATGCACCTCGCGATCACCCTCGGCGACGCGCTCTACGCGCGGTTCCGCTGGCGCAAGCGCCACCGGATGTCGAAGGAGGAGCTCAAGCAGGAGATGAAGGAGTCGGAGGGCAACCCCGAGGTCAAGGGACGCCTGAAGCAGCTCCGGATGGCCCGGGTGAAGAAGCGCATGATGGCCGCGGTCCCGACCGCGACCGTCGTGGTGACGAACCCGACCCACTACGCGGTGGCGCTGCGCTACGAGACCGGCATGGCGGCGCCGGTCTGCGTCGCCAAGGGCGTCGACGCGCTCGCCCTGCGCATCCGCGCGGTGGCGGCCGAGCACGGTGTCGCGGTGATCGAGAACCCGCCGCTCGCACGGGCGCTCCACGCCACCGTGGAGATCGACCGGGAGATCCCGGCCGAGCATTACCGGGCTGTGGCGGAGGTCATCGGGTTCGTGCTGCGCCTGCGGAGACGGGCGGCGTAAGCCCCGCCCCCGATCCCCGCGCCGCGCCACTTCGCCGAGCTGTTTTGCCGAACGTCCGGGCGGGCGAAAGCCACGCTTCCTCCACCTTTTTTCGCGAGGCTGTGTCAAGGCTTGGCGCGACGAGACTGATGCCGCGCCCCGCATGTCCTGATATGGCCGGCGGACTCACCGGGTGACTGTTCTGGAATGAAGCCGATGGCCGACGTCACTGGACCTCCGGCGCCCGCCGCGGGCCCGCAGAATTCGGGTCCCCCGGTCGCGCAGGCCTCCTCCCTGCTGGGAACGGGCTCGATCGACCGCTCGGAGCAGCCGGGCCGGGTCGGCCTGCTCCTCGTGCTCGCCGGCCTGCTGGTCGGCGCGGCGATCGGCCTGTCCTTCGTGGCCAACGAGCAGGCCCAGTCGCTGATCGTCTGGCTGCTCGCCCTGCTGGCCATGGCGGGCGTGTTCTTCCTGTTCGCCCTCGCCATCGGGGCGCTCCAGCTCAGCGGCAGCGCAGCCCGGGACGACATCACCAAGGGCATCGTCGACGCGTCGCCGGACGGCAAGCTGGTGGTGGAGGACGGCGGCCGGCTGATCTACGCCAACGAGGCCTACCTGCGGATCGCCAGCGGCGACACCTTCTCGAACCTCGTGCCGGTGGAGCGCATCCTCGTCGGCTCCCCGGAGGTCTCCGAGGCGGTCTACCGCCTGTCGCAGGCCTCGCGCGACGCCCGCGCTCACACCGAGGAGGTGCGGATGTCGCCGCCCCTCGGACCCACGGCCGGCGAGCGCGGCTTCGGCTGGTACCGGGTCTCGGTGCGGCCCCTCGCGCGCCCGCGCCGGGCGGCCTCCCTCTGGACGGTGGCCGACATCACCGCCGAGCGCGAGCGGCAGGAGAACGTCTTCCAGGAACTCCAGCACGCTATCGACTACCTCGACCACGCTCCGGCGGGCTTCCTGTCGATCGATCCGGCCGGCGCCATCGTCTACATGAACGCGACCCTCGCGGCCTGGCTCGGCTACGATCTCGCCAGCGTCGGCCCCGGCGGCCCGCACCTCACCGAGATCGCCCCGGAAGCGGACGTCCTGGTGCGCACCGCCGGCCTGCCGGGCGAGGTCCGGACCGACCGCTTCGACCTCGACCTGCGCCGCCGCAACGGCCACACCCTGCCGGTCCGCCTCTACCACCGGGTCGCCTTCGGCAAGGACGGCAAGCCCGGCTCGTCGCGGACCTTCGTGATCAACCGTTCCGCCGGGGCCGAGACCGACGAGCCGCAGCGCGCCGCCGAGGTGCGGCTCGCCCGCTTCCTCAACAACTCGCCGATCGCCATCGCGACCCTCGACAGCGCCGGCCGGATCGCCCGCGCCAACGCGTCGTTCACGCGCCTGTTCGGCACGGTTCCGCGGCAGGCGGACGACGGCGCCCTGGACGGGGAGGGCGTGCCGCGGGTCGAGCCCAACGTCGCCGACTCGGTGGCCGACCGGACCGCCCTGGAAGCCGGTCTCGCCCGCGCCGCGAGCGGGCGGACCGATCCGGAGCCGATCGAGGTCCAGCTGAACGGGCCCGGCGGCCGCTCGGCCCGGGTCTGGCTCAGCCCGGCCGACGGCGGCGATCCCGGCCAGCAGACCGACGAGGCCGAGCGGGTGATCCTCTACGCCCTCGACACGACGGCGCAGCGCCAGCTGGAGCAGCAGGTCGCGCAGGCCCAGAAGATGAACGCGGTCGGCCAGCTCGCCGGCGGCATCGCGCACGACTTCAACAACGTCCTGCAGGCGATCATCGGCTACTCGGACCTGCTGCTCGCGAGCCACCGGCCGACCGACCCGGCTTTCCAGGACATCATGCAGATCAAGCAGAACGCCAACCGGGCGGCGGGCCTCGTCCGCCAGCTCCTGGCGTTCTCCCGGCGGCAGACGCTGCGTCCAGAGGTGATGAATGTCGGCGAGGCGCTCTCCGAGCTGACCCTCCTGCTCAAGCGGCTCCTGGGCGAGCGGGTCGCCCTGGAGCTGAAGCACGGCCGCGAGGTCTGGCCCGTGAAGGCCGACGTCAACCAGTTCGAGCAGGTGATCGTCAATCTCGCGGTCAACGCCCGCGACGCCATGCCGGAGGGCGGCAAGCTGATGATCCGCACCGAGAACGTCTCCGATCCGGGGACGGCCGCCGGGGCGGAGGGGCGCGGCGGGGCGCCGGCGGGCGACCACGTCCTGATCGAGGTGCGCGACACCGGCCAGGGCATCCCGCCCGAGCTGATGGAGAAGATCTTCGAGCCGTTCTTCACCACCAAGGAGATCGGCAAGGGCACCGGCCTAGGGCTCTCGACGGTGTTCGGCATCGTCAAGCAGTCCGGCGGCACCATCGACGTGCAGTCGAAGGTCGGGGAGGGCACCGCCTTCCGCATCTACCTGCCGCGTCACGTGCCCGTCGCCGAGCCCGAGGAGGTACCGGCCGCGGCCGCCGAGCCGACCCTGCCGCGCGCGGAGCCGCTCGCCCCGCAGCCCGGCGCCAAACCGGCCGCCACTTCGGCCGCCACGCCGGGGACGGGCAGCGACGGCGCCGCGCCGCAGGGCGAGGCGCCGCCCGCCAAGGCCGACAAGCTGCCGCCGCGCAAGCCCGCCGCCGACCATACGGGGCAGGGGACTATCCTGCTCGTCGAGGACGAGGACCCGGTCCGGGCGGTCAACAGCCGGGCGCTCTCGGCCCGCGGCTACACGGTGCTGGAGGCGGCCTCGGGCCTCGAGGCCCTGGCGATCGTCCGCGAGGGCGCGCAGACCATCGACCTCGTCGTCTCCGACGTGGTCATGCCCGAGATGGACGGCCCGACACTCCTGCGGGAGGTGCGCAAGCATCAGCCCGACCTGAAGGTGATCTTCGTGTCCGGATACGCCGAGGACGCGTTCCGCAAGAACCTGCCCGAGGGCGAGACCTTCAACTTCCTGCCCAAGCCCTTCAGCCTGAAGCAGCTGGTCGAGACCGTGAAGAAGACGATGGCGGATTGACGGACCGCGCCGGCGCGGCGCGTCCGCCCGCCGCCCCTCAACGCGAAGCGGCCCCGGAGAGACTCCGGGGCCGCTGATCTCGGTCGGTCGAGAGGTCCGCCGCGCGCCGCTCCCGGTGCGCGGCGGCGCGACTTAAGCCTCGCCCTCGTCGAGATCGTCCGCCGTCGGTGCGGCGTTCTCCAGGATCTTCTCGGCGACCAGACCGGAGTTCTGCCGGATCGAGCCCTCGATCTCGGCCGCGATCTTCGGGTTGTCGCGCAGGAAGCCCTTCGAGTTCTCGCGACCCTGGCCGAGGCGCTGGCTGTTGTACGAGAACCAGGCGCCGGACTTCTCGACGATGCCGGCCTTCACGCCGAGGTCGATCAGCTCGCCGACCTTCGACACGCCCTCGCCGAACATGATGTCGAACTCAACCTGCTTGAAGGGCGGCGCGACCTTGTTCTTCACCACCTTGACGCGGACCTGGTTGCCGATCGCCTCGTCGCGGTCCTTGAGGGTCGAGATGCGGCGGATGTCGAGGCGCACCGAGGCGTAGAACTTCAGGGCGTTGCCGCCCGTGGTCGTCTCGGGGCTACCGTACATGACGCCGATCTTCATCCGGATCTGGTTGATGAAGATGACCATGCAGTTCGAGCGCGAGATCGAGCCGGTCAGCTTGCGCAGGGCCTGGCTCATCAGGCGGGCCTGGAGGCCGGGCTGGCTCTCGCCCATCTCGCCCTCGATCTCGGCCCGCGGGGTCAGCGCGGCCACCGAGTCGACCACGAGCACGTCGATGGCGCCGGAGCGCACCAGCGTGTCGGTGATCTCGAGCGCCTGCTCGCCCGTGTCGGGCTGCGAGATCAGCAGGTCGTCGAGGTTTACGCCGAGCTTGCGGGCGTAGACCGGGTCGAGGGCGTGCTCGGCATCCACGAACGCGCAGACGCCGCCCTTCTTCTGGGCCTCCGCGATGGTGTGGAGCGCCAGCGTCGTCTTGCCGGACGATTCGGGACCGTAGATCTCGATCACGCGGCCGCGCGGAAGGCCGCCGACGCCGAGCGCGATGTCGAGGCCCAGAGAGCCGGTCGAGACGGTCTCGACCTCCTGGACCTTGTCGCTCTTGCCGAGCCGCATGATCGAGCCCTTGCCGAAGGCGCGCTCGATCTGAGACAGGGCGGCGTCGATCGCCTTGGACTTGTCCTTGTCCACCGGGGGCATGTCGACCACTTTCAATGCGGGCTGGGCCATCTGGCGGGCTCCTTATGAAGGGGTTGGACGCAGTTCACAACGCGCGTCGCCACCGCCTCTATGTACCCGTTTTGTTCTCATCGGACAAGGCCGGAACGCCGTTTTGCCACGCGCGGCTCACGAAATCCCGCCTCGACACTCGAATGCCCGCGACGACCACGTTCGATCCGTTCATCGGCCACCCGAGCGCGTGCGAAGGGGGGACGACCGCCCGGATCGGACGTGAGCTAAACGGCGAGCGCCTCTCACGACGAGCCCGGACGGCCGGCCGGTCGGAAGCCGACAGTCAGGCAAACGTCAGAAACGACGAAGCCCGGCACGAATCCGGCTCTCGCGAGTCGAATTGCGTCCGGGCAATCGTCGTACCGGTCACCGGGCGCTCCCGGGACGGCCACCCCGAGGGGCACCATCCGCGACGCCTCGGGCCGGTATCTGGCGGATGCGGAGACCGCAGCCGCCGGGATCCCGGGATCAGGCGGCCTCGCCGGCCTCGGCATGGGCCACCTCGCCCTCGACCAGCTTCCAGGTCTTGGTCTTCGAGAACGGGCGGCACTCCTCGATGAACACCGTCTGCCCGACCTTGGCGACGTTGCCCTCGTCGTGCGCGTGGTAGTTCTTCGACCGCCGCACGGTCTTCTTCATCACCGGGTGTGTGAAGCGACGCTCCACCTTCACCACGATGGTCTTCTCACCCTTGTCGCTGACGACGGTGCCCTGCAAGATGCGCTTCGGCATGGTTGTCTCCTAAAACCCGCCTCAGCCCTTGGCCTGCTGCAGCGTCTTGGAACGCTGCAGAGTCCGGACACGGGCGATGTCGCGACGGACCTCGCGGACGCGGGCGACGTTCTCGAGCTGGCCGGTGGCCCCCTGGAAGCGCAGGTTGAACTGCTCCTTCTTGAGGTTGATCAGCTCGTCATTCAGCTGATCCGGCGACAGCGCCTTCAGATCAGACAGTCTCTGGGTCGACTTCACGATATCCTCCGTTCAGTCGGCGATGCGCTGGACGACCCGCGTGCGGATCGGGAGCTTCGCGGCGCCGAGGCGGAGCGCCTCCTTGGCGATGTTCTCGGCAACGCCGTCGACCTCGAACATGATCCGGCCGGGATGAACCCGGGCCGCCCAGTAATCCGGGGCACCCTTACCGGAGCCCATGCGGACCTCGGTCGGCTTCGACGAGACCGGGACATCCGGGAAAACCCGGATCCAGACGCGGCCCTGACGCTTCATCTCGCGGGTGATCGCGCGGCGGGCCGCCTCGATCTGGCGGGCGGTGACGCGCTCGGGCTCCACCGCCTTCAGGCCGAACTGGCCGAAGTTCAGCTCGAAGCCGCCCTTGGCCGCACCGTGGATGCGGCCCTTGAACTGCTTGCGGAAGCGGGTCTTTTTCGGTTGCAGCATGGCTTCCTACCTTACGCGTGCTCGCGCTCGCGGCGTCCGCGCTCGCGGCCGCCCTCGCCATCGCGCTCACGGCGTCCGCCGGAACGGCCGCCCTCTTCCTGGGCCTTCTTGTCCTGGGCCATCGGGTCGTGCTCAAGGATCTCGCCCTTGAACACCCACACCTTGATGCCGCAGGTGCCGTACGTCGTGAACGCCGTGGCGGTGCCGTAGTCGACGTCGGCGCGCAGC
Source organism: Methylobacterium sp. NMS14P (assembly GCF_028583545.1). Classification (NCBI taxonomy): domain Bacteria; kingdom Pseudomonadati; phylum Pseudomonadota; class Alphaproteobacteria; order Hyphomicrobiales; family Methylobacteriaceae; genus Methylobacterium; species Methylobacterium sp. NMS14P. Next base: position 2,526,779 of record NZ_CP087106.1, on the reverse strand, counting down.
GTGTGCAGCGGGACGCGGCCCTCGCGGTACCATTCCTGGCGGGCAATCTCGGCGCCGCCGAGACGGCCCGAGCAGTTGATCCGGATGCCCTCGGCGCCCAGACGCATGGCCGACTGAACGGCCCGCTTCATGGCGCGCCGGAAGGCGACGCGGCGCTCGAGCTGCTGGGCGATCGAGTCGGCCACCAGGGTGGCGTCGATCTCGGGCTTGCGCACCTCGACGATGTTGATGGTCACGTCGGCCTTGGTCATCGTGCCGACGAGCTTGCGCAGCTTCTCGATGTCCGCGCCCTTCTTGCCGATCACCACGCCCGGACGACCCGAGTGGATGGTGACGCGGCACTTCCGGTGCGGGCGCTCGATGACGATCTTGGAGACCGCCGCCTGCTTGAGCTGCTTCATGAGGGCGGCGCGGATCGCGACGTCCTCGTGCATGAGCTTCGCGTAGTCGCCCTTGTTGGCGAACCAGCGGGAGTCCCAGGTCCGGTTGATGCCGAGCCGGAGACCGATCGGGTTGACTTTCTGACCCATCAGATCCTCCTCAAGCCGCTTCGGCTTGGCGGACTTCGCGAACCACGATGGTGAGGTTCGAGAAGGGCTTCAGGATGCGCGCGCCGCGGCCGCGGGCGCGGGCGTGGAAACGCTTGAGAACCAGCGCCTTGCCCACGAAGGCCTGGGAGACGACAAGGTCGTCGACGTCCAGATCGTGGTTGTTCTCGGCGTTGGCGATGGCGCTCTCGAGGCACTTCTTGACCTCGGTGGAGATCCGCTTGCGCGAGAACTGCAACTCGGCGAGCGCCGTGTCGACCTTCTTGCCGCGGATCATCTGCGCCACGAGGTTGAGCTTCTGCGGGCTGACGCGCAGCATGCGCGCGACGGCCTTCGCCTCGTTCTCGGGGAGCGCGCGGGGGGTGGCTTGCTTGCCCATCTCAGCGCCTCTTCGCCTTCTTGTCGGCCGCGTGGCCCGGGAAGGTGCGGGTCGGCGAGAACTCGCCGAACTTGTGCCCGACCATCTCCTCGGTGACGTAGACCGGGATGTGCTTCTGCCCGTTGTGCACACCGAAGGTGAGCCCGACGAACTGCGGGAGGATCGTGGAGCGGCGGCTCCAGATCTTGATGACCTCGGAGCGCGAGGAGCCCCGCGCCGCCTCGGCCTTCTTGAAGAGGTAGCCGTCGACGAACGGCCCCTTCCAGAGAGAGCGTGCCATAGCGATTACTTCTTGCGGTTGTGGCGGCTGGACAGGATGAACACGTCGGTCCGCTTGTTGGACCGGGTCTTCTTCCCCTTGGTGGGCACGCCCCAGGGCGTGACCGGGTTGCGGCCGCCCGAGGTGCGACCCTCGCCGCCGCCGTGCGGATGGTCGACCGGGTTCATCGCCACACCGCGGTTGTGCGGGCGCTTGCCGAGCCAACGGTTGCGCCCGGCCTTGCCGAGCGAGATGTTCATGTGGTCCGGGTTCGAGACCGCGCCAACGCTGGCGAAGCACTGACCGTGGACCAGGCGCTGCTCGCCCGAGTTCAGGCGGAGCGTCACGTAGCCCTGGTCGCGGCCGACGATCTGCGCGTAGTTGCCGGCCGAGCGGGCGATCGCGCCACCCTTGCCGATCTTGAGCTCGACATTGTGGACGATCGTGCCCACCGGCATCGAGCCGACCGGAGCGGCGTTGCCCGGCTTGATGTCGACGCTCTCAGCGGCCACCACCTTGTCGCCCGGCTGCAGGCGCTGCGGGGCCAGGATGTAGCTCTGCTTCCCGTCGGGGAAGTTGATCAGCGCGATGAACGCCGTGCGGTTCGGATCGTACTCGATCCGCTCCACCGTGGCGGCGACGCCGAGCTGCTCGCGACGCTTGAAGTCGACGTTGCGCAGCACGCGCTTGTGGCCGCCGCCGCGGAAGCGGACGGTGATGCGGCCGAGATTGTTGCGGCCGCCGGAGGACGACTTGCCCTCCGTCAGCGCCTTCACCGGCTTGCCCTTGTAGAGCTCACGGCGGTCGACGAGCACGAGCTGGCGCAGGCTCGGCGTGACCGGTTTGAATGTCTTCAAGGCCATCGGCTTGGATCCCTAAATCCCGTCCTCAGAGCCCGGTCGTGACGTCGATCGAGTGGCCCTCAGCCAGGGTCACGATCGCCTTCTTCACGTCGGAGCGCTGTCCGCGGAGGCCGCGGAAAATCTTCTTCTTCCCCTTGGTGACAAGGGTGTTCACGGCCGTGACCTTCACGTCGAACAGCTTCTCAACCGCCTCCTTGATCTGAGGCTTGGTCGCCTTGGGAGCGACGCGGAAGACGACCTTGTTCTGCTCGGTCAGGTTCGTCGCCTTCTCGGTGATGACCGGGGAGACGACGATGTCGTAGTGGCGCGGATCGGCACTCATTTGAAACGCTCCTCCAGCGCGTCGACGGCAGCCTTCGTCAGGACGAGCGTGTCGCGGCGCAGGATGTCGTAGACGTTGATGCCCTGCACGGGCAGCACGTCGATCTGCGGGATGGCGCGGGCGGCCCGGCCGAAATTCACGTCGACCTCGGCACCGCCGATGATCAGCGCGTTCGAGAGGCCCATCTTGCCGAAGCGCTCGATGAGACCCTTGGTCTTGTGATCCTCGATCTTGATGTCGTCGACGACGATCAGGGTCGAGGCCTTGGCCTTGGCCGACAGGGCGTGGCGCAGGGCCAGCGCACGGACCTTCTTGGGCAGGTCGTGGCTGTGGTCGCGCGGCACCGGGCCGAAGGCGCGTCCACCGCCGCGGAACTGCGGCGCCGAGGCCGCGCCGTGGCGGGCGTTACCGGTGCCCTTCTGCTTGTAGAGCTTCTTGCGGGTCCGGTTCACGTCCGAGCGGTTCTGCACGGCGTGGGTGCCGGCGCGCCGCTTGGCGAGCTGCCAGCGAACCATGCGCTGCAGAAGGTCGGCGCGGGGCTCCAGGCCGAAGATCTCTTCGTTCAGCTCGACCGAGCCGGCACCGGCACCGTCGAGAGTTTTGATATCGAGCTTCATCACGCGGTCTCCTCAGCCGCAGGGGCCTCGGTCGCCGGGGCGGAGGCGCCGTTCTCGCGGAACTTGCCCGGCAGCGGAACGTCGGCGGGGAGCTTGCGCTTCACCGCGTCGCGGATCTGGATCCAGCCGCCGGCGACGCCCGGGACCGCGCCCTCGACCAGGATCAGGCCGCGCTCGGGGTCGGTGCGCACGACCCGCAGGTTCTGGGTGGTGACCCGCTCGACACCGAGATGGCCCGGCATCTTCTTGTTCTTGAAGGTCTTGCCCGGGTCCTGACGGCCGCCGGTCGAACCGATCGAACGGTGCGAGATCGACACGCCGTGGGTGGCGCGCAGGCCGCCGAAGTTCCAGCGCTTGATACCGCCAGCGAAGCCCTTACCGGTCGTGGTGCCGGTGACATCCACGAACTGGCCGGGGATGAAGTGGTCCGCGGTGATCTCGGCGCCGACCGGGATCAGCGCGTCCTCGGACACGCGGAACTCGGCGAGCTTCTTCTTCGGCTCAACCTTGGCGACCGCGAAACGGCCCCGCTCGGCGGCCGACACGTTCTTGACCTTGGCCTTGCCGACGCCGACCTGCAGCGCGACGTAGCCATTCTTCTCGACAGTGCGGTGGGCAACCACCTGGCACTGATCAATCTTGAGCACGGTGACGGGGACATGCTCCCCCGCGTCCGTGAAGACGCGGGTCATGCCGACCTTCTGTGCGATGACGCCTGAGCGCATAGGTTCTCTCCCTCGCGCGATGAAACGGTAAGCTCTAAGTCCTCAGCGGACTCAGAGCTTGATCTCCACGTCCACGCCAGCGGCGAGGTCGAGCTTCATCAGCGCGTCCACGGTCTGCGGCGTCGGATCGACGATATCGAGCACCCGCTTGTGCGTGCGCATCTCGAACTGCTCGCGCGACTTCTTGTCGATGTGCGGCGAGCGGTTGACGGTGAACTTCTCGATATGCGTCGGCAGCGGGATCGGACCCCGGATGGTCGCGCCGGTGCGCCGGGCCGTGGAGACGATCTCCTTGGTCGACGCATCGAGGATGCGGTGATCGAACGCCTTCAGGCGGATACGGATGTTCTGACCGTTCATGTTCCTGGAACCTTCAGAGGGACGGCGGGGTGTGCGAGGACTCGACCCCGCCGCGCCCTGCTAAGGATGCTTCTCTTGGGATCAGTCGTTGATGGCGGCGACGACGCCGGCGCCGACGGTGCGGCCGCCCTCGCGGATGGCGAAGCGCAGCTTCTCCTCCATGGCCACCGGCACGATCAGCGCCACGTCCATGGTCACGTTGTCGCCCGGCATCACCATCTCGGTGCCCTCGGGCAGCGTGCAGATCCCGGTCACGTCCGTGGTCCGGAAGTAGAACTGCGGCCGGTAGTTGGTGAAGAACGGCGTGTGGCGGCCGCCCTCCTCCTTGGTCAGGATGTACGCCTCGGCCTTGAACTTCGAGTGCGGCTTCACCGAACCCGGCTTGCACACGACCTGGCCGCGCTCCACGTCCTCGCGCTTCGTGCCGCGCAGCAGCACGCCGACGTTGTCGCCCGCCTGGCCCTGGTCGAGCAGCTTGCGGAACATCTCGACGCCCGTCACCGTCGTCTTGGTGGTCGCCCGGATGCCGACGATCTCGACCTCCTCGCCCACCTTCACGATGCCGCGCTCGACGCGACCCGTCACCACCGTGCCGCGGCCCGAGATCGAGAACACGTCCTCGATCGGCATCAGGAACGGCATGTCGATCGGACGCTCCGGCTGCGGGATGTAGGCGTCCACCGTCGCCATCAGCGCCAGCACCGCCTCCTTGCCGATCTTCGGCTCCTTGTCCTCAAGCGCCATCAGCGCCGAGCCCTTGGTGATCGGGATGTCGTCGCCCGGGAAGTCGTACTTCGACAGCAGCTCACGCACCTCGAGCTCGACCAGCTCCAGGAGCTCCTCGTCGTCGACCATGTCGACCTTGTTGAGGAACACCACCAGCGCCGGCACGCCGACCTGACGGGCCAGCAGGATGTGCTCGCGGGTCTGCGGCATCGGGCCGTCGGCCGCCGACACCACCAGGATCGCGCCGTCCATCTGCGCCGCGCCCGTGATCATGTTCTTCACGTAGTCGGCGTGGCCGGGGCAGTCCACGTGCGCGTAGTGGCGGTTCTGCGTCTCGTACTCCACGTGCGCCGTCGAGATCGTGATCCCGCGCGCCTTCTCCTCAGGAGCCTTGTCGATCTGGTCGTAGGCCGTGAACGTCGCCCCGCCCGTCTCGGCCAGAACCTTCGTGATCGCCGCCGTCAGAGACGTCTTGCCGTGGTCAACGTGCCCGATCGTGCCAATGTTGCAGTGCGGCTTGGTGCGGGAGAACTTTTCCTTGCCCATCAGAGCCTCCTAAATTCGAATTGATGTTGCGGAAGAAGGGGTGTCGAGGCGTGAGCCTCAGGCGTACTTGGCGATGACCTTGTCGGCCTCGCCGCGCGGCACCTCTTCGTAGTGGTCGAACTGCATCGTGAAGTTGGCGCGACCCTGGGAGAAGGAGCGCAGCTGGTTCACGTAGCCGAACATGTTGGCCAGCGGCACCATCGCGTTGATGACGTTGGCGTTGCCGCGCATGTCCTGGCCCTGGATCTGGCCGCGGCGGGAATTCAGGTCGCCGATGACCGAGCCGGTATACTCTTCCGGCGAGACGACCTCGACCTTCATCACCGGCTCGAGCAGGACCGAGCCGCCCTTCTGCAGCGCCTCACGGAAGGCGGCGCGGGAGGCGATCTCGAAGGCCAGCGCCGACGAGTCGACGTCGTGGTAGGCGCCGTCGATCAGCTCGACCTTGACGTCGACCACCGGGAAGCCGGCGAGCACGCCGGCGCCGAGGACCGAGTTGAGGCCCTTCTCGACGCCCGGGATGTACTCCTTGGGCACCGCGCCGCCGACGATCTTCGACTCGAACGAGAAGCCCGCGCCCGGCTCGTTCGGCTCGACCACGAACTTCACGCGGGCGAACTGACCGGTGCCGCCGGTCTGCTTCTTGTGCGTGTAGTCGATCTCCTGGCGGCGGGTCAGCTTCTCGCGGTAGGCCACCTGCGGCTGGCCGATATTCGCGTCGACCTTGTAGGTGCGGCGCAGGATGTCGACCTTAATGTCCAGGTGGAGCTCGCCCATCCCCTTGAGGATGGTCTGGCCGGATTCCTGGTCGGTGGAGACGCGGAAGGACGGGTCCTCGGCGGCGAGCTTCGAGAGCGCGATGCCGAGCTTCTCCTGATCGGCCTTCGACTTCGGCTCGACGGCGATCTCGATGACGGGCTCGGGGAACTCCATCTTCTCGAGGATCACGGCCTTCTGCGCGTCGCAGAGCGTGTCGCCGGTGCGGGTGTCCTTGAGGCCGGCCAGCGCGACGATGTCGCCCGCGAAGGCCTCCTTGATGTCCTCACGGTTGTTGGCGTGCATCAGGAGCATGCGGCCGACGCGCTCCTTCTTGTCGCGCGACGAGTTGAGGACGTTGGCGCCGGTATCGACCTTGCCCGAGTACACGCGGCAGAACGTGATCGTTCCGACGTGGGGATCGTCCATGATCTTGAAGGCGAGCATGGAGAAGGGGTCCGAATCCGTCGGGTGACGGACGGTCTCTTCCTCGGTCTTGAAGTCGATGCCCTTGATCTCGCCGCGATCGGCGGGGGAGGGCAGGTAGTCCACGACGGCGTCGAGGAGCGGCTGCACGCCCTTGTTCTTGAACGCCGAGCCGCAGAGCACCGGGTGGAAGGCGCGCAGCTGCACGGCCTTGCGCACCAGGGTGCGCATGGTTGCCTCGTCCGGCTCGGTACCGTCGAGGTAGGCCGCCATCGCGTTGTCGTCGAGCTCCACGCAGGCCTCGACCAGCTTGGTGCGGTACTCGACGGCCTGGTCCTTCAGGTCGGCCGGGATCTCGGTCTCGTCGAAGTTGGCGCCGAGCGCCTCACCCGACCAGACGATCGCCTTCATCTTGATGAGGTCGATCACGCCCTGGAAGTTCGACTCGGCCCCGATCGGCAGCTGTAGGCAGACGGGCTTGCCGGCGACGCGGTCGATGATGTCGGCGACGCACTTGAAGAAGTCGGCGCCGATCTTGTCCATCTTGTTGACGAACACGACGCGCGGCACGTCGTACTTGTCGGCCTGACGCCACACGGTCTCGGTCTGCGGCTCGACGCCCTGGTTGCCGTCGAGCACGCACACGGCACCGTCGAGCACGCGGAGCGAGCGCTCCACCTCGATGGTGAAGTCGACGTGGCCGGGGGTGTCGATGATGTTCAGGCGCTTGTCGCGCCAGAAGCAGGTCGTCGCGGCGGAGGTGATCGTGATGCCACGCTCCTGCTCCTGCGCCATCCAGTCCATGGTGGCGGCGCCCTCATGGACCTCGCCGATCTTGTGGGACTTTCCGGTGTAGTAGAGGATCCGCTCGGTCGTCGTGGTCTTGCCGGCATCGATGTGGGCCATGATGCCGAAGTTGCGGTAGTCCTCGATCGCGTGCGTGCGGGGCATCGAATTGCTCCTGAGAGACGGCGGAACCGCTTACCAGCGGTAGTGCGAGAAGGCGCGGTTGGCTTCCGCCATCCGGTGCGTGTCTTCCCGCTTCTTGACGGCGTTGCCGCGGTTGTTCGCGGCGTCGAGCAGCTCGGCCGAGAGGCGCTCGACCATGGTGCGGTCGTTGCGCGAGCGCGCGGCCTGGATCAGCCAGCGGATCGCTAGGGCCTGGCGGCGCTCGGTGCGGACCTCGACGGGGACCTGGTAGGTCGCGCCGCCGACGCGGCGGGAGCGGACCTCGATCATCGGGGCGACGTTGTCGAGCGCGGCGCGGAACACCTCGATCGGGTTGGCGCGGGCGCGGTTCTCGACGATGTCGAAGGCGCCGTAGACGATCCGCTCGGCGGTCGACTTCTTGCCCTCGTACATGATGGAGTTCATGAACTTCGTCAGCACCACGTCCCCGTACTTCGGGTCCGGGATGATCTCACGCTTCTCGGCAGAGTGACGACGGGACATCTTCTGAGACTCTCGAACGAAAGATCTTAAGCGCCCCGCGCAGGCCGCCTCAGCCCTGAGGCCGGCGACATCCTTGCGAGGCCGTGGAAACGCGGAGCGGCGCCCGGGAAATATCCGGGCGTCCGAACTTACTTCGGCCGCTTGGCGCCGTACTTCGACCGGCGCTGCTTGCGGTTCTTCACGCCCTGCGTGTCGAGCACGCCGCGCAGGATGTGGTAGCGCACGCCCGGAAGATCCTTCACGCGGCCGCCGCGGATCATCACCACGGAGTGCTCCTGAAGGTTGTGACCCTCGCCCGGGATGTAGCCAATCACCTCGAAACCGTTGGTGAGGCGCACCTTGGCGACCTTCCGGAGCGCCGAGTTCGGCTTCTTCGGGGTCGTCGTGTAGACGCGGGTGCAGACGCCGCGCTTCTGCGGGCAAGCGTCAAGCGCCGGAACCTTGTTACGGCTCCGCTGGATCTTCCGCGGCTGGGCGATCAGCTGGTTGATCGTCGGCATCCTGTGCCCTCTTCCTCGGTCACCTAGTCCGGACTGCACAGGGCAGTCCGCAATACGAATATGCGCCGGAGGGCCTGTCACGGACCCTCGGCGCGGTGTGGGCAGAGGAGCACGCCCGAAACGAACGCGCTCGTACCTACGGATCTGACTTACAGCGTCAGGCGATTTGAACCCTCGGAGCGCTCGGGGCGATGGCGGCGGCTTCCGGGGGTTTGCCCAAGGGCCGTCGGCAGCCGATGGCCGTCCGAAGTGGCGCGCTTCTAGACGCGGTTGTCCGTGAGGTCAATGCGGTTACGGCAGAAAACTGCACCGCGGCGGAGGTTAAGGATCGGTCAAGGGCGCGCGCCGCGCCGCGATCGCTGAGCCTCGGCGATGCCGGAGCCGAGAGCCTCCTATCGAGCATGGCGCTTGGTCGCGTCAACGCGGGCCTGGGCGGACAAGCCGAGCCGCTGCAACGCGCGGGCGACGCGCTGGCGAAGCCCCAGGCGCCACCCGGGCGGCGCAGGAAAATTTTCTCTGTCGCCGTCGGACCATTCGGCCAGTCGCACTCATCGGCGGCGAAAGAATGGAATGTTTCTCCGTTGATTTCTTGGGGCGCCGAAGATGATCATGGCTCGTCACTCGAGCCATCTCTGTCGATCAGCTTTCATCGGCGCGACGTTCCCGAAGCAATATGGATTTATATCTGTGTCCGAGCCATGACAAGCGCGATTTAGACCGGAAACACTCGCGAGACTTTAAAATACAACTACCTTTACCGATCCCGGACCGTCTTATGGAGCTACACGTGCGCCGCCTCCTCGCTCTCGCCCTCGCAGCCCTCCTGTCGGTCGGCCCGGCCCTGGCCGACCGCTTGGATGACATCAGACAGGCCGGCGTTCTCCGGGTCGCCGCCTTCGACAGCAACCCGCCTTTCGGCTTCGTCGATCCAGCGACGAAGCGGATCGCCGGCCTCGACGTCGACTACGCGCAGGCCATCGCCGACACGCTCGGCGTCAAGCTGGAGATTCGGCCGACCAACCCGGCGAATCGGATCCCGCTGCTCACCTCCGGCAAGGTCGATCTCGTTCTGGCGAACTTCACCATCACGGACGAACGGGCGAAGCAGCTCGATTTCAGCATTCCGTACTTCGCCTCCGGCCAGCAGTTCCTGGCGAAGAAGGGCACCCTGTCGTCGCCGGAGCAGCTGAACGGGCTCCGAATCGGTGCCGACAAGGGCACCACCAACGAGATCGTCCTGCGCCGCGACTTCCCGAAGGCGATTGTGGTGGCCTTCGACGACACGCCCTTCGCCTTCACGGCCCTGCGCAACGGCAATGTCCAGGCGATCACGCAGGACGGTCCGAAGCTCGTCGGGCTGCTCGCGAAGGTGCCGGACCGGCAGAACTACGAGATTCCCGCCTTCAGCATCTCCAACGACTATATCGGCGTCGGCGTCCCGAAGGACGAGGCGCGCCTGCGGGACCTCGTGAACGAGACTCTGCGCGGCCTGGAGGCGAGCGGCAGGGCGGCGGCGATCTACGACCGCTGGTTCGGCCCCACCACCGAGCAGCCGCTGCCGCGCCTGTTCCGGATCGGGGACCGTAGCTGACCGGGGCGGCACGGCAGCGATGGCCTCGCTGTTCGGCGATCCGCTCGCGCCACGCTACCTCATGTGGCTGCTGCAGGGCTTCGGGGTGACCCTGACCCTGTCGGCAGCCACCTGCCTCGCCGGTACGGCGCTGGGCCTCGCGGCGTGCGGGCTGCGGGAGGCGGGTGGCCCAGCGGGACGCGGCGTCGTCACCCTCTCCGTCGGCATCGTCCGCAACACGCCGCTACTGGTGCAGCTCTTCGTCTGGTACTTCGCGGTGGCCGCCGCTCTCCCGCAGGGCGTGGCCGTCTGGCTCAACGCGCCGCACGTCCTGGACCTGGGTCTCGGCGCCCTGCGGTGGCCCGCCTACGAGAGCCTGGCCGGGTTCTGCGGGCTCACGCTCTACGCGGGCGCCTACATCGCCGAGGAACTCCGCGCCGGCATCGAGGCCGTCCGGCCCGCCCAGCGTGAGGCGTCTCTCGCCCTCGGCCTCACGCCCGTCCAGGCGTTCCGCCACATCGTGCTGCCGCAGGCTCTGCGCGTCGCGTGGCTGCCGATCGTCGGCCAGTACCTCAACACGCTCAAGAACACGTCGCTGACCATGACGATCGGCCTCGCGGAGCTGTCCTACGCGTCCAGGCAGGTGGAGACTGAGACCTTCAAGACCTTCCAGGCCTTCGGCATCGCGACGCTCCTCTATGTTGCCGCGGCGGCCACGGCGGAGACGGCCGGGCAGATCCTCGACCGCCGCTCACGCCCCCCGGGCCGGCACCGATGAATCCGTCGGTCGTCGTCGACAATCTCGGCTACCTGATGGTCGGGGCCTGGCCCGAGGGACCTATCGGCGGGCTGGCCCTGACGCTGACTCTCTCCGGCCTGTCCGGTCTGGCCTCGGCCGCGCTCGGGCTCGTCCTCGGCATCGCCCTCGCGATGAGCGCGGGCGCCGCCCGGGCAGCGCTCACCGCCGGGCTCGGCTTCCTCCGCGCCGTGCCGGTCGTGATGCTGATCTTCTGGACCTACTTCCTGCTGCCGACCCTGTTCGGTGTGTCGATCCCCGAGGTCGGTACGGTCGCGGCGGCGCTGTCGCTCGTCGGCGGCGCCTACCTGTCCCACGGGGTGGCGGCGGGCATCGCGAGCGTCGGCCGCGGCCAGTGGGAGGCCGGCCTGGCGCTCGGCCTCGGACCATGGCGCACCCTGCAGTTCGTCATCCTGCCGCAGGCGCTGCGGCCCATGGCGCCGTCCTTCGTCAACCAGTGGACCGCGCTCATCAAGGACACGTCGCTCGCCTACGTGATCGGTGTGCCCGAACTCGCCTTCGTGGCGGCGCAGGTGAACAACCGCGCCATGGTCTACCCGGCCGAGATCTTCCTCTTCGTCGGTGCTGTCTACGGCGCCCTGTGCGTCTCCCTGGACGGGCTGGCCTCCTGGGTGACGAGCCCCGGCAAGGTACCGGCGCATCGTGCCCAGTGACGGCGCGGCCGGCCGATGGGCCGATGCGCCTGCGCCGGCCCGCGGGACACGGCCGATTCACCCGGGCACACGTGGAAGGCGTACCGGATCGGGGCAGGCGCGCACCGGCACGGTCTACGGAGAATTAAAGCGATCCATCGAATTGTCGCGCCCATCGGGTGGCCAGGTCGCCGCCGCAGGTTCGCGTCGAGGGTGTTGCGTATGGGTTGCGTCGCGGTCAGCAACGTCGTTCCGTTCCGGCGGCCGGTTCCCGCCCAGCCCCCCGGCGAGCGGGAGGCGCGCAACCGTCGCCGCAGTGAGCAGCGCGCCCTCCTGGACGCCGTCTACGCCACCGGCAGCATGGTCGTCGCCGCGGAGGATCGCGGCCTCAAGCTCACCGCCTCGCGCCTGCAGGTCTACGGCTTCCTGGCGATCGAGGAGGTGGGCGAGGACGGCCTGATGCGGCGGCTTCGCCCGTCCGAGGCGATTCGCGCCCGGTCGGAGCGGCCCTGGCGCCTCTCGAAGCCCGCGAGCGGGTCCTCGGTCACTATCCCGAGCCTCGACGGCTTCCTGTTCGAGACGGCCGGCCAACCGATCTGATCGATCCCGATCGCTGAACGACAACCGACCGGTGCGCCGACGGGCGCGCCGGTCGTCGAACGTCGGGGCCCGCCTTCGGCGGCCCCACCGCCGCACCGGCCGGCGCCGCCGCGATCGAACCGCGCGGCACCGCGAACAAGCCCTGAAACCGGATCAGCCCCCCTATGCGGCGGCGGCGATTTCCGGCCGCTCGGCTTGCCATCACCGGCTGCCCGTAGTATGCGCCCGGCCTTCGCGACATTTCCGTTGGGTGCTCGCACCCCGTGAACGCGGTGACCGCGCCGGTGTCTCAAGACATCGCCAGCGCGGTCGAACACATGAGCCGGGGACGTCAGGTCCCCATCAGGCGTCGTCCGCCGGGCAATACCGTCCGTGTGCGGAAACCCGCCTGAAACAAGGAGTCACGCACGTGATCCAGATGCAGACGAATCTGGACGTTGCCGATAACTCGGGTGCACGCCGTGTGATGTGCATCAAGGTTCTCGGCGGGTCGAAGCGCAAGTATGCCGGCGTGGGCGACGTGATCGTCGTCTCCGTCAAGGAGGCGATCCCGCGCGGTCGCGTCAAGAAGGGCGACGTCATGAAGGCGGTCGTCGTCCGCACGGCCAAGGACGTGAAGCGCGCCGACGGTTCGGTGATCCGCTTCGACAAGAACGCGGCCGTTCTGATCAACAATCAGAAGGAGCCGATCGGCACCCGTATCTTCGGACCGGTGCCGCGCGAGCTCCGCGCCCGCAACCACATGAAGATCATCTCCCTGGCTCCGGAGGTGCTGTAATGGCTGCCAAGATCAAGAAGGGCGACAAGGTCGTCGTGCTCACCGGCCGCGATTCGGGCCGGTCGGGCGAGGTGATCCAGGTTCTGCCGAAGGAAGGCCGGGCCTTCGTGCGCGGCATCAACCTGGTGAAGAAGCACCAGAAGCAGACCCAGAACCAGGAAGGCGGCATCATCTCCAAGGAGGCCGCCATCCAGCTCTCGAACATCGCGGTCGCGGACGCCAACGGCAAGCCGACCCGCGTGGGTTTCCGCATCCTCGAAGACGGGCGCAAGGTCCGGTTCGCCAAGACCACGGGGGATCAGATCGATGGCTGAGGCCGACAAGAACGCCTACACCCCGCGGCTGCGCAAGCACTACGACGAGGTGGTTCGGCAGAAGCTGATCGAAGAGTTCGGCTACAAGAACCCCATGGAAGTGCCGCAGATCACGAAGATCGTGATCAACATGGGCGTCGGCGAGTCCACCGCGGACTCGAAGAAGGCCTCGGTGGCGGCGGGCGACCTCGCCCTGATCGCCGGCCAGAAGCCGGTCATCACCAAGGCCCGCAAGGCCATCGCGACCTTCAAGGTCCGCGAGGGCATGCCGATCGGCTGCAAGGTGACCCTGCGCAAGCAGCGCATGTACGAGTTCATGGACCGGCTGATCACCATCGCGCTGCCGCGCGTGCGTGACTTCCGCGGCCTGAACCCGCGCTCGTTCGACGGCCGCGGCAACTACGCCCTGGGTCTCAAGGAGCACCTCGTGTTCCCGGAGATCTCCTACGACAAGGCCGAGCAGATGTGGGGCATGGACATCGTCGTGGCGACCACCGCCAAGACCGATGCCGAGGCCAAGGCGCTGCTCGCCGCCTTCAAGTTCCCGTTCCGGCAGTGAGGCCCTCGGGTCTCAGACGCGGACACCGGAGATAGACGATATGTCGAAGAAAAGCTCAGTCGAGAAGAACGAGGCCCGCAAGGCGCTGGTGAAGCGCTTTGCGGCCAAGCGGAAGGCGCTCCTCGAGATCGCCAACAACGACGCCCTCGAGATGGAGGAGCGCTTCGAGGCGCGCCTCAAGCTCGCGGAACTGCCGCGCAACTCGTCGGCCACCCGCATCCGCAACCGTTGCGGCATGACCGGCCGTCCGCGCGCCTACTACCGCAAGATGGGCATCTCGCGCGTGGCGCTGCGCGAGCTTGGCAACCGGGGCCTGATCCCCGGCTTGGTCAAGTCGAGCTGGTAAGGAGGTCCCCATGGTTAACGATCCCGTGGGCGACATGCTCACCCGCATCCGCAACGGCCAGCTGCGCCGTCGCAACGTCGTCCAGACGCCCGGCTCGCGCCTGCGCGCCAGCGTCCTCGACGTGCTGAAGTCCGAGGGCTACATCCGCGACTACGCGGCGACCGACCTCGGCAACGGCCGCACCGAGTTCGCCATCGAGCTCAAGTACTACGACGGACGCCCGGTGATCCGCGAGATCAAGCGCGTCTCGAAGCCGGGCCGCCGGGTCTACTCGTCGGTCGGCGAGCTGCCGCACGTGGCCGACGGCCTCGGCGTCACCATCGTCTCCACCCCGCAGGGCGTCATGGCCGACCACGAGGCGCGCGAGCGCAACGTCGGCGGTGAAGTGCTCTGCACCGTGTTCTGATCGGGACGGAGGAGGTTATCCCATGTCTCGCGTAGGCAAGAAGCCGGTCCCCGTGCCGGCCGGCGTTACCGCCACGGTCACCGGTCAGACGGTGAAGATGAAGGGTTCGAAGGGCGAGCTGTCGTTCGTCGTTCCCGCCCTCGTCAACGTGGCCCTGAAGGACGGCGCGATCTCGGTCGAGCCGATCAACCAGTCCAAGCCGGCGCGCTCCCTCTGGGGCACGTCGCGGGCGCAGATCGCCAACATCGTCGAGGGCGTGTCGAAGGGCTTCGAGAAGAAGCTCGAGATCACGGGCGTCGGCTATCGTGCGGCGATGGCCGGCAAGGCCCTCAAGCTGTCGCTCGGCTACAGCCACGACATCGAGTACGAGATCCCGGCCGGGATCACGATCGCGACCCCGAAGCCCACCGAGATCACGATCTCCGGGATCAACCGCCAGCAGGTCGGTCAGGTCGCCGCCGAGATCCGCGATTACCGCGGACCCGAGCCCTACAAGGGCAAGGGCGTGAGGTATGCGGGCGAGTTCATCTTCCGCAAGGAAGGCAAGAAGAAGTAAGGAGGGCATCATGTCTCGCAAGCTCGAAGCCCTCGATCGCCGCAAGGCGCGCGTCCGCCGCGCGCTGCGGGCGGCCGCCAACGGCCGTCCGCGGCTCTCGGTGTTCCGCTCGTCGAAGCAGATCTACGTGCAGGTCATCGACGACGTCGCCGGCAAGACGCTGGCCTCGGCCTCGTCGATCGACAAGGCTCTCAAGGGCGAACTCAAGACCGGCGCCGACGTCGCCGCCGCCAAGGCGGTGGGCAAGCTCGTCGCCGAGCGCGCCAAGGCCGCGGGCGTCACGAAGGTGATCTTCGACCGCTCCGGCTACATCTATCACGGCCGCGTCGCTGCCGTGGCCGAGGCCGCCCGCGAGGGCGGCCTGGAGTTCTAAGTCACGACGGCGGGCCGGGCGGATCCACTTCGCCCGGCATATCCGAAAACCCGATCGAGCGAGCGGCCCCGCCGGCCGCGTCAGTGAGATGGACAGGTAGACAACATGGCACGTGAACGTGAAGGCGGGGGCCGCGGCCGCCGCGATGATCGCGAGGAGCGCGACAGCGAGTTCGTGGACAAGCTCGTCCACATCAACCGCGTCGCCAAGGTGGTGAAGGGCGGCCGTCGCTTCGGCTTCGCGGCGCTCGTCGTCGTCGGTGACCAGAAGGGCCGCGTCGGCTTCGGCCACGGCAAGGCCCGTGAGGTTCCGGAAGCCATCCGCAAGGCGACGGAAGCCGCCAAGCGCGGCCTGATCCGCGTCTCGCTCCGCGAGGGCCGGACCCTGCACCACGACGTCAACGGTCGTCACGGGGCCGGCAAGGTGATCCTCCGCGCGGCCCCGCAGGGCACCGGCATCATCGCCGGCGGTCCGATGCGCGCCGTGTTCGAGACGCTCGGCATGCAGGACGTCGTCGCCAAGTCGCTGGGGTCCTCGAACCCCTACAACCTCGTGCGCGCCACCTTCGAGGCGCTCAAGAACGAGGACAGCCCGCGCTCCGTGGCGGCCCGCCGCGGCATCAAGGTTTCGACGCTCCAGTCGCGTCGCCGCGATGCCGACCCGGCGGACCAGTCCGAAGCCGCGGTCGCGTAAGGGGAGGGTCCGATGGCACAGAAGACTCTCCGCGTCGAGCAGATCGGCTCGCCGATCCGCCGCGAGGCCAGCCAGCGCCAGACGCTGATCGGCCTGAAACTCAACAAGCTCCACCGCGTGTCCGAGCTGGAGGATACTCCCTCCGTGCGCGGCATGATCCGCAAGGTTGCGCACCTCGTGCGCGTCCACGGCGACGTGGCGTGAGGAGGTCCCGATGAAGCTCAACGAGATCAGCGACAACCCGGGCGCAACCAAGAACCGGATGCGTGTCGGCCGGGGCATCGGCTCCGGAAAGGGCAAGACCGCGGGCCGCGGCGTGAAGGGCCAGAAGGCCCGGACCGGCGTGTCCATCAAGGGCTTCGAGGGCGGTCAGATGCCGCTGCATCGTCGCCTGCCGAAGCGCGGCTTCAACAACCTGTACGCCCAGGACCTGAACGAGGTGAACCTCGGCCGGATCCAGGAGGCCGTCGACGCGGGCAAGCTCGACAAGGCCGCCACCGTGACGGTGGAGAGCCTCGTCGCCGCCGGCATCATCGCCCGTCCCCGCGACGGCGTGAAGCTGCTCGGTGTCGGCGAGCTGACCGCGAAGCTCAGCTTCGAGGTGACCCGCGCCTCCAAGTCCGCCGTCGAGGCGGTCGAGAAGGCCGGTGGCTCGGTCAGCACCGTCTACGCCCAGGGTGCCTCCACCCGCGGCGGCAGCGAGGCGGCCACGTCCTGACGGGAGCGACTCCGGAACCCGTTGCACGGGCTCCGCGCACCCTTTAAGCCGATCCTTCGAGCGGCGGCCCTGCGACCACGCGGGCCGCCGTTTTTCGTTTCATCCGGGCACCCTTCGCCCGGCGACATGTCCAGGACGCGACGCTTATGGCCTCAGCCGCCGAGCAGCTTGCCGCCAACCTCAACTTCGGTGCGATCGCCAAGGCCGATGAGCTGAAGAAGCGCATCTGGTTCACGCTCGGCGCCCTCGTGGTGTTCCGGCTGGGCACGTACATCCCGATCCCCGGCATCGACCCGGAGCAGTTCGCCCGGAACTTCCAGCAGCAGGCGGGCGGCGTGCTGGGCCTGTTCAACATGTTCTCGGGCGGCGCCGTGGAGCGCATGGCGATCTTCGCCCTGAACATCATGCCCTACATCTCGGCCTCGATCATCGTGCAGCTTCTGACCTCGGTGATCCCGAGCCTGGAAGCGCTGAAGAAGGAGGGCGAGTCGGGCCGCAAGGTCATCAACCAGTACACCCGCTACCTGACGGTGGTGCTGGCACTGGTGCAATCCTGGGGCATCGCGATCGGCCTCCAGGGCTCCTCGGCCGCGATCGATCCGGGCCCGTTCTTCCTGGCCTCGACGGTGATCACCCTCACGGGCGGCACCCTGTTCCTGATGTGGCTCGGCGAGCAGATCACCTCGCGCGGCATCGGCAACGGCTCCTCGCTGATCATCTTCGCCGGCATCGTGGCCCACCTTCCGGTAGCGATCGCGGGCGCGCTGGAGCTAGGCCGCACCGGCGCCCTGTCGCCGGCGATCATCCTGGGCGTCGGCGTCGCGGCCGTGGCGCTCGTCTACTTCATCGTTTTCATGGAGCGGGCCCAGCGCCGGCTGCTGATCAACTACCCGAAGCGCCAGGTCGGCAACCGGATGTACGAGGGCCAGACCTCGTTCCTGCCGCTCAAGCTCAACACCTCGGGCGTGATCCCGCCGATCTTCGCCTCGTCGCTGCTGCTGCTGCCGGCCACCGCCGCGAGCTTCTCGGCCAACGGCGGCGCCACCGGCTGGCTCGGCACGGTCACGGCCTATCTCGGCCACGGAACGCCGCTGTTCATGGTGCTCTACGCGGCGCTGATCATCTTCTTCACGTTCTTCTACACCGCGGTGGTCTTCAATCCGCAGGAGACGGCCGACAACCTGAAGAAGCACGGCGGCTTCATCCCGGGCATCCGCCCGGGCGAGCGCACCGCGGCCTTCATCGACAAGGTGCTGACCCGCATCACGGTGATCGGCGCCCTGTACCTGACCCTCGTGTGCCTCTGCCCGGAGATCCTGTCGTCCTACGCGGCGGCCAGCCTCGGCTTCGGCGGCACCTCGCTGCTCATCGTGGTCTCGGTCACAATGGACACGGTGGCGCAGATCCACGGGCACCTGATGGCCCATCAGTACGAGGGCCTCGTGAAGAAGGCCAAGCTGCGTGGCGCCTCGACCACGCAACGGCGGCGCTGAGCCTGCTACAGAGGCGGGCCGACTCCCAGGAGCCGTCCCGCCTCTGGCCCAAAGGTCTGGATGCCTCCCCGGCGCGGACCGGCTAGAAATCCCTGAACCCGGCGATGCCAGGGAGGCTTCGCCACCACGGCTTGTGCCCACTGAGAGAGTGGGCCGAACGAGGACAACGCCATGCGCATCATTCTGCTCGGGCCGCCCGGTGCGGGGAAGGGGACGCAATCCGAGCGGATCGTACAGCGCTTCGGCATCCCGCAGCTCTCCACCGGCGACATGCTCCGTGCCGCGGTGGCCGCCGGTACGCCGGTAGGCCTCGAGGCCAAGGCCGTGATGGAATCCGGCGGCCTCGTCTCCGACCGGATCGTCGTCGGCATCGTCGCCGACCGGATCGAGGAGCCGGACGCCCGCCGCGGCTTCATCCTCGACGGCTTCCCGCGTACGGTCGCGCAGGCCGAGGCGCTCGGCGAGATGCTCGCCAGCAAGGGGCTGAGCCTGTCCGCGGTCGTCGAGCTGAAGGTCGATGAGAACGCCCTGGTCGGCCGCATCGAGAAGCGCGCCGCCGAGACCCTGGCCCGCGGCCAGGCCGTTCGGAAGGACGACACCCCCGAGGTGTTCAAGCAGCGGCTCGAGGCCTACCGCGCCCAGACCGCCCCCCTCTCGGCCTACTACGCGCAGAAGGGCACGCTGGAGACCATCGACGGCATGCAGCCGATCGACAAGGTCACCGCCGACCTGATGGCGGTGCTTGAGCCGCACGAGGAGCGCGTAGCCTCCTGACGCGATCGCGGCGCGCTGACCGATCGGTCAAGCGCGCCCGTGAACCCGGCGGTATCTCGGCTAGTTATGGGCTGGATCCACGATCGGAAACGCCATGACCGTCCGCCTTCTCGCCACCGCGTCCGTCCTGCTCGCGATGGCCGTCCCGCCGCTGCCGGCCTTCGCGCAGAGCCCGGCCCAGTCCTTCGTGTACGGCCAGAAGCGGTTCCGCCACGCCTGCCGGCCGCCGCTCAAGTACGCGGCGGGGACCTGCGTCCGCCGCTGCCCGGCGGGCTACCAGACCATGGGCGGCTACTGCCGGTTGCGGAACCAGGGCTTCCGCTGAGACGTCGCGCAGGCCGGCACGGTCCCGGGAGCCCGCGGCCGGGACCGGCGCTCAGATCCGTCCTTCGCGGCGGAGGCTCCCGAAGAAGTTGACGATGTCCATCTGCAGCGACCGATGGCCGAACAGGCGGAACGGGTAGCCGTCCGCGGTGCCGTCGCGCAGCTCGATCATCGCCGTCATCGTGTTGTAGCGGAACACCATGCGGCGCCCGACGAAGGTCGCCCAGAGCAGCGGCGGCCCGCCATCCTCGTCTTGGAGCGCGACCGAGCCGGGCTCCGCCTCGGCGAGCACGCCGCCGATCACCGCCAGCGTGACCGGCATGACCTCTTCCAGGGTCTCCTCCGCGGCGCGCAGCACCGAGTCGGCGAAGGCCCGCAGGGTCGCGCCGTCACTCGTCAGAACCGCCATCTCCGCTCCTCGAGCACATGTGTCGGGCAGGCATCGTGCGCGTGGCGGGACAGAGCCATGGCGACCCGTCGTTGACATTGGGTCGCCCGCGCGCTAGCAGGCCCTCCTTCGTCCAACCGAACGATGGTCCGAGGTGCCCTGTCCAGGGCTGCCCGCGGGCCGCGTCGTCGTTTCACGTGCGCAGGGGCCGGCCTCCACCGGACGCGCACGGCACTGGCCCGGATCCGCGGGCCCGACATGGAGAGTGATCGTGGCCCGTATCGCAGGCGTCAACATCCCGACCAACAAGCGCGTCGTCATCGCGCTCCAGTACATCCACGGCATCGGCGCCAAGAAGGCCGAGGAGATCACCCAGAAGGTGAACATCCCGGCCGAGCGTCGCGTCAACCAGCTGACCGACGCCGAGGTTCTCTCGATCCGCGAGACGATCGACCGTGACTACCTCGTCGAGGGCGACCTCCGCCGCGACGTGTCGATGAACATCAAGCGTCTGATGGATCTCGGCGCCTATCGCGGTCTGCGTCACCGCAAGCAGCTGCCGGTCCGCGGCCAGCGCACGCACACCAACGCCCGCACCCGCAAGGGCAAGGCGAAGCCGATCGCCGGCAAGAAGAAGTAAGCCTCTGGAACTCGGAGGCCGCGCTCCGCTCGGCCTCCGTTCCGTCGCGCCGGGTGTCCCGCATCGGGTCCGGCGTCGGTTGGAGCGCCCTGCACGGACGCTCCGGCCAAGTCCCGAAAGAATCCCGAGCGCCTGGCATTACGGGCGCGCCTGAAGGAAGAGTGAGACCAGAATGGCCAAGGAACCGCAACGCGTCCGTCGCCGCGAGCGCAAGAACATCGTGTCGGGCGTCGCCCACGTGAACGCCTCGTTCAACAACACGATGATCACCATCACGGACGCGCAGGGCAACACGATCTCGTGGTCGTCGGCCGGCGCGATGGGCTTCAAGGGCTCGCGCAAGTCGACCCCGTACGCCGCCCAGGTCGCCGCCGAGGATGCTGGCCGCAAGGCCGCCGAGCACGGCATGCGCACCCTCGAGGTCGAGGTGTCGGGTCCGGGTTCGGGCCGCGAGTCGGCGCTGCGCGCCCTCCAGGCCGCGGGCTTCACGGTGACGTCGATCCGTGACGTGACGTCGATCCCGCACAACGGCTGCCGGCCGCGCAAGCGCCGCCGCGTCTGATCCGAAGCTGCGAAGCCTTTTGACGGAGAAGCTCATGACGGGATCGAAGCCGCTTCCGGGCGTGCTGCGTTGGAACCTCGGCGACCTCACGGTCACCGCGCTCAACGACGGCTGGTTTCAGGCCAGCCTCGATCTCGTCACGGGTATCTCCAAGGAGGAGGCCGGGCGGCTCCAGTTGGCGGGCTTCCGCACCGAGCAGCCCAAGATCACGCTGAACGCGTTCCTGATCACGGGTCCCGGCCTCAAGCCGACCCTGATCGACACGGGTTACGGCGACCTCGCGCCGGCACCGACCCTGGGTCGGGCCGGCGCGGCGCTCGCGCTCACCGGCATCGAGCCGGAGGAGATCGGCACGGTGCTCGTCAGCCACCTGCATCCCGACCATGTCGGCGGTCTCGTGAAGGACGGCGCGGCGCGCTACCCGAACGCCGAGATCGTGCTGCACGCCGACGAGGCGGCGCACTGGCTTCCGGACGAGGCGCTGACCAAGGCGCCGGAGGCCGCGAAGCCCTACTTCGAGGGCGCCCGCAAGGCGCTCGCGCCCTACGCCGGCAAGGTGCGCGAGCACCGCGGCGGCGAGGTTCTGCCGGGGATCACGGCGGTCCCTCTGCCCGGCCACACGCCGGGCCATTGCGGTTTCCGCATCGTCTCCGGTGGACAGTCGCTGATGATGTGGACCGACGTGGTGCACCTGCCGGCGATCCAGTTCAAGAACCCGGAGGCCGGCGTCGGCTTCGACGTCGACGGCGACCAGGCGCGGGAGACGCGCAAGCGGATCCTGGACGAGGTGGCTCGGGAGCGGACGCTCATCGCCGGCGGCCATCTCGAATTCCCAGCGCTCGGCTACGTGGATCGGGACGGTGCTGGCTACAGCTTCGTGCCGGTGCTGTGGGTCGGCGGCGAGTAACGGCGGACAGACATTCAGGGACCGTTCGGGGCGCCAGGGGGCGGCACCGGGCGGCCGAAGCGCGGGGACGGGCGTCGCGGATCCCGGGCAAGGACGAGAGGTAGGATCGTGGTCATTCAGAAGAATTGGCAGGAACTGATCAAGCCGAACAAGCTGCAGGTCACGACCGGCGACGACCCCAAGCGGGTCGCCACGGTCGTCGCCGAGCCGCTCGAGCGCGGCTTCGGCACGACGCTGGGCAACGCCCTGCGCCGCGTGCTCCTGTCGTCGCTCCAGGGCGCGGCCGTGACCTCGGTGCAGATCGACGGCGTGCTGCACGAGTTCTCGTCGATCCCGGGCGTGCGCGAGGACGTCACCGACATCGTCCTGAACATCAAGACCATCGCGATCCGCTCGCAGACGGACGCGCCGAAGCGCATGACCCTGCGCAAGACCGGCCCGGGCCTCGTCACCGCGGGCGACATCGGCACGGTCGGCGACATCCAGATCCTGAACCCCGACCTCGTGATCTGCACCCTCGACGACGGCGCCGAGATCCGCATGGAGTTCACGGTCGCGACCGGCAAGGGCTACGTCCCGGCCGAGCGCAACCGTCCCGAGGACGCGCCGATCGGCCTGATCCCGGTCGACTCGCTGTTCTCGCCGGTCACCAAGGTCAGCTACCGCGTCGAGACGACCCGCGAGGGCCAGGATCTCGACAAGGACAAGTTGACCATGACGGTCGAGACCAACGGCGCGGTCTCGCCGGAGGATGCCCTGGCCTACGCCGCGCGCATCATCCAGGACCAGCTCCAGGTCTTCGTGAACTTCGAGGATCCGCGCAAGGAAGAGGCCGCGCCGCTCGCGCCGCAGCTGCCCTTCAACCCGGCGCTGCTCAAGAAGGTCGACGAGCTGGAGCTGTCGGTCCGCTCGGCGAACTGCCTGAAGAACGACAACATCGTCTACATCGGCGACCTGATCCAGAAGTCCGAGGGCGAGATGCTGCGGACGCCGAACTTCGGTCGCAAGTCGCTCAACGAGATCAAGGAAGTGCTCGCCGGCATGGGCCTGCACCTCGGGATGGACATCCCCGGCTGGCCGCCGGAGAACATCGAGGATCTCGCCAAGCGCTTCGAGGAACACTACTGAGAGGCGAAACTGCCTCGAGCTGAACCGGGCGGCGCTCCACGGCGCCGCCCGTCCGGCCGATCGAGACCCGGGACATCGCTGCGCCGGCGCGAGGTCCCACAGAATCCCGCCGCGGGGTCACGCGGACTCAACCGCCCCGTTCCCCGGGGCACCCGGCCGTACCGTGGCACGGCGGCCGAGACGAGAAGGAAGCCAGCACCATGCGTCACGCCTACCGCGGCCGCCGTTTCAATCGCACCGCCGAGCATCGCAAGGCGATGTTCGCCAACATGTCCGCCGCGCTGATCAAGCACGAGCAGATCGTCACCACCCTGCCGAAGGCGAAGGACCTGCGTCCGGTCGTCGAGAAGCTGATCACGCTCGGCCGCATCGACAGCGTGCACACCCGCCGCCTCGCCATGGCGCAGCTGCGCGACGCCGACATGGTCAAGAAGCTCTTCACCGTGCTCGGCCCGCGCTACAAGGGCCGTCCGGGCGGCTACTGCCGGATCATGAAGGCCGGCTTCCGCCAGGGCGACAACGCCCCGCTCGCGGTGATCGAGTTCGTCGACCGCGACGTCGAGGCCCGCGGCAAGGATTCCGGTCCGAGCCAGGTCGCCGACGCCGCCTGATCGGCACGGAGCGTCCCGACGCTCCCGGTCTCTGAGAAGCCGTCCCGGATCCCCCGGGGCGGCTTCTCGCGTTTCGCCGCGTCGTCTCCGCGAGCGCGGCGAAGCGATCCAGGGCGCGCACGGTCTCGAGCTGTCCCGTGTCCCGGGGTCGCTGCGCTCGCGATGACCGAGACGCGCCGATCATGAAAAAAACCCGCCGGCTCGCGCCGACGGGTTTGAAGCAGGGTCCACGTCTCGGATGGTCGCGGGAGCTCGCCCTGGGCGGCCCGTGTCAGACAGGCCGGGAACTCGACCGCGCCGCGCTCCGAAAACCCCTATCCCTGCCGAAACTCGTCCGGTGGACCGTCCTGGTCCAGGTCGTTGTCACGCCTGCGGCGCGGGAAGATGCCGTGATCGCTCATGGTCCACCTCCTCTTCGTAACCCGGGGCCTGCGGGCCCCACCCAGGGAGAATGAGCCGGCAATCGATTGGTTGCAAGTCCCCCGTCAGGCGGCGGGCCCGGCCGCGCCGTCGAGCAGCGTCGCGACCCGGGCCGCGAGGTCGGCGGAGCGGAACGGCTTCGTGAGGACCGGCAGGTCGTCGGGGATCTGCATCGCCTCGGCGTGGCCGGTGAGGATCAGGACCGGCAGGCGCGGATCCCGGTCGCGGATCTCGGCGGCCAGCTCGATGCCGCTCATGCCGGGCATGGCGAGGTCGGCCACGACGATGTCGTAGCGGTCGTCCCGGAGGAGCCGGAGCGCGGCCTCGCCGTCGCCGGCCTCCGTGGTGCTGTGGCCGAAGCCGTTGAGGAACGAGGCCGTCACGTGGCGCACCTGCGGATCGTCGTCGACGATCAGGACGCGGGCCCGTCGCCCGACGACCGGGATGGCACCGGAGGCCTCGGCCGCCTGCTCGGGCGCCTGGTCGGCGAAGGGGAGGGCGAGCTCCACGCGGGTGCCCCGACCGACCACGCTGTCGATCACCAGCCGCCCCTTGGATTGCTGCGCGAGGCCGAACACCATGGCGAGGCCGAGCCCCGTGCCCTGGCCGACGGCCTTGGTGGTGAAGAACGGCTCGCACACCCGGCGCAGGATCTCCTCCGGGATGCCGGTGCCCTCGTCGGTGACGCTGATGCCGAGATAGGTGCCGTCGGCGATCTCGGGATCGTCGCTGATGGCGAGCCGGCGCGTCGCCACCGTGATCGCGCCCCCGTCCGGCATGGCGTCCCGGGCATTGATGCAGAGGTTGAGCACGGCGAGCTCGAGCTGGTCCGGATCGACCTGGACCGCCGGCAGACCGTCCTCGAGGTCGGTCCGGACCGTGACGAGGCCGCCGAGGCTGCGGCCGAACAGGTCGCTCATCCCGGTGATCAGGGTGTTCACGTCGACGGCGCGCGCCTGGAGGTCGTGGGCGCGGCTGAAGCTGAGGAGACGCTTGGTCAGGGAGGCCCCGCGCTCGGCGGCGCCGCGGGCGTTCTCGATCAGGCGCTGGACCCGCGGCTGGTCGGCGACCTTCGGGCCCGCGAGCTCGAGGCTGCCGAGGATCGCGGTCAGCAGGTTGTTGAAATCGTGCGCGATGCCGCCCGCGAGGGTGCCCAGCGCCTGCATCTTGTCCGACTGGCGCAGGCGCGCCTCGAGGGTCCGCTGCTCGGTCACGTCGCGCTCGATCATCGCGAGGTGGCTGATCGTCCCGCCCGCGTCGCGGATCGGCACCCGCGTCACGTGGCTCCACTGCTCGGCGCCGGTCGGGCCGTCGCTGATGAGGCTCTCGGCCACCGCGCCGGACCGGATCGCGGCCTCGTCCGCCGCCGTCACGGCCTCCGCCTTCGGGCCGAGGAGTTCGTCCTCGCGCCGTCCCAGGCTGGCGGCGATGTCGTGGCCGAGGAGGGCGGCCTTGCGGCCGTTCAGCCGCACGAAGCGGCCCGCCGCGTCCTTGAAGCTGATCGCGTCCTGGGCGTGGTCGAGGAGGCCGCGCAGGAGTGCCCGCTCGGTGGCGAGGTCCCGGCCGAGGCGATGGCGCTCGAAGGCCTGCCGGACCGTGGAGCGGAGCAGCCCGGCATCCCAGGGCTTGGTCACGTAGCCGACGATGCCGCCGCGATTGAGGGCGGCGATCACCGCGGTGATGTCGGCGTAGCCGGTCAGCAGGATCGCCTGCGCGTCGTGGAAGGTGCGGGCCTCGGCGAGGAGCGCGTCGCCGGTGAGGCCCGGCATCCGCTGGTCCGAGAGCACGACGGCGATGTCGGGCTCGGCGCGCAGGATCTCCAGCGCCTCGGCCGGGCGCGAGGTCGTAAGAACCCGGTAGGACTCCTCGAACAGGTCCTCCAGGGCGATCAGGATGTCCGGCTCGTCGTCGACGGCCAGGATCGTCCCTACACCTGCCGTACCGTCACTCATGCACTGGCCGCCTGCCGCGGAATCCCGATCACGAAGCAGGCTCCCCCACCCGGGGCCGTCTCCACGGTGAGCGAGCCGCTATGCGCTTGAACGACGCTGTAGGCAATCGCAAGACCCAGGCCCGTACCGGATCCGACCGGTTTCGTCGTGAAGAACGGCTCAAAGATCTTCTCTCGCAGCGTATCCGGGATCCCGGGACCGGTATCGCTGATGCGGATCTCGTCGAGTTCGGGGTTCGACTGCGTCGTGATCCGGATCGTGCCGCCCTCCGGCATGGCGTCGGCGGCGTTGCCCAGGATGTTCATCACCACCTGATTGAGCAGCGCCGGGGTGCAGTGGATCTCGGCGCGACCCACGAAGCTGCGCTCCACGGCGATGCGCTCGCCGAGCTTGTGCTGGATCAGCGCGAGGACCGTCTCGATCGCCTCCGGCACGTTGACCAGGGCGCGCTCGCCCTCGTCGAGGCGCGAGAATTTCCGCAGGTTCAGCACCAGATCCTGGATGCGGGTCAGCCCCATCCGCATCGAGCCGACCCGCTGCCGGGCCTTGTCGATGGCGCGGGCGGCCTCCTCCGGGGCGGCGTCCGGCAACTCGCCCAGCAGGCGCTCGACCGTACCCTGGTGGGCCAGGATGAAGGCCAGGGGATTGTTGATCTCGTGGGCGATGCCGGCCACCAGCTCGCCCAGCGAGGCCATCTTGGCGGCCTGGACGAGCTTGGACTGGGCCTCGGTGAGCTGGCGGTTGGCGTCGGCGAGGTCGCGATTGGCCCGCTCCAAGGCGTCGGCGAGGCCCGCCCGGGCCTCGGCCGCCTCGGCCTCGGCGCGGGCGCGCTCCACCGCCCGCTCGCGCTCGCCGAACTGGCCGGCGATGCGCCGGTCGTCCTCCTCCAGGAGCCGCCGTCGGACGAAGCCGCGGACTCGGAGCGCCAGCACCTCGGCGTCGGTCTTCGAGACCACGTCGTCTGCGCCGGCCGCGTAGGCCTCGACGAGGAAGTCCTTGGCCGGATCGCTGCCGGCGATGCCGACGAGGTGGAAGCCCGCGCCGGCCGCCTGGCCCGAGCGCCGCTGGCTGATCGCCCGGCACAGGGCGAGTCCGTCGTAGGCGTGGCCCAGGAGATCGACCGTCACGCAGTCGAAGGCCTGGTCGCCGGCGGCCGCGTCCAGGGCGGCCAGCGCCGCCTCCGGCCCGTCGACGCTCGCCACGTGATGCCCGTCCTGGCCCATCACGCCGGCCAGGAAGGTCCGGTAGGTCGCGCTGCCGTCGATCACCAGGACCCGCCCGCGCCGGAACGCGGCCGCGCCCGGGCCCTCGCCGTCGGTCGTCGGCCGGCGCTCGCGCAGCAGGGCGCGGATGCGCAGGATCATCAGGTCGCGGTCGGCGGATTTCGGCAGGTAGGCGTCGGCGCCGCTCTCCAGGCCCTGGCGCTCGCCGCCGCTGCCGCCGGTCAGCATCAGGACGGGCAGGGCCCGGGTGCGCAGGGACAGGCGCATCTGCCGGATCAGCTCGTCGCCGTTCATGCCCGGCAGGTGGTAGTCGGCCACCACGAGGTCGGGCTGGCTGCGGTTGAGATGATCGAGGGCGGTCTCGGCCGAGGCGCAGCGCTCCACCGCGAAGCCGTGCGCCTCGAGCAGCAGGCGCAGTTCCAGGGCCTGCGTCTCCGAATCCTCGACCAGCAGGATCCGGGCCGGCACTTCCGCCGTGCCGGCCTCGCTCACGGCCGCGCCCCCGCGTCCACGAGGCGCAGGACGTGGTCGGCGACGCGGTCGACGGGCAGGATGGCCCGGGCGGCCCCGAGACGCACGGCCGCGGCCGGCATGCCGTAGACGACGGCGGTGCTCTCGTGCTCGGCCACGGTCTGGGCGCCGGCCTTGTGCATGTCGGCGAGACCGACCGCCCCGTCCTCGCCCATGCCGGTGAGCAGCACGCCGATGCCGGAGGCTCCGGATTGCCGGGCCATGGACCGGAACAGCACGGTGGCGGCCGGGCGCTGTCCCGAGACCGGCGCCGAGTCGATCACCCGCAGGATCCGGCCGGAGCCGATCTCCAGGTGGCGGTCGCCGGGGGCCACGTAGACCCGGCCGGGCTCGGCGCGCTCACCGTCCTGCGCGAGGGAGACCGGCAGGGCCACGACGCTGTCGAGCCAGCTGGCGAACCCGTCCATGAAGGCCGCGCCCATGTGCTGGACGACCAGGACCGGCAGGGGGAAGTCCTTGGGCAGGGCACCGATCACCCGCGCCAGCGCCGGGGGACCGCCCGTCGAGGCGGCGATGCCCAGGAGGCTCGGGGCCTGCCCGGACAGCTCGGCCAGCGGCGCCGGCGGCGCGGCGGTGCGGCCGGCCCACTCGGTGCCGATCGGGCGGCGGCGGATGACCGGCACCTGGGCCATGATCCGCAGCTGCGTGCAGATCTCGCCGGCGACGCCCTCGTAGCCGGCATGGGTCGTGGCCACGGGCTTCTCGACCACCGAGAGCGCCCCGGCCCGGAGCGCGTTCATCGAGATGCGCAGCGAGGAATCCTCGACCGAGTCCGCCACCACGACGATCGGGGTCGGGTGCTCGGCCATGATCCGGCGCGTCGTCTCGAGGCCGTCGATCCCCGGGAGGCGGATATCCATCGAGATCACGTCCGGCCGCACGGTCCGGAGCCTGTCGAGGGCCTCCTCGCCGGAGGCGACCGCGGCCACGAGTTCGAGGCGGGGATCGCGGGAGACGATGTGGCGCAGCAGCTCGCGCACCACGAGGCTGTCCTCCACGAGCATCACACGGACGGGGGTCATAGGAGCTGCCCGATCGTATCCAGCAGCTGGCGCTGGTCGAACTTCTGCTTGGTCAGGTAGGCGTCGGCGCCGAGATCCAGGCCCCGCGCGACGTCGGCGGCGTCCCCGCGGGAGGTCATCAGGATCGTCGGTAGCCGGGCGAAGCGCTCGTCGGCCCGCAGGGCCTTGAGGAGGCCGAACCCGTCGAGGCGCGGCATCTCCACGTCGGCGAGCACCAGGTTCACGGGCTCGATCTCGGCGCGCAGCCGGTCGAGGGCGTCCTGCCCGTCGACGCAGACGACCACGCGGTAGCCGGCGGCTTCCAAGATTCCCTTCTCCAGAGTCCGGGTGGTGATCGAATCGTCGACGACCAGGATCGTCGCGCGCGCGGACGCGCCCGGCGTGGCGTGAGTCGTCGAACGTGGAGCCGGCGCCATCGTTCCGAGCGAACCGCCGGACATCCCGGCCTGGGCGCGCGCCGCGAGACCCTCCGGGTCGAGGACGAGCACCGGCACGTCCCCGTGCAGCACCGCCGTGCCGGCGATCAGCCCCGGATCGGCGCCGAAATCCGGCGCGGGCAGGACCAGGAACGGGCGGACGTCGTGCAGGCGGTCGACCGCCAGGGCCAGGCGGCCGCCGCCGGTCCGGAGCACCACGGCGGTCAGGGTGGCGGGATCGGCCGGGTCGGCGACCTGTCCGAGGATCGCGGCGAGGTCCGTCACCGGGTGGCTCGTCGCGGCCTCCCCGTCGCCGAGGCGCACGATCGTCCGGCCCATGGCGACGGGTAGCTCGCCCCGTTTCAGGCGCAGGAGGCGCTCCACGGCGCCCCCGGGGAGCGCGTAGCTGCGCCCGGCCGCCTCGACCAGCAGCAGGCTGCGCCGGGCCGCCGAGAGCGGCAGGCTGAAGATCAGGGCGGTTCCGGCCGGGTCGCGCGGCTCCAGGCGGACGCTGCCCATGAGCTGGCGGGCGGCGTCCGCGGCGACCGAGAGGCCGTAGCCGCGGCCCGACAGGGTGTCGACCGCCTCGGCGGTGGAGAAGCCGGGCTCGAACACGAGGCGGAGCAGGGTGTCGGGTTCCGCGGCGGACGCGGGGGCGAGGAGGCCGCGCTCGCGGGCCGTCGCCTCGATCCGGGCGAGGTCCGGGCCGGGCCCGTCGTCGGACACGGTGACCTGGAGGCGGGAGCCGCGCACCGCGACCTCCAGGCCGAGGCACAGGGCCTCCGGCTTGCCGGCCGCGCGCCGCACCTCCGGCGCCTGCCAGCCGTGGCTGAGGGCGTTGCGCAGGGCGTGGAGCAGCGGGTCCTTCAGGGCCTGCAGCGTGCCGCGCTCCACCGGCAGGTCGAGGCCCCGCAGGTCGAGATCGACCTCGCGGCCCTGCTCCCGGGCGGTCTCGCGCAGCGACCTTGCGAGGGGGGCCAGGACACTCTCGGCCGGGACCAGGGCGAGGCGCTCGGCGGCGGCGCGGACGCGGGTCGCGGCGCCCTCGACCGCGCTGGTCGCGGAGGCCTGGCGCCGCGACAGGTCCGCGGCCTCCCGGGCGAAGGCGCCGGCGCGCGCCGCGAGGGCGCGCCATTCGGGCCGCTCCGCGCCGGCCCCGGCCGCGAGGGCCTCGGCGCCGACGCGCAGGTCGCGGGCGAGCCGGGCGAGCCGGGCGAGGCTGTCGGCCGCTGGCGCCTGGCCCGCCAGGGTGCTGGCGAGATCGTGGCTCGCCCGGGCCAGCGCCTCGACGGCGTCCGCCGGCACCCGCAGGATCGCCGCGGAGGCCTCCGCCGGCTCTGAGCCGGGCTTCGGCGCGGCCGGCGGCGGCGCGGGCGGGGCCTCCGGGGCGACGGGCGGGGCGGGAACCGGTGGCGGAGCGGGCGGCGGGGCGGGCGGGTCCGCCGGCGGCGTCTCGCCCGGGAGCCGGAGGACGCGGCCGAGGGCCGCCAGGGCGTCGGGCAGCATGTCCGGACCGGCCCCGTCGGTGAGGCCGGCGACGTACGACTCGATCCGATCGAGGGCGAGGTGGACGGCGTTGGCCGCCTCGCGGTCGAGGGCGGTGGCGCCGGTGCGCACGCCCTCGAACAGCGTCTCGAGACGGTGGGCCACCGCCTCGACCGCCGGAAGGTCGACGGCGCGCGAGGCGCCCTTCAGGCTGTGGGCGCGGCGGAAGACGTCGTTCCAGTCCGGCGTGGCGCTGCCGAGCGCCCCGCGGATCGCCGCCACGTGCTCCCGGTGCTCGACGTCGAAGGCGGCGAGCAGGAGCTTGCGGATATCCTCGGCCAAGGGGCGCCCGCCTCAGTGCCGGTATCGCTCGGCCAGGGCCATGAGGGCCTGGGCGAGTTCGGTGAGGTTGGCGGAGGCGGCCTCGACCTGCCGCGTGCCGGCAGCGGTCTGCTGGCTGGCCTGGCGGATGTTCTGCAACGCCCCCATCACCTGCTCGATGCCCAGCTGCTGCTGGTTGGTCGAGGCCACGATCTGCTGGAACGTCTGCACGTTCTCCTCCACCCGCGCGGTGATCTCCTCGATCGTGCGCTGCGTCGTGTCCGAGCGCGTCTTGCCGGCCGCCGCGCGCTTGACCGCCTCCTCGGTCAGCATCACCGACGTGTTGATGCCCCGCTGGATCTCGCCCAGGATCCCCCGCACCTGACCGGTCGCCGCCTTCGCCTGGTCGGCCAGGAGCTTCATCTCCGAGGCCACCACCGCGAAGCTGCGCCCGCTCTCCCCGGCCGCGGCCGCCTCGATGGCGGCGTTGAGCGCCAGCAGGTGCGTGCGCTCCGAGATGTCGTTGACCGTCTCGATGATGTCGCCGATCGTCTGGGTCTTCTCCGACAGGCTGACGATGTTGCCGGCCACCGCCTCCGCCTGCTCGCGGATCGCGTCCATGGCCTTGGCGGTGTCGGAGACCGCGCGCAGGCCCTGGCGCGAGGTCTGGGCGGTCGCCTGCGCGGTGGCGATCACCTCGGTGGCGCGCTTGGAGATCTGCGCGCCCGAGTGGGTGATCTCGTCCACCGTGGCGGCGGTCTCCTGCACGGCCGCGAACTGCTGCTCGACCGAGGCCGCCTGCTCCTGCGCCGAGGCGCGGATCTCGGCCGCGGCCGCGTTCAGGTCCGCCGTCGCCGCCCGGTTCGTCCGCGCCAGGTCCGACAGACCCGCGACCATCGTGTTCAGCGTCGTACTCAGACGGCCGATCTCGTCGCGGCCGCCCGCCGCGAGCTGGCCGGACAGGTCGCCCTCGCCGACGCGGGCGACGAAGGCCATGACCGTCTCGAGGGGCCGCACCACCGC
The DNA here is from genome assembly GCF_028583545.1 of Methylobacterium sp. NMS14P. Lineage (NCBI taxonomy): Bacteria > Pseudomonadati > Pseudomonadota > Alphaproteobacteria > Hyphomicrobiales > Methylobacteriaceae > Methylobacterium > Methylobacterium sp. NMS14P. Next base: position 2,494,718 of record NZ_CP087106.1, on the reverse strand, counting down.
GCGGCTGATCAGCCACGTGATCAGGATCGCCAGCAGCACCGCGGCCGCCAGGGTCAGGTAGATCGAGAGGCGCGAGCGCTCGTAGACCTCCTGCGCGGCGCGCTGGCCCAGCGCCATGCCGCCGTCGAGCTGGGACCGGAGGTTCTTGATCCCCTCGAGGAAGGGCGCCTGCAGGCGGCCGATCTCCGCGTTGCGGGCCTCGACCGCCGCGACGTCCTGCTGGGCGATGGCGGCGAACTGCGCCTCGCCCTGCGCCTTGACCTCGCGGAACGAGCCCTGGACCGCGGTCGCCGCCGCGGCGATGCGGTCCCAGGCCGCGACGCGCTCGGCGGACACGACCTGCGTCCGGTACTGGGTGGCGAGCTGGATCGTCGTGGCGAGCCGGTTCTCGACCTGGGCCGCGGTCTGGCGCCAGGTCGCCAGGGTGTCGCCGGCCTGGGTCGGGCGCCCCTGGGCCCGCATCAGCATGGCGATCACGGCGGTGCGGCGCAGGAGGCCGAGGTCGCGCGCCTCGTTCCCGAGATCGTCGAGCTGGCGCAGGATCGTCATGTCCCGCCGGACGATCGCGTCGGTCGTGTCGCGCACCGCGCCGATCTGCTCCAGGGCGTAGAGCCCGAGCGCCACCACCACCACCGTGATGGCGAAGAAGCCGAGAAGGATGCGTTTTCCGATCGAGAGCGACACGGGCGGGGATGGCTCCGGTTGGGGCAGGCGGCCCGGTCAGGGCAGCGCGCGGCGCAGGAGGCGGGGGAGGTCGATGACGACGAAGTCGGGACGGCCGTCGCCCGCCGCCCCGGAGCCGGGGGCATAGACCGAGGCGGCCTCGTTGCCCAAGCGATCGGGATCGATCGCCTCCGCGGCGGCCGCGCCGGAGGCCCGGGCGATGCCCAGGACCCGGTCCACCGCGAGGGCCAGCGGCTGGGCGTGGACGCCGCGCAGCACGATCAGGTGGCCGGCCGCCGCCTCGGCGTCGGACGCGGCATCCGGTCGGCCGAGGGCCCTGGCGAGGCTGAGAACGCCGACGATCCGACCGGACAGGGCGATGAGGCCGTCCAGCGCCGGCACCGCCCCGGGCATCGGCGTGGCGGGGCGCGACGGCAGGACTTGGGCGACGGCCGCCAGCGGCACGCCGTAGCGCTCGCCGCCGCAGGCGCAGACGAGATGATCGACGCCCGAATCGGTCGCGACCGCGACGGCACCGCGCCGGGCAAGGGCGGCGGCGCGCTCCGCGCGCAGGTCCCGCTCCGGCCGCGTCCGTCGACGGCCGTCCTGTGCACTCGGGCGTGCCCCCATCAGGACCTCCTGCTGCCGGCGGCGCCGAGCGCGGCGCGGGCCGCGGCCGCGCTGGCCGCGATCTCGCCCGCGGAGGCGCCGTCACCCTCGGGCAGCGCCGTGTCCGGCCCGAGGGCTTGACTCAAGGCGACGGCGTTGTCGAGGGCGCGGACCGCCTCGTGCGGCCGTCGCAGCGCGATCAGCAGCAGGCCGAGGTGGTAGTGGGCCATCACGAAACCGCGGTCGAGGTAGAGCGCGGCCCGCAGCGCCCGCTCGGCCTCGGCGTCGCGTCCGAGGGTGCGGGCCAGAAGGCCCTCGTAGAAGCGCAGGGCCGTGTCGGTCGGGTCGCGGTCGAGGGCGACCCGCAGGGCCCGCCAGGCCGCGCCGGTCTCGCCGGAATCGGCGAGCGCGCGGATCCGGTCGAGATCGACGGCGTCGTCCTCTTCCGGCCGGTCATCCCGGGTCTCGGGCGCGGCGGGAAGCGGCGCGGCCCCGGGTGCGGCGTCCGGGTTCGGGGCGGGAACGGCCGCGGTGTCGGCTCCTGCGGCCCCGGACTGGCCGGGGCCGGGATCCGGCGCGGGCGCCGCCGCCACCTGGCGGGCCGGAGGAGCGGGATCCGGCGCCGGCATGCCGGGCGGGCCGGCCGGCGGTGCCTCCGCGCGCGGGCGATAGGCCACGGTCCCGGGCAGGCTGACCGCGTCGAGGAAGCTCGCGAAGGCGGGGCTCGGCTCGGCGTGGCCGAGGAGCAGCCACCCCTCCGGCCGCAGCCTGCGGCCGAGACCGCGCACCACCGCGGCGACCGTCCGGGCATCGAAGTAGATCAGCACGTTCCGGCAGAGGATCAGGTCGAAGGGCTCGCCCTGCGGCGGCCCCGGCTCGACGAGGGTCAGCAGGTTGCCGCGCTCGAACCGGACCGAACCGCGGTATTCCGGACGGAGGGCGTAGCCGCCCTCGCGCCGGATGCCCGGCGCGACCGGCAGCCGGGTGAAGTAGCGGAGCCGGTCCTCGGGCGGCATGGTCCGGAGGGCCCAGCGGCCGTACTCGGCGGCGCGGGCCGTGGCGAGTGCCTCGACGCTGATGTCTGTGCCGAGGATCGCGACCCGCCAGTCGGGCAGGGCGTCGCCGAGCAGTTCGTGCACCAGGATCGCCAGGGAATAGGGCTCGGCCCCGGTGGAGCAGCCCGCGCTCCAGATCCGGAGGACGCGCTCGGACGCCCGCGCGGCGATCAGTGCCGGGAGGATCGTCGCGCGCAGCGCGTTGAACTGCTCGGCGTAGCGGAAGAAGAACGTCTCGCCGACGGTGATCTCGGCCTCCAGCCGGGCCCATTCCGCCTCGCCCTCCGCCCCGCTCGACAGGAGGGCCGCGTAGGCGGCGCAGTCGGCCACGGCGGCGGCGCGGAACCGGCGGTGCAGCCGCTCGATCAGCAGCTCGTCCTTGTCGGTGTAGTAGTGGTGGCCGGTGCGCGCGATGATCCGCGCCTTGAGCGGCGCGTAGGCGGCATCGACACCCAGGTCGGGACGGGGATTCCCCGGACGGGCCATCGTGCGGTCAGACGGCGTGCGGCAGCGCGGCCAGACGTTCAGCGGCGGCCCGCGCCAGGGCGTCGACGCGGACCCGTTCCTGCACGGTCAGGAGGCGCTCCGGCGCCAGCGCGTGGACGAGGCGCTCGCCGAGGACCAGCTCGGCGGCGACGCAGCCGTTGAGCGTGTCGGCCGCCTCGGCCTGCCGGATCGCGGAATCCGGGACGATCGTGAGGTCGGCCGCGCGATCGACGAGATACGCGACGGTGGCGCCCTGCATCAGCACGAGATGGGCGTAGAGACCGGGCGTCGCGAAGGCCGGGCGCAGGCCGAGCAGGGCCGCGAGGTCGACCACGGGGACCGGCGTGCCGCCGAGATTGAGGAAGCCGGTGAGCCAGCCGCCGGAAGCGGGCGGCGCGTGCAGGTCCGGGAGCGGCAGGATCTCGGCCACCGCGCCGCGGGGCAGGGCGCAGGCCGTGCCGGCGACATCCAGCAGGAGATAGGCCGAACCGCTGCTGGCCACCGCCACCCGCTCCCTGTTGCTCGGTCGCGGCCGGGCCGGGACGGGTCGCGACATAGGCCGAGTTAACGCTGCCGGCAATTGTGCGCCGCACGGGCGCGATGACGCGGAACCAAGTCTCGTCTGAGCCGCTTATTTTCCGACGCAGCGGCAACGCGCCTGACGAGGCGCGGTGCTTTGCCTGCGCCGGTCTACGCCAGGGATTGACGATGAGGAAACTTCTGTTGGCCGCCGCGTCGCTGACGCTCCTCGCGGGCTCCGCCTACGCCCAGGGTAACTCACCCTACAACGCCTCTGGCGCTCAGGCCGGCGGCCCGCGCGGCGGCCTGGAGCGCGCCGGCGAGGCGGCCGCGATGGAGCAGGGTGCCGCTCCGGCCGCGCGTCCGACGATGCGCAAGCGCATGAAGCACAAGCGCATTAAGCATCATCGCCGGATGCGCCACCACATGTGAGTGGCAGGCACCGGGGCGCGCCGCAGGCGGCGTCGCCCGGGTGGCTCGGCCTGTCGCACCCGCGGCAGGCCTTTTTCGTGCCTGCTCCCGGGCGAAGCGGCGGCCGTGCGCGCCTCTGAAGCATAATGCAGTCCGGCTGCCGGTTGCGGGACGACGCGGCGCGGTCCAAGCTCGCGCGAAAGCCGCGGCGGTCGGGAATGTTCGCAAACGAACATCGCTCGGTCATCAGTACAGCGGCGCGGTGGCCTCACGGAAGGCGAGGGAGCATCGATGTCACGACCGATCGACCGGAGATCCGACGACAGGATCGAGGCGACCGGTGTCGAGGGGCGGCGCAGCGCCATCGTCGCCTCGGTTCGCCAGCGCGGCTTCGTGACGATCGAGGCCCTGGCGGCGCAGTTCGGCGTCACCGTCCAGACCATCCGCCGCGACCTCAACGAGCTGAGCGCCGAGGGGCGGCTGGAACGCTACCGCGGCGGCGGCGGCCTGCCATCCAGCGTCGAGAACATCGACTACGCCGACCGGCGGGTGACCCTGCTGCCGGAGAAGAGCCGGATCGGCCGCCTCGCGGCGAGCCGCATCCCGTCGCACTGCTCGGTCTTCATCAACATCGGCACGACGCCGGAGGCCGTCGCCCGCGAGCTGACCCGGCACGACGACCTCAGCATCATCACCAACAACCTCAACGTGGCGATCTCCCTGGCCGAGACGACCGAGTTCCGCATCGTCGTGGCGGGCGGGACCGTGCGGAACCGCGACGGCGCGGTGCTGGGGCAGCTCACCTGCGACACGCTCAGCCAGTTCCGGGTCGACGTGGCGGTGATCGGCATCAGCGGCATCGACGGCGACGGGGCGCTCCTCGACTACGATTACGAGGAGGTGCGGGCGACGCAGACGATCCTGGCCCATGCCCGGAAGACCTTCCTGGTGGCGGACCACACCAAGTTCACCCGCCGTCCGATGGTCCAGGTCGGCCGCCTGGAGCAGGTCGACACCTTCTTCACGGACCGGCCGCCGCCGGCCGAGATCGTCGCGCTCATGGAGCGGCAGGGCGTGACCCTGGCGGTCGCCGACAACGTGGCCGAACCCTAACGAACATCGATTTTTTCGCTTGCGAACGCCGAGGCCCGCGTCAATATAGTGCCGAACCGCCACCAAGGCGGCCCCGGAGGAACCATGGCGGCAGCACCGCGCCAGCGCGAGCCGTCCGACGCCTACGATCTCCTAATCATCGGCGGCGGCATCAACGGCACGGGCATCGCCCGGGACGCGGCCGGCCGGGGTCTGTCCGTCCTGCTGGCCGAGCGCGGGGACTTGGCCGGCTTCACCTCCTCGTCCTCGACGAAGCTGATCCACGGCGGACTGCGCTACCTCGAGTATTACGAGTTCCGCCTCGTGCGGGAGGCGCTCGCCGAGCGCGAGCGGCTGCTGCGGCTCGCCCCGCACGTGATCTGGCCCCTGCGCTTCGTCCTGCCCCACGACGAGGGCCTGCGGCCGGCCTGGATGCTGCGGCTCGGCCTGTTCCTCTACGACCACCTCGCCCGGCTGCGGACGCTGCCCGGCTCCGAGGGCGTCGACCTGCGCAGCTCCGCCTACGGCGCGCCGCTGCAGGAGCGGCTGACGCGCGGCTTCGTCTATTCCGATTGCTGGGTCGAGGACAGCCGTCTCGTCGTGCTCAACGCCATGGACGCCCGCGAGCGCGGCGCCACGGTGCTCACCCGCACCGGCGTGGTCTCGGCCCGGCGCGAGGGTGACGGCTGGGTCGCGACCCTGCGGGACGAGCGCGGCGGGACCGAGCGGACGATCCACGCGAAGGCCGTCGTCAACGCCGCCGGCCCCTGGGTCAGCGAGACGCTCGGCGGCGCGCTCGGCATCAACAGCCGCGCGGCGGTGCGGCTGATCAAGGGCAGCCACATCGTGGTCAAGCGCCTGTTCGCGGGCGATCAGGCCTACATCCTGCAGCAGCCCGACAAGCGCATCATCTTCGCGATCCCGTACGAGCGCGACTTCACGCTGATCGGCACCACCGACGTGCCCTACGAGGGCGAGCCCGGCCCGGTCTCGATCTCCGAGAGCGAGACCGACTACCTCTGCGGCTGCATCAACCGCTCCTTCGACACCACGATCACCCCGGCCGACGTGGTCTGGAGCTACTCGGGCGTGCGCCCGCTCTACGACGACGCGGCGGAGAACGCGTCGGCCGTGACCCGCGACTACGTCCTCGACGTGGAGGACCAGGGCGGGACGGCGGCGGTGCTGTCGGTCTTCGGCGGCAAGATCACGACCTACCGGCGGCTCGCCGAGCACGCGCTCGAGAAGCTGAAGCCCTACTTCCCGCACCTCAAGAAGGCGTGGACCGGCGACGCGGTCCTGCCCGGCGGTGCCATGAAGGACGCCGATTTCGACCAGTTCCTCGCCAAGCTGAGGGCCGAGACGCCGTTCCTGCCGGAGGAGACCGCCCGCCGCCTCGCGCGCGCCTACGGCACCCGGGCCCGGGACATCGTCGGGACGGCGCAGTCCATGGCGGATCTCGGCGAAGCCTTCGACGGCGGCCTCACGGCGGCCGAGGTCGACTACCTGCGCACCGAGGAGTGGGCGGTGATCGCCGACGACATCCTGTGGCGGCGCTCCAAGCTCGGCCTGCGCACCGGCGCCGAGAGCGCCGCGCGCCTCACCGCCTACCTCGACCGCAGGGCCGAGGCCGCCTGACGTTTTCGAACCCGATCCGGCGGCAGACCGGTCGGGCCTGATAGGGGAGGGAACGATGAGCCGTTACGTCGGGGCCATCGACCAGGGCACAACCAGCAGCCGCTTCATCGTGTTCGACCGGGAGGGCAGCGTCATCGCGCTCGCCCAGGCCGAGCACGCGCAGATCTACCCGGCCCCCGGCCATGTCGAGCACGACGCCACGGAGATCTGGACGAAGACGCAGGGCGTGATGCGCGAGGCGCTCGAGAAGGGCGGGCTCCAGCCCTCCGATCTCGCGGCGGTCGGCATCACCAACCAGCGCGAGACCACGCTGATCTGGGACCGGACGACCGGCAAGCCCCTGCACAACGCCCTGGTCTGGCAGGACACCCGCAACGACCGGCTGGTGGGCGAGTTCGCCCGCGACGGCGGCCGCGACCGGTTCCGCGACCTCACCGGGCTGCCGCTGGCGAGCTATTTCTCGGGTCTCAAGCTCCGCTGGCTGCTCGACCACGTCGAGGGCGCCCGCGAGAAGGCCGAGGCCGGCGACGTGCTGTTCGGCAACATCGACACGTGGCTCGTCTGGAACCTGACCGGCGGCACCGCGGGCGGCCTCCACGTCACCGACGTGACCAACGCCAGCCGCACGCAGCTCATGTCGCTGAAGACCCTCGACTGGGACGACGGCATGCTGACGACCTTCGGCATCCCGCGGGCGATGCTGCCGAAGATCGTCTCGTCGAGCGAGGTCTACGGCGAGACCAGGGCGCCGTTCGCGGGCGTGCCGATCGCCGGCATCCTGGGCGACCAGCAGGCAGCGCTGTTCGGCCAGACCTGCTTCAGCCCCGGCGAGGCCAAGAACACCTACGGCACCGGCTGCTTCGCGCTGATGAACACCGGCGAGGAGCCGGTCCCGTCGAAGGCCGGCCTCGTCACCACGCTGGCCTACCGCCTCGACGGCCAGAAGCCGGCCTACGCGCTGGAGGGCTCGATCGCCATCACCGGCGCCCTGGTGCAGTGGCTGCGCGACAACCTGCACATGATCAAGGATTCCGCCGAGGTCGAGACGCTCGCCACGACGGTCGAGGACAACGGCGGCGTCTACTTCGTGCCGGCCTTCTCGGGCCTCTACGCGCCGCACTGGAACGAGGGCGCCCGCGGCCTGATCATCGGCCTGACCCGCTACGTCAACCGCGGCCACATCGCCCGCTCGGTGCTGGAGGCGACCGCCTTCCAGACCCGCGAGGTGCTGCAGGCCATGGCCAAGGATTCCGGCATCCCCGTTAAGGAGCTGCGGGCCGACGGCGGCATGGTCGCCAACACCACGCTCATGCAGTTCCAGTCCGACCTGCTCGACGTGCCGGTGGTGCGCCCGAAGGTGGCCGAGACGACCGCGCTCGGCGCCGCCTACGCGGCCGGTCTGGCGGTCGGCTACTGGAAGGGCCTCGACGACCTCAAGCGCAACTGGGGCGTCGACAAGCGCTGGACGCCGAAGATGGATGCCGGGCAGCGCGAGAAGATCGCCGCCGCCTGGAGCCGGGCGGTGCAGCGCTCCTTCGACTGGAAGACCGACGAGGATTGAGCGGAGGACCGTCGGGTCCGCCCGCGCGGCGTGCGGGCCCGGGCCCGTCCTGGCCCGTTCGATCCCATCCGCGCCCGCATCCTGAGGTGACCGCGAGGCGGCCCTCGAAGGCGGGGTCCAGCCGGCCGCGCGATCCCCGAAGGCCGCCTTCGAGGCCCCCGCCGCACGCCGGCACCTCAGGATGAGGCAGGCGGATAGGATCCGCACAAGCATCGGTGACCGCCTCCGGCGATCACACGCTCGCACAAGCTTTCAGCGCTCACAAAAAAGCAGCGAACGGGGGAGACGACACCATGACATCACCCTTCCTGGGCGAATTCCTGGGCACCATGACCTTGATCGTGCTCGGCGACGGCGTCGTGGCCGGCGCCCTGCTCAAGCATTCCAAGGGCGAGAATGCCGGCTGGATCGCCATCACGGCGGGCTGGGCCTTCGCGGTCCTCGCGGGCGTCTTCGTGGCCAACGCCACCGGCAGCGCCGACGCCCACATCAACCCGGCCGTCACCGTGGCGGGCGCGGTCAGCTCCGGCGATTTCAGCAAGATCCCCGTCTACATCCCGGCCCAGATGCTCGGCGCCTTCGTGGGCGCCGTGATCGTCTGGCTCCACTACCTGCCGCACTGGGGCGCGACCCAGGATCCCGGCCTCAAGCTCGCCTGCTTCTGCACCGGCCCGGCGATCCGGGACGCGAAGGCCAACTGGCTCTCCGAGATCATCGCGACCTTCTTCCTGATCCTGACGATCTCCGCCCTCGTGACCACCACGCTGGGCACGGCCGGCGCGATCCCGCGGGCCGTCGCGCCCTACATGGTCGGCATGCTGGTCTGGGGCATCGGCCTGTCCCTCGGCGGGACCACCGGCTACGCCATCAACCCGGCCCGCGACCTCGGGCCGCGCGTGGCCCACGCGGTGCTGCCGATCGCCGGCAAGGGCAGCTCCGACTGGGGCTACGCGCTGATCCCGGTGGCCGCGCCCCTGGTCGGGGCGGTGCTGGCCGGGCTGTTCGTCCGGGCCCTCGGGATCTGACGGAACGGCCGCACCCTCAACCGCCGCGGGGCGGCCCGGCGTCGCGGCGGTTTGCGGCGCGCGGCCTTGGGCCTTAAGTCAGGGCGATCCCGACCGCGCCCCTGGGGCGCTTCCCCGCGGTGTGCCCCCGACCCATGGCCGTCGTCCTCGACACCCTGAAGAACGATCCGCGGCCGGTCCGCCTGCGCCACCCCGAGAAGGCGCACCGGCCCGACCAGCCCGTCCAGGCCAAGAAGCCGGACTGGATCCGCGTGAAGGCGCCCGGCTCCAGGGCCTGGTCCGAGACGCAGAAGATCGTGCGCGAGCACGGGCTCGTCACGGTCTGCGAGGAGGCGGGCTGCCCGAATATCGGCGAGTGCTGGGAGAAGCGGCACGCCACCTTCATGATCATGGGCGACACCTGCACGCGGGCCTGCGCCTTCTGCAACGTGCGCACCGGCCTGCCCGACGCCCTCGACCTGGGCGAGCCGGACAAGATCGCCGATTCGGTGGCCAAGCTCGGCCTGCACCACGTGGTGATCACCTCGGTGGACCGGGACGACCTGAAGGACGGCGGCGCCCAGCACTTCGCCCGCACCATCGCGGCCATCCGGCGGGCGAGTCCCGGCACGACGGTCGAGATTCTGACGCCCGATTTCCTGCGCAAGGACGGGGCCCTCGAGGTCGTGGTCGCCGCCAAGCCCGACGTGTTCAACCACAACCTGGAGACCGTGCCGGCCAAGTACCTCACGGTGCGGCCCGGGGCCCGCTACTTCCACTCGGTGCGGCTGCTGCAGCGGGTGAAGGAGCTCGACCCGACGATCTTCACCAAGTCCGGCATCATGGTCGGGCTCGGCGAGGAGCGGAACGAGGTGCTCCAGCTCATGGACGACCTGCGCTCGGCCGACGTCGACTTCCTGACGATCGGCCAGTACCTGCAGCCGTCGAAGAAGCACCACGAGGTCGTGCGCTTCGTCCCCCCCGACGAGTTCAAGGCCTACGAGACCACCGCCTACGCCAAGGGCTTCCTGCTGGTCTCGGCCACGCCGCTCACGCGCTCGTCGCACCATGCGGGCGAGGATTTCGCGCGTTTGCAGACGGCGCGTCTGGCCAAACTGTCGCCCGCGCTCTCGGCCTGAGGATATCCGAAGACCATGCCGTCCTTCCGGGTCACCCGCGCGGTGAAGCACACGCCGCAGCAGATGTACGACCTCGTCGCCGACGTGGAGCGCTATCCCGAGTTCCTGCCGCTCTGCGAATCCCTGCGGGTGATCCGCCGGCAGGACATGCCCGAGGGCGGGCAAGTCCTGATCGCCGAGATGGGCGTGGGCTACAAGGCGATCCGCGAGCGCTTCACCACCCGCGTCACCCTCGATCCGGCGAACCTCAAGATCGTCGCCGAGTACATCGACGGCCCGTTCCGGCACCTGGAGAACCGCTGGCTGTTCAAGGACAGTCCCGACGGCGGCTGCAACGTCGACTTCTTCATCACCTACGAGTTCAAGAGCCGCACCCTGGGGCTCCTCATGGGCACGATGTTCGACCGCGCCTTCCGCAAGTTCACCGATGCCTTCGAGGGCCGGGCGAACCGGATGTACGGGGCGCGGGCGTAGCCGCGTCATCGCGACCGCAGCGAGGCGACCCAGGGAAGCGGGACGCCTCCGAATGTGTCGTTGCCCTGGATCGCTTCGCTGCGCTCGCAGAGACGGCGCGCAGAGACGGCGTCAGGCCCGCGCCGGCACGCGCACGTGCTCGGGCCGCACGCCCATCCCGATCATCCGCGCCGGCAGGACCTGAAGCCGCGGCAGGGCGTCGAGGAGGCGTAGCGCCAGCGGCGCCCGGAACGGCGCGTCGGCCGCCAGCGACGCGGCGATCACGCGGGACTGGATCACGCGCTGCAGCGCCTGCGTCGCCCGCACCGGGAACATCCGCCGAGCCTGGACCCGGGCGAGGTCGGCCTCCGCGAGGCGACCCGCCCGCAGGGGCTCGGCCAGGAGATTGGCCGCCGCCACCGCGTCCTGGATCGCGAGGTTGATCCCGACGCCGCCCACCGGCGACATGGCGTGCGCGGCGTCGCCGATGCAGAGCAGGCCCGGGCGGTGCCAGCGGTCGAGCCGGTCGACCGTCACGGTCAGGAGCTTGACGTCGTCCCAGTCGGCGATGGCCTCGGCGCGGTCGGCCAGGAACGGGGCGATCTGCGCCACCGCCGCGCGGAAGGCCGGCAGGCCCTTCGCCCGGAGCGCGGCGTCGCCGCCCTTCGGCACCACGTAGGCGCATTGCCACGTGTCGCCCCGGTCGAGGGTGATGAGGATCCGTCCCGGTCCGAACCGCCCGGCCGCCGCCTCCGGGTCGCCGTCCCGGCGCGGCAGGCGGAACCAGAGCACGTCGATCGGCGCGCCGAAGGCCCGAGGCGCGAAACCCGCCTGCGCGCGCATCCGCGAGTGACGGCCATCCGCGCAGAGCACGAGATCGGACCGGATCTCGACCGGACCGTCCGGCCCGGCGGCGCGCGCGCCCACGATGCGGCCCTCCGCCTCGATCAGGTCCTGCGCCTCGGTGCGGCGGATCAGGCGGAACGCCGGGTAGCGGGCGGCCTCGCCGGCCAGGAAATCCAGGAAGTCCCATTGCGGCATGAAGGACAGGAAGCGGTTCCGGGTCGGCAGCCGGCTGAAATCGGCGACCCGGTAGCTGCGCCCGTCGACGACGCCGGAGAAGTTCTCGACGCGCCGCTGGGGGAGGGCGCGGAAGCGCTCGGTGAAGCCCAGCTCGTCCATCAGGTCGAGGGTGGAGGGGTGGATGGTGTCGCCGCGGAAATCGCGGAGGAAGTCCGCGTGCTTCTCCAGCACGGTGACGTCGATGCCCGCGCGGGCGAACAGCAGTCCGGCCATCATCCCGGCGGGGCCTCCGCCGACGATGCAGAGGCGGGTCGTCACCGTATCCATGGGCCGTCCTTCCCGTACCGTGATCAGTCGCCGAGGGCGTCCTCCAAGAGGCCGAGCGCGTCGGCCACGGCGGCGCGGCGGATGCCCGCGCGCCCGAGATCACCGTAGCGCCGCTCCAGGTGACGCGTCTCGCCGTCCCGCTGGCCGAGGCCGAAATGCACCAGCCCGACCGGCTTCTCGGCGCTCCCGCCCCCGGGGCCGGCAATGCCGGTGATCGCCACCGCGACGGAGGCCCGCGACGCGGCCAGCGCCCCGACGGCCATCGCCCGGGCCACGGCCTCGCTGACCGCGCCGTGCCGGCCGATCAGGTCCATGGGCACGCCGATCGCCTCGGCCTTCGCCTCGTTCGAGTAGGTGACGAAGCCGCGCTCCAGGACGGCCGACGAGCCCGGCACCGCGGTGAGCAGCCCGGCCACGAGGCCGCCCGTGCAGGATTCGGCGGTGGCGACGGTGCGCCCGTCCGCCGCGTAGGCGGCCACCAGCGCCTCGGCCCGGGCGAGAAGCTCTGCGTCGTCGACCATCGCGAACGGGCTCCCCTCGGGCGGCGGCGCCCTATCTCATGTTGTGACGCAAGGCCGAGCCCGGCTCAAGGACCGGCGGCCGCCGATCGGAGACACCCATTCCATGATCTTCCCCGCGACCACGGCCTTCTATGCCGGGCTGCTCGCCCTCGTGTATCTGGGCCTCTCGGGATGGGTGATCGCGAGCCGGGTCTCCGAGAACGTTCTGTTCGGCGACGGCGGCGACGACACGGTGCTCAAGCGCGTGCGCTCGCACGCCAATTTCGCGGAATACGTCCCGCTCGCCCTGATCGTCATCGGCCTGCTCGAGGCGAGCGGCGGCAGTCACGGGCTGGTCCGAGCCCTGCTGATCGCCCTGCTGGTCGCCCGGATCCTGCACCCGATCGGGATGTTCGCCCCCCCGAACTCGCCGCGCCAGTTCGCCTGCCGGGGCGGCGGCATCCTGCTGACGATGGCGACCATGGGCGTCGCGGCGATCGCGCTGCTGGTGCGGGTGGCCTGATCAGCACCGCGGCCGGTCGTGGGCCCGATCGCCCGAACGGGCCACGGTACGCACACTACTCCGGCAGAGACCGACGCCGAGGCCTGAGCGCGACGCGCCCCCTCTCCCGTGCGGGAGAGGGTCGGGGTGAGGGACGAGAAGCGTCAGGATCGAGGACGCCGTCGACGCGCGTGCGCGGGGCATCCGCTCGGGAGGGCGGGGATCCCTCACCCGCCTCTGCGAGAGCAGACCTCTCCCGTGCGGAAGAGGGGACCCGCGCCCGGTCCTGAAACCGCGCTGATCGGCGAGCCCGCGACGGTGGGGCCGGTCGCCCCTGCTCCGACCGCGCTCGCCCCGAAACCGCTCAGCCCTGCCGCATCGCGGTCTCGGACTGCGCGTCGAGGGCGGGGCCGTCCTCCTCGGGCAGCCGGACCGTCGCGGCGGCCTGCGCGGCGAGACCCTCCGCCCGCCCGACGAAGCCGAGCTTCTCGGTGGTCGTCGCCTTGATGGAGACCGCCGAGAGCGGCACGCCCGCGATGGCGGCGATGCGCGCCCGGATCTCCTCGCGGTGCTTGCCGATGCGCGGCGCCTCGGCGAGCACCGTGATGTCGAGGTGGTCGATGCGGCCGCCGCGGGCGCGGACCAGGTCGCAGGCATGGGCCAGGAACTGGTCGGAGGCGGCGCCGCGCCAGCGCTCGTCGGAGGGCGGGAAGTGGGTGCCGATATCGCCGTCCGCGATGGCGCCGAGCAGAGCGTCGGTCAGGGCGTGCAGCGCCACGTCGCCGTCCGAATGGGCGAGCACGCCGCGGTCGGCGGGGATCTTCACCCCGCCCAGCCAGACATGGTCGCCGGTGGTGAAGGCGTGCACGTCGAAGCCGGTGCCGAGGCGGGTCACGTAGGTGGTCATGGCGCGGGCTCCCGGCGCTGGCAATTCGGTGGTCTCGGTCGCGAAGGCGCGGTCCGCCTCGATCAGGTCGGCGGGCTGGGTGATCTTGCGGTTGGCGACGTCGCCCGCGAACACCACCACCGGCAGGCCGGCCCATTCGGCGAGGGCGCCGTCGTCGGTGAAGCCGTCGAGGCCCTGCGCGGCGGCGTCCCGGTGGCCCTTGAGCAGCGGGCCGAAGGCGAAGGCCTGGGGGGTCTGGACCGCGCGCAGGTGCTCCCGCGGCGGGGTCTCGTGCACCCGGCCGATGCCGGGCGCGATGTCGACGACGCGCTTGACGGTGTCGGTCACCGGCACGCCGGGAACGGCCGCGCCGTGGTCGCGCCCGGCCGCGATCGCCCGAGCGATCAGCGCGGAATCCACGTAGGGGCGGGCGGCATCGTGGACGAGCACGATCTCCGGCGCGTCGCCGGCGGCCAGCGCCTCGAGACCGGCGCGCACGGAGAGCTGGCGCGTCGCGCCGCCGTCGACCGGCGGGGTGATCTTGGCGCGAAGTGCCGGCGCGAGCTCCTCCAGGCAGCTCCGGAAGAAGTCCGCCGCGTCGGCCGCGATCACCGGCTGGATCCGCGCTATCGCGTCGTCCGCCGCGAGCGCCGCCAGGGTGCGCGTCAGGACCGCCTGCCCGCCGACCCGGCGGTACTGCTTGGGGGTGCCGCCGCCGATGCGGATGCCGCGTCCGGCCGCGACCACCACCGCGGCGACGCCGGCTCCCGCGCTGGCGGGTCCGGTGGCTGGCGTGCCGGTGGCGGGCATGGGCAACGAACTCGTGAGGTCCTGAGGGGCGGAGGGGCGGCCAGCGCGCGGGCCAGCAGTGCCGCCGTAACCCTGCCGCCGAGGGTGCCCGTCGTTTAAGCGGGGGAGGGCCCGAAATCAACGCGCGGTCCCGCTTGCCAGCGGACCGGACTTGCCTCATTGTTGTGCAGAATGACGACTGACCATTATTTGAGCGCGCTGCGCCGCGCGGGAGCGACGACGGAAGGGGCAGACCCCGCCCCGCTCTGCCTGCTCGCCCCGCTCTCGGGCGTCACCGACCTGCACATGCGCCGCGTCGCCCGCCGCTGCGGCGCCGACGCGGTCATCTCCGAGATGGTGGCGGCCCGGGAATTCACCCGCGGATCCGGCGAGGCCACTTTGCGCGCCGAGGGTTCAGGCGTCGATCTGCACGTCGTCCAGCTCGCGGGCTGCGAGGCGGGCCCGATGGCGGAGGCCGCCCGCCTCGCGGAGGCCGGGGGCGCCCACGTGATCGACGTGAACATGGGCTGCCCGGCCAAGATCGTGACCGGGATCGCGTCGGGCTCTGCGCTGATGCGCGATCTCGACCACGCCGAGCGCCTGCTCGCCGCGGTGCGGGGCGCGGTCTCGGTCCCGGTGACCGTGAAGATGCGCCTCGGCTGGGACGACGCGAGCCGCAACGCCGCCGACCTCGCCGCCCGCGCCGAGCGCCTGGGCCTGAACGCCGTGACGGTCCACGGACGCACCCGCCAGCAATTCTACAAGGGCAGCGCCGACTGGGCGGCGATCCGCGCCGTCGTCGCGGCGGTGTCGATCCCGGTGATCGCCAACGGCGACGTGACCGACCTCGCCAGCGCCCGCGCCTGCCTGGACGCCTCGGGCGCCGCGGGGGTCATGATCGGCCGCGCGGCGACCGGCCGCCCCTGGCTGGTCGGGCAGGTCGCCGCCGCGCTCGCCGGCCGGCCGGCCGCGGAGCCGTCCCGGGCCGAGCAGGCCGCCCTGGCCGCCGAGCACTACGCGGGGCTGCTGTCGCTCTACGGTCGCGACATGGGCGTGCGCCACGCGCGCAAGCACCTCGCCGCCTACGCGGAGACCGGCGGCGCGCTCGGTTCCGCGGAGCGCGCGACCCTCCTCACCACCACCAATCCGGAGACCGCGCTGACCCTGCTGGCCCGGGCCTTCGCGGGCGCGGCGAACCCCGTCCGGGAGGCCGCGTGAGCGACGAGCCCCTCCCGCGCGAGCCCGGCACCCGGCGCGACACCGCCGCCGAGGCCGTGCTGAACGCGCTGCCGCTGCCGGTCCTGACCATCGGCGCCGACGAGCAGATCCTCCACTGCAACCACGCCGCGGAGGCGTTCTTCGACTACTCGGCGCGGCTGATGCAGCGCCGGCGGCTCCGCGACATCATCCCGTTCGCCTCGCCGATCATCGCGCTGGTGGCCGAGGTCCGGCGCCGCCGCGCCAGCGTCAGCGAGTACCGGGTCGAGCTGACCCAGCCGCGCCTCGGCCTGGAGCGCAGCGTCGACGTGTTCGCGACGCCGCTCGGCGACGACGGCGACGCCGTGGTGATGATGCTCCAGGAGCGCACCATCGCCGACAAGATGAACCGCCAGCTCACCCATCGCGGCGCGGCGCGCTCGATGGTGGCGCTCGGCGCGATGCTGGCCCACGAGATCAAGAACCCGCTCGCCGGCATCCGCGGCGCGGCGCAGCTCCTCGAGAGCACCGGCGCCGAGGAGGACCGGCTGCTCACCCGCCTGATCTGCGACGAGTCGGACCGGATCGTCCGCATCGTCGAGCGCATGGAGCTGTTCGGCGACGAGCGCCCCTCGGATCGCGGCGCGGTCAACGTCCACGGGGTGCTCGACCAGGTGAAGCGCTCGGCGCAGTCGGGCTTCGCGCGGCACATCCGGTTCATCGAGACCTACGACCCGTCGCTGCCGCCGGTGCTGGGCAACCGCGACCAGCTGATCCAGGTGATCCTGAACCTCGTGAAGAACGCCGCCGAGGCGATCGGCCCGGACGCGGTCGAGGGCGAGATCACCCTGTCGACCGCCTTCCGCACCGGCCTGCGCCTGCAGGTGCCGGGCTCCCGGGAGCGGGTCAGCCTGCCGATCGAGGTGGCGGTGCGCGACAACGGCCCGGGCATCTCGGCCGACCTGCTGCCCGACCTGTTCGACCCGTTCGTCACCACCAAGGCGCAGGGCTCCGGCCTGGGTCTTGCTTTGGTGGCCAAGATCGTCGGCGATCACGGCGGGATCGTCGAGTGCGACCCCGCCCCGCGCCGCACGGCGTTCCGCATCCTTCTGCCGATGTCGAGTGCCCGGGACGGGCGCGAATCGGCGGTCGATCCGTGATGTCGATCCCCGAATCCGGCCCCCCGTCGGAGGTCTGAGTAGAGAGTCATGCCGAACGGCCACATCATCGTCGCCGACGACGACGCCGCCATCCGCACCGTGCTGAACCAAGCGCTGTCACGGGCGGGCTACGAGGTCCGCTCGACGGGCAATTGCGCCACCCTCTGGCGCTGGGTCGCGCAGGGGGAGGGCGACCTCGTCATCACCGACGTGGTCATGCCCGACGAGAACGTGTTCGACCTGCTGCCGCGCATCAAGCGGGTGCGGCCGGAGCTGCCGATCATCGTCATGAGCGCGCAGAACACCTTCATGACGGCGATCCGCGCCTCGGAGCGGGGCGCCTACGAGTACCTGCCGAAGCCCTTCGACCTGAAGGAGCTGATCGCCATCGTGGGCCGGGCGCTCTCGCGCCCCCGCGGCGCGGCGCCGGCCGGGGCGCCCCCCGAGAACGAGGACATCCCGCTGGTCGGCCGCTCGCCGGCCATGCAGGAGATCTACCGGGCCCTCGCCCGGCTGATGCCGACCGACCTCACCGTGATGATCACCGGCGAGTCCGGCACCGGCAAGGAGCTGGTCGCCCGGGCGCTGCACGATTACGGGCGCCGCCGCACCGGCCCGTTCGTGCCGGTCAACATGGCGGCGATCCCGCGCGACCTGATCGAGTCCGAGTTGTTCGGCCACGAGAAGGGCGCCTTCACGGGGGCGCTCCAGCGCTCCGCCGGCCGGTTCGAGCAGGCCGAGGGCGGCACGCTGTTCCTCGACGAGATCGGCGACATGCCCATGGAGGCGCAGACGCGACTCCTGCGCGTGCTCCAGCAGGGCGAGTACACGACGGTGGGCGGGCGGGTCCCGATCCGCACCAACGTCCGGATCATCGCGGCCACCAACAAGGACCTGCGGGTCTCGATCCAGCAGGGCATCTTCCGCGAGGATCTGTTCTTCCGCCTCAACGTCGTGCCGCTGCGGCTGCCGGCCCTGCGCGAGCGCTCCGAGGACGTGCCCGACCTCGTCCGCCACTTCTTCGTGCTGGTCGAGCGCGAGGGCCTGACCCGGAAGACCCTCGACGGCGACGCCATGGAGCGGCTGAAGCGCTACCGCTGGCCCGGCAACGTCCGCGAGTTGGAGAACCTCGTCCGGCGGCTCGCCGCGCTCTACCCGCAGGAGACGATCACCGGCCCGGTGATCGAGGCCGAGCTCGACACGCTGCCGCTGGCGACGCCCGCGTCGCCGACCGCCAACGGCGCCGCCCGCAAGGCCAATGGCGAATCGGAGACCCTGTCCAGCGCGGTGGAGCGCCACCTCTCGGACTACTTCTCCGGCTATCGCGACACGCTGCCGCCCCCCGGGCTGTATCACCGGATCCTGCGGGAGATCGAAGGCCCGCTGATCGGCGCGGCGCTCGCCGCCACCCGCGGCAACCAGATCCGCGCCGCGGAGCTGCTCGGCGTCAACCGCAACACCCTGCGCAAGAAGGTCCGCGACCTCGACCTGCAGGTCTTCCGGACGGCGCGGTAGGGCGATCCCCGGCCGATCCGGCCAAGTCCCCACATCCCGAGGTGCGCGCGGCGCGCCCCGGGATCGGGCCGAGGGTGGGATGCGCGCGATCCCGCCCGCTCTCAGCGGCCCGGCAGGATCGGGTCGCCGCGCATCAGCGCGTGCAGCCGCTCGGTGTCGAACCCGTTCGGGATGCTGGGCACGGCCGGCTTCGGCGCGGGCGCGGCCTTCGCGGGGGCCGGGATCGACCCCGTCGCCGAGGGCTCGGCCTGGGCGGCACGGACCACCGGCGCCGGCGCCAGATGGGCGAGCCGGTCGGCGCTGACGAGGGCGACGGTCGCCGTCGAGACGAGGACGAGGACGGCGCCGAGGAGGGAACGCAGGATACGCAAGCGACGACCCGGGACGCGACTTGAGACGGCAACAGATTTACGGCGCGGCCGTTAACGAAGCCCCACTCCAAGTCTTCGGGAGGCGATATTGACCAACGTCCAGGCCACCGCGAGCGACAGCCCGTTCATCCAGGGCCGCAACGCGCGCCTCTACGGGAAGCCCGTGAGCGAATGCCCCTATCCGGAGGGCTCCCAGGAGCGCGCCGCGTGGATGGAGGCCTACGAGGAGGCCGTCGTCTCGGATCCGCCCGAGAAGCCGTGATCGCGGAAAACGCGGCGGCCCGGCGCTGCGAGCCCGCGCGTCCGGCTTGACCTCGCCGGGCGCGGCGCGCTTCGTGCGGTGCACCGCAACGCGATCTCCGAGCCTCGATGTCCCTGAAGCCCTCGCCCGACGCCAAGCAGACCTTCGCGCCCGCGACGCGCCTCGTCCACGCGGGCCGCGACCCGGGCGAGCAGCACGGCTTCGTGAACACCCCGATCTACCGCGGCTCGACGGTCCTCTACCCGACCTACGACGCGATCAAGAACCGGCGCGGGCGCTACAATTACGGCACCTCGGCGACGCCCACCATGGACGCGCTGACCGAGGCGTGGACGGAAGTCGCCGGCGCCGCCGGCACCGTCGTGACGCCCTCCGGGCTCGCGGCGCTCACCGTCGCGCTGATGGCCGCGGTGTCGGCGGGCGACCACCTCCTCGTCACCGACTCAGCCTATCGGCCGACCCGCCAGTTCTGCGACGGCGTGCTGGCGCGCTACGGCGTCGAGATCACCTACTACGACCCGGTCATCGGGACCGGCATCGCGGCGCTGATGCGCCCGAACACCCGGGCCGTGCTGGTCGAGGCGCCCGGCTCGCAGAGCTTCGAGATGCAGGACATCCCGGCCATCGCCGAGGTCGCGCACGCCAACGACGCCTGCGTGATCATGGACAACACCTGGGCGACGCCCCTGCTGTTTCCCCCGCACGCGCGCGGGGTCGACATCGCCGTGGAGGCCGGCACCAAGTACCTGAGCGGCGGCTCGGACCTGCTGATCGGACTGACCTCCGCCAACGCGCGCTACTACCCGGCCGTGCGCCGCACCTTCGACCATTTCGCCATGTGCGCCGGCGCCGAGGACATCTTCCTGGCGCTGCGCGGCCTGCGCACCATGAACCTGCGCCTGCGCGAGCACGGCCGCGCCGGTCTGGAGATGGCCCGGTGGTTCCAGGCGCGGCCCGAGGTGCTGCGGGTGCTCCATCCCGGCCTGCCGGAGGATCCGGGCCACGCGATCTGGAAGCGCGACTTCTCCGGCGCCTCCGGCCTGTTCGGCGTGATCCTCGAGCCGGTGCCCGAGGCCGCGGTCGCCGCCATGCTGGACGGCCTGCAGCTCTTCGGAATGGGCTTCTCGTGGGGCGGCTTCGAGAGCCTCGTGATCCCGTTCGACTGCGCCGGCTACCGGACCGCGACCCGGTGGGCCCCCGGCGGACCGGCGCTCCGCTTCCACATCGGGCTCGAGGACACGGCCGACCTCAAGGCCGACCTCGACGCCGGCTTCGCGCGCCTCCGGGCGGCGTCGTGAGCGGGCCGAACCGGCGTCACCTGATCGGAGGCGCCGGCGCTCTCGCCCTCGCGGGGGCCCTCCCGGTCTCGGCCGCGGAGGCGGACGTGACCGGTCGGCTCGCGCACTACATGGCCGCGGCGCGGGACCAGGCGCTGCCGCCGGAGGTCATGACCGCCTGCAAGCACCGGATCCTCGACACCCTGGCCGCCATGGTCTCGGGCGCGCGGATGCGGCCGGGCGAGATGGCGCTCACCTATGTCCGCGGCCTCGGAGGCACCGAGCAGGCGGGCGTCGTCGCGTCCGGCTTCCGGACGACGACGGTGAACGCGGCCCTGGCCAACGCCATGTGCGCGCACGCCGACGAGACCGACGATTTCGAGCCCGTGACCAAGGCTCATCCCGGCTGCGCGACGGTCCCGGCGGCCCTGGCGCTCGCCGAGCTGCACGGCAGTTCCGGCCTCGAATTCATCCGGGCCGTGGCGCTCGGCTACGACCTCTGCTGCCGCCTGCTCCTGGCGCTCGGCCCCGATCTCGTGCGCGGCACGCACCGGAGCGCCGAGGGCACCAGCTCCACCTTCGGCGCGCTCGGCGCGGCGGCCTCCCTCGCCCGGCTCGACGAGCGCGGCATGCGGTTCGCGCTCTCCTACGGGGCGCAGCAGGTCTCCGGCCTGTGGAGCTGGGTGCGCGACGAGGACCACGTCGAGAAGGCGTTCGACTTCGCCGGCATGGGCGCGCGCAACGGCGTCACGGCGGTCGGGATGGTCGAGGCGGGGCTGACCGGCGTCGCCGACGTGCTCGACGGACGCCACAACCTGCTCAACGCCCTCTCGAGCGCGCCGAAGCCCGAGCTGATGCTGGAGGGGCTTGGCAGCCGCTTCTTCGTCACCGAGACGGCGATCAAGACCTACTCGGTGGGCTACCCGATCCAGTCACCGCTCGACGCGACGCTGACGCTGCGCCGGCAGTACGGCCTGACACCGGATTCGGTCCGGCACATCCTCGTGAAGGTGCCCACCGACGCGGTCGGCATCGTCGGGTCGAGCGCCATGCCGGATGTCAGCTGTCAGCACCTCGTCGCGCTGGCGCTGGTGAAGGGGGCGGTGTCCTTCGCCGACAGCCACGATGCCGGGCTGATGCACGATCCCGCGATCGCGGCCCAGAAGGCCAAGGTCGAGCTGGTCGGCGATCCGGCGCTGATGGACCCCGCGGCCCCGCGCGGCGCCGTCGTGGCGATCACGCTCGCGGACGGCCGGATCGTCGAGCATCACACGCGACATCCGCCCGGGACCCGGGAGAACCCGCTGAGCACCGAGGCGGTGAACGCGAAGGCGCGGGACCTAATGACGCCCGTGCTCGGACCGGACTCGACCGAGCGCCTGATCGGGCGCGTCAACGCGCTGGAATCGGTACCCGACATGCGCGCGCTGAGACCGCTGCTGACCGCCTGAGAGCGGGGCCGCGGCCCCTCAGGGTCGCACGCCTCTCGCAGCGCGCGATGGGCCGCGGACGCGGCACCGCGACCCGGGGGCGGTCCGACGCGAGTCGGCCCCGGGATCAGGAGGAAGCGCCCGTCCATTTGACCTCGCGCCGCGTTCCTGATTGACCGGCCCGGCATGACCACGAGCCTCTCCGCCGGCGGCGCGCCGCGCCTTGCCCCCGTCGACCGGATCGGCCGCGGGCTCGACGCGCTGAGCCTCACCCATGCCCGGGCCGTCGCCGCCCTGCTGGCGCTGTGCCTGATCCTGTTCCTGCCGGGCCAGATCTCGCTGCAGCCGATGGACCGGGACGAGCCCCGCTTCGCCCAGGCCTCGAAGCAGATGCTGGAGAGCGGCGACCTCGTGGATATCCGCTTCCAGGGGGAGGCGCGGCACAAGAAGCCGGTGGGGATCTACTGGGCGCAGGCCGCCGCCGTGGCGGCCGGCGAGGCGCTGGGCGTGCCCGAGGCGCGCACCCAGATCGCCCTGTACCGCATCCCCTCGCTGATCGGCGCCGTCGCCTCGGTGCTGCTCGCCTACTGGGCGGCGCTCGGCTTCGTGCCCCGGCGGTCGGCGCTGCTGGCGGCCGCGCTCTACGGCGCCTGCCTGATGCTCTCGGCCGAGGCCCACCTCGCCAAGACCGACGCGCTGCTCGCGGCCTGCGCCACCGCGAGCCTCGCGGCGCTCGCCCGCGCGTGGCTGGCGCCGCGCGACGGCAGGCCGGTCTCAGGGCCGACCTTCGCGGCGTTCTGGCTCGGGATGGCGGTCGGGATCCTGGTGAAGGGGCCGATGGTGCCGCTCTTCGTCGCGCTGCCGGCGCTCGGCCTGTCGCTCGCGGCGCGGTGCGGCCGCTGGCTGCTGCCGCTCCGGCCCTGGCCGGGCCTCGCCCTCACGCTCCTGCTGGTGGCGCCCTGGTTCGCGGCGATCGCCTGGAAGAGCGGCGGCACCTTCTACGCCGAGGCGGTCGGGCACGACATGCTCGGCAAGGTCGGCGGGGCGGCCGAGCGGCACTGGGGACCGCCCGGCGCCTACGCGCTCGTCTTCTTCGCGACCTTCTGGCCGGCGGCGGCCTTCACCGCCATGAGCCTGCCCTTCGCGTGGCGGGCGCGGCGGGAGGCCGCCCCGGCCTTCCTCATCGCCGCGGTGCTGCCGGCGTGGCTGATCTTCGAGGCGGTGCCGACCAAGCTGCCCCACTACGTGCTGCCGCTGATGCCCTGGCTCGCGATCCTGACCGTGCTGGCGCTGAACCGGGGGGCGCTGGACCCGCGCCTGCGGGGCGCCCGCCTGACGGCCCTGCTGCTGCCGGCGATCCCCGTCGCCCTGACCCTCGGCCTCTGCCTCGCCGGCTGGCGCCTCGACGCCCACACGATCCCGTGGCCGGCCCTCCCGCTGCTCGCA
This sequence comes from Methylobacterium sp. NMS14P, assembly GCF_028583545.1. Classification (NCBI taxonomy): domain Bacteria; kingdom Pseudomonadati; phylum Pseudomonadota; class Alphaproteobacteria; order Hyphomicrobiales; family Methylobacteriaceae; genus Methylobacterium; species Methylobacterium sp. NMS14P. The sequence continues at coordinate 2,471,403 of NZ_CP087106.1, read as the reverse complement.
GCCGCCTGCGCGGTCGCGATCCTGGCCTGGCTCGCCTTCGCGCAGGGATCCGCCGAGCGCGCCCTCGTCCTCGGCGTGCTGGCCTCAGCCCTGCTCGGGCCCGCGGTGCTGGGCGTGGCGCAGCGCTCGCTGCCGGCCCTGAAGGTCTCGCCGCGGCTCGCGGCCCTGCGCGAGCGGATGCCCTGCCCGAACCCGCTCGTGGCGAGCCTCGGCTACCGCGAGCCGAGCCTCGTCTTCCTCGTCGGCACCGGCCTCGCCCTGCCGCCCGACGGGGCCGCGGCCCGGTCCTTCCTCGAGGGCGGCGGCTGCCGCCTGCTCTTCGTGGAATCCCGCGACCGCGACGATTTCAACGCGGCCTGGCCGGTCGGCCGCGGCGCGCCCGCGCCCCTGGCGGAGGTCGAGGGCTTCAACCTCAACACCGGCCGCCGGGTCTTCGTGACGGCCTACGCGGTGGCTCCGTGAGCGAGTCCCCCCATCTCACCGTCGTGGTGCCGGTCAAGAACGAGGCCGGCAACATCGCGCCCCTGGTGGCCGAGATCGAGGCCGCCTGCGTGGGTCTCGCCTTCGAACTGATCTACGTGGATGACGGCTCCACCGACGGCACGCCGGCGGCGCTGGCGGCGGCCCGGGCCGGGCGCCCCTGGCTGCGGGTGCTGCGCCACGCGCGGGGCGGCGGCCAGTCGGCGGCGGTGCGCAGCGGCGTCCTGGCAGCCCGCGGCGGGATCGTCGCGACCCTCGACGGCGACGGCCAGAACGATCCGGCCTTCATCCCCGCGCTGCTCGCGGCCCTGGAGGCGGCGGGACCGGCGGCCGGCCTCGCCCAGGGCCAGCGGCGCGGCCGCAAGGACGGCCGCTTCAAGATGCTCCAGTCCCGGATCGCCAACGGCGTGCGCGGGCGGATCCTCAACGATTCCACCCGCGATACCGGGTGCGGCCTGAAGGTGTTCCGCCGCGCCGTGTATCTCAGGCTGCCGTACTTCGACGCCCTCCACCGGTTCATGCCGGCCCTGGTCGCCCGCGAGGGCTTCTCCGTCGTTCATCGCGACGTGGTCGACCGGCCGCGGCTGACGGGGGTGTCCAATTACGGCCTGTTCGACCGCCTCTGGGTCGGGCTCCTCGACCTCGCCGGCGTCTGGTGGCTGATCCGGCGCAAGCGCGCGGACCCGCGGCCCGAGGAGATCGCCGGCCCGGCGGCGGACCAGCCGGCCGGCCAACCCGCGGACCAGGACGTCGGATGCTGATCCAGCTCGCCCACGATCTGCCGGCCTATTTCTACGACGTGTTCGTCACCCGGCTCGACTTCTGGCTGGTGTTCGGCATCGTCGCCCAGCTGGTGTTCGGATCGCGCTTCATCCTGCAATGGATCGCGAGCGAGCGGGCCGGGCGGAGCGTGATGCCGCTGTCGTTCTGGTTCCTATCGATCCTCGGCGGGATGATGACACTGGTCTACGGGTTCGTGCGCCGCGAGCCGGTGATCATCATCGGCCAGGGCCTCTCCACCGGCATCTACCTGCGCAACCTCGCGCTGATCTTCCGCGAGCGGCGGAGGAAGCGGGGCGCCGCATGACACGGACGCCGCTGCCCGCCTTCTACGACGACCTCGACGCCACCTTCGCCGAACTCTGGCGGCTGCTGGCGGACGGGGCCGCCCGTGGCCGTGGCGGCCTCCACCTGCCGACGCTGGCGACGCTCGGGGCCGACGGCGGGCCCCGGCTGCGCACCGTGGTCCTGCGCGCCGCCGACCCGGCCGAGGGAACGCTCCGGTTCCACTGCGACCGCCGCTCCGACAAGGCCGCCGAGATCCGGGCCGCTCCCGCCTGCGCCCTCGCGGCCTACGACGCGGCCGCGAAGATCCAGATCCGCGTCGAGGGCCGCGCCGCGCTGCACACCGACGACGCGCTGGCCGAGGCGGCCTGGACCGGGTCCCGGGCGATGAGCCGGGTCTGCTACGGGGCGGAGCCCGGCCCTGGCGCGGCGCTGCCGGCGGGGGACGCCTACAGCCTGCCGGACGAGACCGCGGCCGCGACGCGCGGCCGGCCGCACTTCGCCGCCGTTCTGGTCCGGGCCGAGCGGCTGGATTTCCTCTATCTCGACCGCCGCGGGCACCGCCGGGCCGCCTGGCATCGGCTGGCCGGCGGGTGGTCCGGTGGCTGGATCGCGCCGTAACCGGAGCGCCGTCCGGGAGCCGGGCCGGTCCGCACGGGCTGGCCCGCCGGTCCGGATGGCAGCCCTGCACCGCCCGGCCTGTCGCGATCGGGCCGTCCGGGCTAAAGCCCGCGGACCCGGCCGCCCAACCGGGTCGATCGGGAGGACTCCGTGGGCCTCGTCTACGCGCTCGCCGCCTATCTGAGCTGGGGCCTCCTGGTCCCGGTGCATTTCCGGATGCTCGGGGCCTACTCCCCGTACCACATCCTGTCGGAGCGGATCGTCTGGTCGAGCGTGTTCGCCGGCGCGCTGGCGCTGATCCTCGCGGCGCGCCACCGCCTGAACCTGCCGCTGCCGCTCCGGAAGCGCCACGCGCTGCTGCTGCTCTCGGCGGCGATGATCGGCGTGAACTGGCTGCTCTACCTCTACGCGGTCAGCGGCGGGCACCTGCTCGACGCGAGCCTCGGCTACTACATCAATCCCCTGGTGAGCGTGGCGTTCGGCCGGGTGGTGCTGGGCGAACGCCTGCGCCCGGCACAGGCGGTCGCGATCGGCGTCGCCGCGACCGGCGTCGCCGTCGCGGTGGTGTGGGCCGGGGAACTGCCGCTGATGTCGCTGTCGCTGGCGGTGAGCTTCGCCCTCTACGGCCTCGCCCGGAAGATCGTCGGCGTCGACGCGCTGGTCGGCTTCCTGACCGAGACCCTGCTGCTCCTGCCGGCCGCGATCGTCTGGCTCGTCCTGTCGCCCGAGCCGTTCCTGCCGGCCGCGCCGGGGGACCGCGCCCTGCTGATGCTCACCGGCCTGACCACCGCGCTGCCGCTGATCTGGTTCGCCGCCGCGGCGGTGCGCCTGCGGCTCACGACCCTGGGTCTCCTGCAGTACGTGGCGCCGACCTGCCTGCTCGTCCTGAGCGTCCTCGTCTACGGCGAGCGCGTCGAGCCGCATCGGGCCCTGATGCTCGCGCTGATCTGGGTGGCGCTCGCGCTCTACACGATCGACGCTCTGCGGTTTCGCCGGCTGCCGCCCCCCGCGGCCGCGCGGTCGGATCCCGACGCGATGCGTGTATAAGGAATACTGGTATGAACCGCCGCGGGGCGGGTGACGGGACAGCGTCGGTTCGATGAGCGAGACTGAGAGCGGCCCAGGGTCCGTCACGGATGCCGATTACCGCAACCTCGCCGAGACGCTGCCGCAGCTCGCCTGGATCGCCGAGGCCGACGGCACCATCGTCTGGTACAATCAGCGCTGGTACGACTACACGGGCACCTCCCTCGACGAGATGCGGGGCTGGGGCTGGCGTACGGTCCATCACCCGGACCACGTCGCGGCGGTGACCGAGCGCTACCGCGCCGCGATCACGCTGGGCCGGTCCTGGGAGGACACGTTCCCGCTGCGCGGCCGCGACGGGAGCTACCGCTGGTTCCTGTCGAAGGCGCTGCCCCACCGGGGCCAAGCCGGGCGGATCCTGCGCTGGTACGGGACCAACACCGACATCACCGGCCGCCGCGCGGTCGAGGAGCGCCTGCGCCATTCCGAGCAGCGCTTCCGGGCGCTGGTGGACGCCTCGGCGGCGGTGATCTGGAACACCGACGCGGCGGGCGAGCTGATGCCGCCGCAGGTCCGGTGGAGCATCTATACCGGCCAGACCGAGGAGGCCTATCAGGGCTGGGGATGGCTGGACGCCGTCCATCCCGACGACCGGGGCCACGCGGCCGATGCCTGGGCGGCCTGCGTGGAGGCGCGCGCGACCTACGAGGTCGAGTACAGGCTGCGCCGGCACGACGGGGTCTGGCGCGCCATGGAGGTGCGCGGCGTACCGGTTCTCGCCGAGGACGGCTCCCTGCGGGAATGGGTCGGCACCTGCGTCGACGTCACCGAGCGCAAGGAGGCCGAGGAGGCGGTGGAGCGCGCCCGGCAGGCCGCCGAGGCGGCGAACCGGGCCAAGAGCCAGTTCATCGCCAACATGAGCCACGAGCTGCGCACGCCGCTCTCGGCGGTGATCGGCTATTCCGAGATGCTCGGGGAGGAGCTGGAGGATATCGGCCAGGCCGCCCTCCTGCCCGACCTGCGCAAGATCGAGGCGGCCGCCCGCCACCTGCTGTCGCTGATCAACGACGTCCTCGACATCTCGAAGATCGAGGCCGGCCGCATGACCGCCTCGGCCGAGACCTTCACGGTGGCCGACCTGCTCCGGGACGTCTCCGATTCCACCGGATCGCTGGTCGAGAAGAAGGGCAACCGCTTCGTCCTCGACGCCGGCGCGGCGGGCGAGGCCGGCCTCGGGTCCATGCACCAGGACCAGACCAAGATCCGCCAGTGCCTGCTGAACCTGATCGGCAACGCCGCGAAGTTCACCGAGCGGGGGACGATCACCCTGACGGTGCGGCGGCACCGGGAGGAGGCGGCCGACTGGCTGTCCTTCGCGGTCGCCGACACCGGCATCGGCCTGACCGAGGCTCAGATCGGCCGCCTGTTCGAGCGCTTCGTCCAGGCCGACGATTCGACCACCCGGCAGTTCGGCGGCACGGGCCTCGGGCTCGCCATCACCCGCGCGTTCTGCCGGACGATGGGCGGCGATATCGGCGTCGCCAGCACGCCGGGCGCCGGTGCGACCTTCACGATCCGCCTGCCCGCGACCCTGAGGCCCGAGGACGCGCCGCCCGCGGAGGCCGAGGCGCACACGCCGGTGGAGCCGCACGAGGAGCACGAGACCGTGCTGCTGGTCGACGACGACCCGGCTGCCCGGGAGTTGCTCCAGCGCTTCCTGGAGCGCGAGGGCTTCCACGTCCGCAGCGCCAACGACGGCCGCGCCGGCCTGACCCTCGCCCGGGCCCTGAAGCCGCGGGCGATCCTGCTCGACGTCGAGATGCCGCGCATGGACGGCTGGGCGGTCCTGCACGCGGTCCGCAACGACCCCGACCTCGCCGGGACGCCGGTGATCATGACCTCGGTGGTGGCCGAGCAGGGGCTCGGCCAGGCGCTCGGCGCCACCGACTACTTCGTCAAGCCGATCGACTGGGACCGGCTCAAGGGCCTGATGGAGCGCTACCGGCCCGCGGCGCCGAACGAGGCGCGGGTCCTCGTGGTCGACGACGACGCGGACGCCCGGGAGCGCCTGCGCCGGTCGCTCGGCCGCGAGGGCTGGACCGTCGACGAGGCGGAGAACGGCCGGATCGCCCTGGAGCGGGTCAGCCAGGCGCGGCCGAGCCTGATCCTGCTCGACCTGATGATGCCCGAGATGGACGGGTTCGGCTTCCTGCGGGCCCTCCGGGCGCGGCCCGACGGCGACGTGCCCGTGGTGGTGCTCACCGCCAAGGAGGTCACGGCGGCCGAGAAGGAGAGCCTGAACCGGCAGGCCGAACGGGTGATCGCCAAGGGCTCCATGAGCCTCGCGGAGATCGGCCGGCAACTGCGCGTCCTCTACGCGCGTTCGGCGACCGAGCCGGTGCCGGGGCAGCTCCAGGGGTTGCTCGATCGGCTCGCCGAGAAGGACGCGGGAGAACCACGATGAGTGCGGACGGGATCGATCCGGAGAAGGCGGTGGCCATCCGGCTGCGGGCGCGGCTCGCGGTGGTGGAGCGCGCGGCGTGGTTCGGCTTCGTCCACGCGATGAAGACCCGCCCGGTCGAGACCGAGGCCTACATCGCCGCGGAGCGGGCGCGCTGCACGGACGGGTTCGGCAGCGGCGCCTGGGCCAAGGACCTCACCGACGCCGAGCGGTCGATGCTCGCCGACGAGGTCGACAGCGGGCTGGCGCAGCTGCTGGAGGACGCCCGCGCCGAGCTGTGAGACCTGCCCGTCCGCGCGGCGACTTGGCCGCGCGACCCGACGGCAACGAACGGCGTTCTCCCGCTTTGACGGCATGACGTCGACGGGACGACGTCGCCGAGGCGCCCATGCTGTACGAACTCGCGACCCTCTCGTGCCCACTGCTCGCGGTGGGCCAAGTCTCGGAGGGCGTCCGGGCCTGGCTGGACGACGCCGACGCCAAGGGTGAGCTGGTCGGCTGCTGGCGCACCGAGATCGGCGCACTGGGGCGCCTGATCGTGCTGCGCGGGTTCGCGGCACCCGAGGACATGACCGCCGAGCGCCGGCGCGCCCTCCTCAGCGCCAACCCGTTCAACGCCGGGAACGTGATCACAGGGCTGGAGATGGACAGCTACGCCCCGTTCCCCTTCCTGCCGCCGATCCGGACGGGCGACCGGGGCGGGGTGTACGAGGTCCGGACCTATCGCCTGAAGCCGGGGGGCCTGCCACCGACCCTCGCGGCCTGGGAGGCCGCGATCGAGCCGGCACGCGCCTACACGCAGCACCTCGTCGTGAACATGTACGCCCTCGACGGAGCGCCGCGCATCACGCACGTCTGGGGTTTCCGCAGCCTGGAGGAGCGGGCCGCGCTGCGGTCCCGCGCCTACGATGCGGGGATCTGGCCGCCGAAGGGGGGCCCGGACCAGATCGCCGAGGCGACCTCGACGATCGCGCTGCCCCAGGGGCGCTCTCCCCTCTGCTGAACGCCGGTCCGACGAGAGGCGCCGCCCGTGCGGGCGGCGCCAGCGCGGTCACTCAGCGGCGGCAGCCGCCCCGCGGGCCGCGATAGAGGCCGGGCGGGCAGCCGCCCGGGGCGCCGGTGATGGCGCGGCGGATCGCACCGCGCGGCCCACGATTCAGGCGGCAGCCGCCGTAGGCCCCGCGATGGGCGCCGAACCCGCAGCCGCCGCGGACGAGGGTGATCGCGGCGTCGCCGCCGGTCAGCGGTGCCACGGGCATCGCCTGGGCTCCGCCGGCGAACAGCGCGACGGACGCGGCGACGATCAGGCCGGTCATTCTCATGAGGTTTTCTCCCACTGGGCACAGGGCGCGGCCCGGGGAGATCCGGGACGCGCCACGGCCTCCGGCCGCGGCCGCTAACCCCGGTCCCACGGCATCGTTCCGCGCGCGGGCGGAGCCGGAACCGCCGATCAGCCGCCGATCAGCCGCCGAACACGTCGCGCCAGGCCGGCGGAAGCCCCGTGCCGGCCAGGGGCGGCGACGGCGCGTGGCCGGGCAGGCTCGTCGCGGAGAACACGCCGCGCGCGACCGCGCGGGCCAGGACCCGCGCGGCGACGTCGCCGAGGCGGGCGAGGTCCACCACCGGATCGGCGAGGGGCACGGCGCCGGTCGCCGCGGCGAAGACCAGATCGCCGTCGAGGGGCGTGTGCGCCGGCACGAGGGCGCGGGCGAGGCCGTCCTGCGCCGCCACGGCGAGGCGCCGGCACTGCGCCTTGGTCAGCGCCGCGTCGGTCGCCACCACGGCCAGCGTCGTGGCGGCGCCCGGCAGCGCCCGGGCCGGGAAGGCGAGGGCCTCCGGCGGCACCCGGACCGGCACGCCCAGGCCGCCGAACTCGTCGTCCACCTCGAAGGGCGCGGCCCAGAAATGCGGCCCGCCGCCGATCGTCGCGTTGCCGAAGGCGTTCACGGCCGCGAGGGCCCCGACCCGGAAGCCCGTGCCCGGCACGGCCGCCGAGGCGGATCCGATCCCGCCCTTGAGCCGGCCGGTGCGCGCGCCGGTCCCGGCGCCCACGGAGCCCAGGTCGAACGCCTCGGCCGCGGCGGCGGCGGCCTGGAAGCCCAGCTCGCGATAGGGCGGATAGCGGCCCCACGCCTTGTCGCCGCCGTTGGGGAGATCGAACAGGACCGCACCCGGGACGATCGGCACCCGCATGATGCCGACCGGGAAGCCGCGCCCGGCCTCGGCGAGCCACGCCGCCACGCCGGCCCCCGCATCGAGGCCGAAGGCCGAGCCCCCGGAGAGGACGAAGGCGTCGACCCGCTCCACGGTGCGCTCGGGATCGAGCAGGTCGGTCTCGCGGGTGCCCGGCCCGCCGCCGCGCACGTCGACCGCGGCGATGGCCGGCTCATCGAACACGATCGCGGTGACGCCGCTGGCGAGCCGCAGGTCGGTGGCGTGGCCGACCCGCAGGCCGGGAATGTCGGTGATGCGATTCTGCGGCATGGAGCGAGCTTGCCACGGCGGGCCATCGGCGCAAATCCGGCCGGGGCCGTTGACCGTCGTCCGGGGTTACCCAGGTTGGCAGACGGCAGAGCGCGTCGAGGAGCACGGCATGGACGTCGGATTCATCGGAATGGGGCGGATGGGTCGCGCCATGGCGGCCAATCTCGCGCGGGCCGGCCACACGGTCCGCGCCTGGAACCGCTCGCCGGAGGCCGCGCGCGGCCTCGACGGCGTCACCCCGGTGGCGAGCGCCGCCGAGGCCTTCGCCGGGGACGCCGTCGTCACCATGCTGGCCGACGACGCGGCCCTCGAGGCCGTGATCGTGGCCGGCGGCCTCCTCGACCAGCCGGAGCGGCCCGGCCTGCATATCGGGATGAGCACGGTCTCGGTGGCCCTGGCGAGGCAGCTCGCCGCCGTGCACGCGCGGGCGGGCGTCCCCTACATCTCGGCGCCGGTCTTCGGGCGGCCGGACGTGGCGGAGGCCGGCAAGCTCAACATCGTGGCGGCGGGGGAGGCGGCCCAGATCGACCGCGCGGCCCCGCTCCTCGACGCCATGGGCGCCAGGACCTGGCGCTTCGGCGACGACCCGACGCGGGCGAACGCCGTCAAGCTCGCCGGCAACTTCATGCTGATCTCGGCCATCGAGGCCATGGCCGAGGCCTGCGCCCTCACCGAGGGCCACGGGGTCCCGGGCGCCGACTTCCTCGACCTGATGACCAACACGCTGTTCGCCTCGCCGGTCTACAAGGGCTACGGCGCCTCGATCGCGCAGAACCGCTACGAGCCGCCGGGCTTCATCCTCAAGCTCGGGGCCAAGGACGTGCGGCTCGCCCTCCAGGCGGCCGAGGGCGCCGGGGTGCCGATGCCCTTCGCGAGCGTGCTGCGGGACGGTCTCATCGAGGCGATCAGCCACGGCGACGGCGAGAAGGACCTCGCGGCGCTCGCCCGCGTCTCCGCCCGGCGCGCAGGGCAGGGTTGAAATCGGCGGCAGTGGCTCGCCATTTTGGCGAGCCTTAACCCGCCATTTCGACCTTGCGAAAGAGTGTCCGCGCCAGCAATAGACACGGATACCAATAGATGCGCACACATTCCTATTCGCCGCGCAGGCTGACTCTGTCTACGAAAGTCATCCTGCTGGCGATGCTCGCCGTGACACTCACCGCCGGCGCCATCTGGATTACGGTCTCGCGGCAGACCTGGTCGCAGATGGAGGCGGGTCAGCGCACCGACGGCGAGCGCAACCTGAGAACTCTGGCGCTCGTCCTGGCGGCGCGGGTCGAGGGCGCGGCGGCGGACCTCGACGGGGCGCGCGTCGCCAGGGTGTCGACGCCGAGCCTGTCGGGCTTCGCCGATACCCGCGTCGTGGACGACGCCGTCGCCTATTCGGGCGGCCTGGCGACGGTGTTCAGCTACGAGCCCGCCTCCGACAGCTTCGTGCGGCGCCAGACCACGGTGCGCCGGGAGGACGGGACCCGCGCGGTCGGCACGGCGCTCGCCGCCGACAGCCCGGCCCAGGCCGCGATCCGCGCCGGGCGGACCTACGAGGGGCCGGCCGCCCTGTTCGGGCGGCGCTACCACACGGTGTACCACCCGACGGTCGACGCCGCCGGCAAGGTGAACGGCCTCCTGTTCGTCGGGCTGCCGATCGAGATGTACTTCGACGCCCATGCCCGGACGATGACGAGCCTCAGCGTCGCCGCCCTGGCCATCGCGGTGCTGGCCTGCGCCCTCGTCGGGCTGGCGGCGGCGCGGCTGTTCCGGCCCTTCACGACGATCGCGGCGCGGATCGAGGCCCTCGCGACCGGCGACCTGGATACGGCGATCCCCCACGCGGCGCGCGGCGACGAGATCGGCACGGTGGCGCGCGCCGTCGAGGTGCTGCGCGTCTCCGGGCTGCGCACCCGGGAGCTCGAGAGCCTGCAGAGCGCGGGCGCGGCCGACGAGACGCGGCGGCGGGCCGCGCTCGACCGGGCCATCGAGGCGTTCCGGGGCCAGGTCGTCCGCCTGAAGGACGCGCTGACCGCCAGCACCGGCGCCATGCGCGCCCGGGCCGGCGAGATGGCGGCCAGCTCCGCCGAGGCGGAGGTCGCCGTCGCCGAGACCGAGCGCGGCTCGCACGAGACCTCGGCCAGCGTCCAGACCGTGGCGAGCGCGGCCGAGGAGCTCTCCGCCTCGATCGCCGAGATCGGGAGCCAGCTCGACCAGGCCGAGGCCCTCGTGGCCACGGCCGCCGCGGAGTCGGACGCCATGAACGCCGAGATCGGCGAGCTCGCCGAGGCCGCGGGGCGCATCGGCGCCGTGGTCGGGCTGATCCGCCAGATCGCCGAGCAGACCAACCTGCTGGCGCTCAACGCCACGATCGAGTCCGCCCGGGCCGGCGCGGCCGGCAAGGGCTTCGCCGTGGTGGCCGCCGAGGTGAAGGCGCTGGCGTCGCAGACCGCCAGGGCCACCGAGGAGATCGGCAGCCAGATCGCCGGCGTGCAGGCCTCGACGACGGCGGCCGTGGCGGCCATCGGCCGGATGGGCGAGCGGATGCGGGCGGTCAGCGCCACCACGGGCGGGATCGCGTCGGCGGTCTCGGCCCAGGGCGCGGCCACCGCCGAGATCTCCCGCAACGTCGCCGACACGGCCGGCGCCACCGAGGCGATCGCGGGCGGCCTGACCACGGTCGCCGGCGCCGCCCGGCGCTCGGCCCGGATGGCCGCCACTGTCACCGAGGCGGCTCAGACCGTCGACACGGTCGCGGCCGACCTCGAGGGCGAGATCGAGCGCTTCCTCGGGCAGGTCGCGGCGGCTTGAGTCCTCAGAGCCCTCAGAGCCCGTAGCGGGCGAAGGCCGCGCGCTCCGCGAACGCGGCCATCGCCCCCTCGGCCAGGTCGATCCCGCCCGGCGCGCCGCCACGGCGCAGCAGGCGGGACAGGAACCCGCCCCGGGCCTCGGCGACGAGGCGCAGGTCGACCTTCTCGCCGAAGCGCGCGCGCATCGCGGTGCGCACGTCGCCGAGGGCGTCGACGAGGCCGAGGGGCAGCGCCTGCCGCCCGGTCCAGACCGCGCCGGTGAACAGGTTCTCGGCCCGCGACAGGGTCGGGCGGCGGGCCGTGACGAGGCCGGTGAACAGGTCCTGCACGTCGGCCTGGATGCGCTTCAGGCGCTCCACGTCGGCGGGATCCTCCGGGCGGAACGGGTCGAGCATCGACTTCGCCTCGCCCTGCGTGTGGACCCGGCGCTCGACGCCGAGCTTCTCAAGGAGGCCATGGAAGCCGAACCCGGCCGAGACCACGCCGATGGAGCCGACGATCGAGGTCGGGTCGGCGACGATCTCGTCGGCCGCGCAGGCGATCATGTAGCCGCCGGAGGCCGCGACATCCTCCACGAAGGCGATCACCGGCACGCCCTTCTCCTCGGCCAGCGCCCGGATGCGGCGGTGGATCAGGTGTGACTGCGCCGGCGAGCCGCCGGGCGAGTTGATCACCAGCGCCACCGCCTTCACCCCCGGCATCCCGAAGGCGCGTTCCAGGCTGCCCGCCACGCCCCCGATCGAGAGGCCCGGCCGGAGCGGCGAGACCGCCCCGATCGTGCCCGACAGCCGGACCACCGCGACCCGCGGGCGGCGGTCCCGGAAGCGGCGCGGGAGGAGGGCGCGGAATGTGTCGGGGATCGCGAACGCCATGGGAGTCTTACGCGGCTCATCGGGAAGCCGGGCGGGGGACGGCCCGGAAGCGCCTGTTGCGGAAACTGGGCGCTATCCGGCCCCGCGCAAGGGCGGGGCGCGACGGCGGCGCATCTGCGCAGTCAGAACGGATCGAACCGTTTGCCGACCTTCGCCGTTTCAGGCGACGGCGCGAGCCTCGTGCCGGCCCGGATCCGCTGGACTCGGACGGGCGCTCACACGGGAGAGAAACGATGCGACCCTGGCCGATCCTGGTCCTCCTCGCCGCGCTGCTCGGCGGGCTGGCGGCTGCGCCCGCGCGCGCGGCACCCCTGCCGGTCCCCGCGAGCGCCGAGGCCGCGGCGCCCGCTCCCGCGGTGCAGCAGGCCCACTGGCGCTACCGTCGCCACTGGCACCGGCGTCACCACTGGCACCATCGCCGCCACTACTGGCACCGCCGCCATCACTGGCACCGGCACCACCATTTCCGCCGCCACTGGCACCGCCACCACGTCTGGCACGGCCGCCGGTACGGCCACCGCCACGTCACGTTCTACTGAGCGCAGGCCCCCAGCGTCCCGGCCCGATCCGGCCGGGACGCGCCCCTGCCGGGAACCAGGCCGGCAGCCGCGCGGCGACCTTGCGGCCGGCCTCGGAAAACCTTATTTAACCGTCTGATATCACTGCTCTTCCGAGAGGCCGTTCCGGCGCATCGCGCGCCACCTGGGAACGGCCGTGAGCACCGCCCGTCCGGGCTTCAGAACGGATACCGACTTGGCCGAGAACGATCCGACTGGCGCCGCCCCGCCCGCCAGCGACATCCGCCCCGTCTCCATCACCGACGAGATGCGCCGCTCCTACCTCGATTACGCGATGAGCGTGATCGTGAGCCGGGCGCTTCCCGACGCCCGCGACGGTCTCAAGCCGGTGCACCGGCGCATCCTGTACTCCGCCTTCGAATCCGGGCACCTGCCCGAGCGGAAATACGTCAAGTCGGCGCGCATCGTCGGCGACGTGATCGGTCTCTACCACCCGCACGGCGACCAATCGATCTACGACGCCCTCGTGCGGATGGCGCAGGACTTCTCGATGCGCCTGATGCTCATCGACGGGCAGGGCAATTTCGGCTCGGTGGATGGCGATCCGCCGGCCGCGATGCGCTACACCGAATCGCGGCTGGCCAAGCCCGCCACGGCGCTGCTCACCGACATCGACAAGAACACCGTCGATTTCGGGCCGAACTACGACGAGTCGCGCGAGGAGCCGAGCGTCCTCCCGGCCCGCTTCCCGAACCTTCTGGTCAACGGCGCCGGCGGCATCGCGGTCGGCATGGCGACCAACATCCCGCCGCACAATCTCGGCGAGCTGATCGACGCCTGCGTGGCGCTGATCGACGAGCCGGGCCTGACGATCGAGCAGCTCACCGAGATCGTCCCCGGTCCGGACTTCCCGACCGGCGGGATGATCCTCGGCCGGGCCGGCACCCGGCAGGCCTACGCCACCGGCCGCGGCTCGGTGATCATGCGCGCCAAGTCGCACGTCGAGGAGTTGCGCAAGGAGCGCGAGGCGCTGATCTTCACCGAGATCCCCTATCAGGTGAACAAGGCGACGCTCGTCGAGAAGATCGCCGAGCTGGTGAAGGAGAAGCGCGTCGAGGGCATCTCCGACCTGCGCGACGAGTCCGACCGGACGGGCATGCGCATCGTCGTCGAGATCAAGCGCGACGCCATGGCCGACGTGGTGCTGAACCAGCTCTACCGGTTCACGCCCCTGCAATCCTCCTTCGGCTGCAACATGGTGGCGCTGAACGGCGGCCGCCCCGAGCTGATGAACCTGAAGGACCTGCTCCAGGCCTTCGTGGATTTCCGCGAGGAGGTCGTCTCCCGCCGGACCAAGTTCCTCCTCGGCAAGGCCCGCGAGCGGGCCCACGTCTTGTGCGGCCTCGCCATCGCGGTCGCCAACATCGACGAGGTGATCCGCCTGATCCGGACGTCGCCGGACCCGAACACGGCCCGCGAGGCCCTGATGGCCCGCGACTGGCCGGCCCACGACATCGCGCCGCTGATCGCGCTCGTGGACGACCCGCGCCACCGGGTCGCCGAGGACGGGACCTACCGCCTGTCCGAGACCCAGGCCCGCGCCATCCTCGACCTGCGCCTGCAGCGCCTCACGGCCCTCGGCCGCGACGAGGTCGGCGACGAGCTGAAGACGCTCGCCGACGAGATCGCCGATTACCTCGACATCCTGCGGTCGCGCGCCCGCATCCAGGGGATCGTGAAGGGCGAGCTCGCCGAGGTGCGCGAGCAGTTCGCCACCCCGCGCCGGACCGAGATCGTCGACTTCGACGGCAGCGTCGAGGACGAGGACCTGATCGCCCGCGAGGACATGGTGGTGACCGTGTCGCACGCCGGCTACGTCAAGCGCGTGCCGCTCTCGACCTACCGGGCCCAGCGCCGCGGCGGCAAGGGCCGCTCCGGCATGGCGACCCGCGACGAGGATTTCGTCACCCGCCTGTTCGTGGCCAACACTCACACGCCGGTGCTGTTCTTCTCCAGCCAGGGCCAGGCCTACAAGGAGAAGGTCTGGCGCCTGCCGATGGCCGCCCCGAACGCCCGCGGCAAGGCGCTGGTCAACATCCTGCAATTGCAGGACACCTCCGAGCGCATCACCACGATCATGCCGCTGCCCGAGGACGAGGCGTCCTGGGAGACGCTCGACGTGATGTTCGCGACCGCGCGCGGCAACGTCCGGCGCAACAAGCTGTCGGACTTCACCACGGTGAACCGCAACGGCAAGATCGCCATGAAGCTCGATCCGGGCGACCACATCGTCCACGTCGAGATCTGCCGTCCGGACCAGAACGTGCTGCTGACCACGGCGCTCGGCCAGTGCATCCGCTTCCCCGTCGAGGACGTGCGCGTCTTCAAGGGCCGCGACTCGACCGGCGTGCGCGGCATCCTGCTGGCCAAGGACGACCGGGTCATCTCGATGACGATCCTGAACGCCTTCGACGCCAGTGCCGAGGAGCGCGCCGGCTACCTGAAGATGCGCCGCGCCGTGACCGGCGAGTCCGAGGAGAACGGCGAGGCCGAGGCCGAGGACGGCGCCGAGGCGGCGGCGATCTCGCTCGAGCGCTACCACGAGATGGGCGCGGCCGAGCAGTACGTGCTGACCCTGTCGGAGCGGGGCTTCGGCAAGCGCTCCTCGTCGTTCGAGTACCGGACCTCGGGACGCGGCGGAAAGGGCATCACGGCGATGCGGGTCAATCCCCGCAACGGCAGCCTCGTGGCGTCCTTCCCGGTGGAGGCCTCGGACCAGATCATGCTGGTCACCGACGGCGGCCAGCTGATCCGCGTGCCGGTGGACGACATCCGCATCGTCGGCCGCGCCTCGCAGGGCGTGACGGTGTTCAACACCGCCAAGGACGAGAAGGTCGTCTCGGTGGAGCACATCGAGGGCGAGGACGAGGGCGCCGAGGCCGGCCCGGAGGGCGGCGAGCCTGGCCCGGAGGGCGGCGAAGAGGTGTGAGGCGCCGCCCGGTTCCGTCCGGCGCGAAAATGCTCTAGGTCGGGTCGCGATGACCCGCACCGCCCTCTACGCCGGCTCGTTCGATCCGGTCACGAACGGCCATCTCGACGTGGTCCGCCAAGCCTGCCGGCTGGTGGACCGCCTCGTGATCGCCATCGGCGTCCATCCCGGCAAGGCGCCGCTGTTCTCCGCCGAGGAGCGGGCGGCGCTCCTGACCGAGACCTGCGGGCCGGTGGCCCAGGCCGAGGGCGCGGCGCTGGAGATCGTCACCTTCAACGATCTCGCCGTCTCGGCCGCCCGGCGCTGCGGCGCCGCGATCTTCATCCGCGGCCTGCGCGACGGCACGGATCTCGACTACGAGATGCAGCTCGCCGGCATGAACGGCGCGATGGCGCCCGAGGTGCAGACGGTGTTCCTGCCCGCCTCGACGCAGGCCCGCCCGATCACCGCGACGCTGGTGCGCCAGATCGCCGGCATGGGGGGTGACGTCTCGCCCTTCGTGCCCGCTCCCGTCGCCGCGCGCCTCCGGCAGCGCTTCGCCGCCCATTCCTGAGACCGGCCCGACCCTGGAAGGACTTCGATGAACCGACGCCACGCCCTCCTCGCGCTCGCCCTCACGCTCGGCACCGCCCAGGCCGCCCGGGCCGCCGACGCCAACACGGTCTACCTCCAGACCAAGGACGGGCGGATCACCATCGAGCTGCGGCCCGAGATCGCGCCCAAGCACGTCAAGCAGATCAAGACGCTGGTCTCGCAGGGCTTCTACAACGGCCTCAAGTTCCACCGCGTCATCGACGGCTTCATGGCCCAGACCGGCGACCCGAAGGGCAACGGCACCGGCGGCTCCAGCCTGCCGAACATCCCGGCCGAGTTCACGCAGTCGGCCCAGTTCCGCCGCGGCACCGTGGGCATGGCCCGCTCGCAGGATCCGAACTCGGCGAACTCGCAGTTCTTCATCTGCCTCGGCGACGCGCCGTTCCTGAACGGCCAGTACACGATCGTCGGCAACGTCACGGACGGGCTCGACGTCCTCGACAAGATCAAGAAGGCGGCCCCCGGCGCCCCGGGCGGGGCCGTGCAGGATCCCGACAAGATCGTCAGCATGACGCTCGCCGAGAAGGCCAAGTAGCGGCCGCATGCCGGGCCGGCGCGCCGCCTCGATCCTCCTGCTGAGCCTGATCCCGGCGGCCGCCGCGGCCTATGACGGCGTGCCCTTCTACGGGTACGCCGACGGGCCGGGGGGCGGCTATCCGCTGAGCCTGCCCCAGACCCTGCGCGCCACGGTCCCGGTGCCGGTCGCCCGGATGGCGACCAGGCCCGCCGACACCCTGGCGGAGCTCTACCCGGCGCTCGCCGCCTGCTGGCAGGCGCCGGGCGGCCTCGGCCGCCCGAGCGGCGGCGCCGACGACATCGAGATCACCCTGCGGCTCGCGCTGCGGCGCGACGGCAGCCTGATCGGGCCGCCCCGCGTCACCTACGCGGCGGGGGTCGCGGGCGATCAGCGGACCGCCCTGGTGCGCGGGACACTCGACGCCCTCGCGCGCTGCACGCCGGCCCACATCACGCCGGGCCTGGGCCGGGCGATCGCGGGCCGGCCGGTAGCGCTCCGCTTCGTCTACCGCCCGCCGGCCTGAGCGCCGGCGAAGCCGTCACGGGCGCTGGCCGGATCCGGCGCGCGCCGATACAGTTCCCCCAACCGGAAGGAAAGACTATGGCCGACAACGAGACCATCGTGCTGGAGACCACCAAGGGCCGCGTCGTGATCGCGCTGCGCCCCGACCTCGCCCCGGGCCACGTCGAGCGGATCAAGACGCTCGCCGCCCAGGGCTTCTACGACGGCGTGCCGTTCCACCGGGTGATCGACGGGTTCATGGCCCAGACCGGCGACCCGACCGGCACCGGTTCGGGCGGCTCCGACCTGCCGGATCTGAAGGCCGAGTTCAACGCCGAGCCGCACGTGCGCGGCACCTGCTCCATGGCGCGGACGAACTTCCCGCACTCGGCGAACTCGCAGTTCTTCATCTGCTTCGACGACGCCCGCTTCCTCGACAAGCAGTACACGGTGTGGGGCAAGGTCGTGGAAGGCATGGACGTGGTCGACACGATCAACAAGGGCGAGCCGCCGCGCTCGCCGGACAAGATCGTGAAGGCGACCGTCGCGGAAGCCTGAGACCGAAGCGTTATCTCGCAGGTCCGAGACCGTCCACGTGTGATGGTCTCGGCACCCCCGTCTTTGCGAGTGAAGCGAAGCAATCGAGTAGCGCCGCGTCTTCAGGCGTCGCGCTGCCCTGGGTCACTTCGCTTCGCTCGTGATGACGGCGGCCCCGCGTTACCCGCGGAATAGGGCTTGAGCCGCCACCAGATCCTCCGGCGAATTGATGTTGAGGAACGGGTCTACCGGCTCGACCGGCCAGGTCGCGACCGCGGCCCCGTGGCGCGCGATGAAGGCGCCGACGCGCCGCTCGCCGCGTTCGAGACAGTCCCGAAGTGCATCGCTCAGAGCCGTCGGCCAGAGCGCGATCGTGTAGTGCTGCCGCTCCCCTGAGGCCGCGAGCGCGATGCCGGTTTCCGACGCGACAGCGTAGAGCCGCGCCACCAGATCCCCCGGCAGAAACGGCGCGTCGCCCGAGACGCTGACGATCCGCGGGACACCCCGCGCGTCGGCGTGCTCCAGCCCGGCGAGGATGCCGGCGAGCGGGCCCGGCTGTTCCGGCAGGGGGTCCGGCAGGACCGGACCGGGAAACCCGGAGAACCGCGCCGGGTCGCCGTTGGCGCTGAGCGCCAGACCGGCCCCGCATTGCGGCCCCAGCCGCTCGACCACCCGCTCCAGCAGGGTCCGCCCGCCGAGGCGCAGCAGCGGCTTGTCGCCGCCGCCCATCCGCCGCGCCTGCCCGCCGGCCAGGATCAGGCCCAGGACCGGCAGAGAGACAGCCGGCGGCGCCACGGCCTCACTCGAAGACGATCTTCGGCGCCGTCCGACCGGCCGGCGCGCCGGACAGGTTCGCCCAGAGCTGAGCGGCGATGTCGCGGTAGACCTTGGCGTGCGGCCCCTCCGGGTCGGTCGCCACCACCGGCCGACCGGAATCCGAGGTCTCGCGGATGGTCATGTTCAGCGGCACCTCGCCGAGGAACGGCACGCCGAGGCGCTGCGCCTCGTTCCGCGCGCCGCCATGCCCGAAGATGTGCGAGGCGTGGCCGCAATTCGGGCAGACGAAGGTCGCCATGTTCTCGATCACGCCGAGGATCGGCACCGCGACCTTCTTGAACATGGTCACGCCGCGTCGCGCGTCGATCAGCGCGAGGTCCTGCGGGGTCGAGACGATCACGGCGCCGGAGAGCGGCGTCGCCTGCGCCATGGTGAGCTGCGCGTCGCCGGTGCCGGGCGGCATGTCGACGAGCAGCACGTCGAGTTCGCCCCAGAGCACGTCGCGCAGCATCTGGGTGATCGCCGACTGGACCATCGGGCCGCGCCAGATCATCGCCGTCTCGGGCTCGATCAGGAAGCCGATCGACATGACCTTGAGCCCGTAGCCGACCATCGGCTCCATGGCCTTGTTGTCGACCACGGTCGGCTTGCCCGAGAGCCCGAACAGCTTCGGCACGGACGGACCGTAGATGTCGGCGTCGAGGAGGCCGACCTTCAGCCCCTGCGCCTGGAGCGCCAGGGCGAGGTTGCAGGCGGTGGTCGACTTGCCGACGCCGCCCTTGCCGGAGGCGACGGCCACGATGTGGCGCACGCCCGCGATCTGCGGCCCCTGGTTCGGCGGCGCGCCGGGCCGCGGCGGCGCCACCGGCGGCGGCGTCACGGGGCGGGGGGCGGCGCCGCTCTGGGCCGGGTGGCTCTGGTTCCGCTCGGAGGTAAGGCTCGCGAACACGCCCGAGACGCCCGGCATCTGCAGGACGCGCCCCTCGGCCTGGCGCCGCACCGGCTCGAACCGCTCGGCCTCGCTGGCATCGACCAGGATCGAGAACATCACCCGGTTGTTCGGATCGACCACGACCTGGGAGAGCCGTCCCGAGCCGGGCAGGGTGGTGCCGGCGGCATCGACCGTGATGCCGGCGAGCGCCTTCAGCACGTCGTCGCGGGTGATCGCCAAGATGTCCTCCAGCGGGGCAAGCAGGTATGCCAGTGCATGTAACCGAGCGGGCCGAGAACACCAGACCCCGGGCCCGCAATCGGCTTCGGCGCCGGCGGCCTGCGTCCCCGTGGCCGTCCCGGCCGGGCGGTTCGCCTCAGTGCGGGCGGGCGACGAGGTTGCATGCCTCCATGGGTCCGCGCACCACGGTCCCGTCGCCGCGCCGGTAGACCCCGTGGCGCAGGCGGCGGCAGCCGAGCGGGCCGCGCAGGCGCTTCACGCGCTCGATATGGACGCTGCCGTAGCGCCGGTTCGAGAAGTCGTGGCCGCCGATGCGCACGCCCGGGCCGAAGCGCACCTCGGCGGCGGCCGGCAGCGCGCAGAGGCCGAGCCCGCAGAGCGCCAGCGCCGCCGCGCGGCCGATCCCCCGAACACGTCGCATCCGAACCTCCTCGCCGCACGGGCAAGCTGAACCAACGGGAGATTGATCCGTTGTCGGGGCAGCCTTCGGCCGGGGCCCCCTCCGGGGACCCCGCCGGGACCGAAACGACGTGTAGGAGACCATTTTCATGCATCAGGGCAACCACCGCGACCACGAGGGCGCGAAGAAGCTGTTCGAGCTCATCAAGGACGTGAAGATCGCCATGATGACCACCGTCGATTCCGACGGCACGCTCAACAGCCGCCCGATGTGGAACAACGACGCCGACGAGAACGGCGACCTGTGGTTCTTCACCAAGCTGCACTCGCCGAAGACGGCCGAGATCAGCAAGGACAACCAGATCAACCTGGCCTATTCCGACCCGTCGAGCCAGAACTACGTCTCGGTGGCCGGCAAGGCCGAGATCGTCCGCGACCAGTCGATCATCGACGCGAAGTGGAATGAGAGCTTGAAGACCTGGTTCCCCAACGGCAAGGACGATCCGGAGGTCGCGCTGATCCGCGTCCACCCGGAGAAGGGCGAGTACTGGGACAGCCCCAACAGCACGATGCTGCACCTCTACGGCTACGTGAAGGCCTCGCTCACCGGCGAGAGCCCGAAGACCGAGACCAAGAAGGTCGATCTCGCCTGAGCGTCCGAGGCTGACGCACAGACATGCCGGATGCCTCATCCGGTGCATGGTGCCGGGTCACGGAGTGCATGCTCCTGACCCGACGCCCTTCGATGTCATTCCCGCCATTCGGGGACTGCGGAGCAGGGCCCGGAAGCCAGTAACCGCGCGGCGTGGTCGGCTGGGCGCTGTCGGCGGCTCTGGATTGCCCGCCTCCGGCGCCCCGGAATAACGGCCGAGACGCGGTGCAACCAGGGCCGTAATAGCTTAGCCCCGTAAACCGTTTTCCAGGTCCGGGCAGCGCCGCCCGTCTCCTTGACGGGGCCGCGCTCGGCATGCGCTCTGCGCGGGAGAAGCGCACGGTCGAGTCCCGAGAGCATGCTGGATCTAGCGAAGCGAGTCTACGACCACAGCTTCCGCATCGACCCGATCGTGCGGTCGCTGCTCGACACTGATTTCTACAAGCTCCTGATGGCGCAGACGATCCTGCGCCGGCATCCCGACATCCGGACCACCTTCGGCATCACCAACCGCACGCGGCGCATCCGCATCGCCGACGAGGTCGATGCCGGGCTGCTGCGGGAGCAGCTCGACCACGCCCGGACCCTGCGCCTCAGCAAAGGCGAGATCACTTGGCTGCGCGGCAACGTCTTCCGCGGCCAGGGGCGCATCCTCGGCCCGGAATTCGTGAGCTGGTTCGAGGGCTTCCAGCTCCCCGAATACGAGCTCGCCGTCCATGACGGCCAGTACGAGCTGACCTTCCACGGCCCCTGGGTCGAGACCACGATGTGGGAGGTCCCGGCGCTCGCGATCCTCAACGAGCTGCGGGCGCGGGCCGTGCTGCGGGGCCTCGGCAAGCTCGACCTGCAGGTGCTCTACGCCCGCGCCATGACCCGGGTCTGGGAGAAGATCGAGCGGCTGCAGAGGCTGCCGGACCTGTCGGTGGCGGATTTCGGCACGCGCCGGCGCCACGGCTTCCTGTGGCAGGACTGGTGCGTGCAGGCGATGGCGGAGGGCCTCGGCGGCGCGTTCCTCGGCACCTCCAACTGCCTGATCGCGGCCCGGCAGGAGGTCGAGCCGGTCGGCACCAACGCCCACGAGCTGCCGATGGTCTACGCGGCGCTCGCCGAGGACGACGCGGCGCTCGCCGCCGCGCCCTACGCGGTGCTGGCCGACTGGCAGGAGGATTACGGCGGCAACCTGCTGGTGATCCTGCCTGACACCTACGGGACCACCGGGTTCCTGGCGAACGCCCCGGACTGGGTCAGCGACTGGACCGGCATCCGCATCGACTCGAAGGACCCGATCGAGGGCGGCGAGGAGACGATCCGCTTCTGGCAGGATCGCGGGCACGACCCGAGGGACAAGCTCGCGATCTTCTCCGACGGGCTCGACATCGACGAGATCGAGCGCATCCACGCCCGGTTCCACGGCCGCATGCGCATCGGCTACGGCTGGGGCACGCTGCTCACCAACGATTTCCGCGGGCTCCTGCCGGAGGGCAAGCTCGACCCGGTCTCGATCGTCTGCAAGGTCACCGAGGCCGACGGCCGGCCGACCGTGAAGCTCTCCGACAATCCCACCAAGGCACAGGGGCCGGCCGACGAGGTCGCCCGCTACCGGCGGGTGTTCGGTGTGGGCGAGCAGGAGGCGCTGCCGGTGGTGGTGTGACGGAGGGGTCTCGCCATTACCGGCAGCGCCGTCTTTGCGAGCGGAGCGAAGCAACCCAGTCGGCGCCAGCTTCATCGAGTTCGCGCCGCCCTGGGTCACTTCGCTCCGCTCGTGATGACAGCGATGCCGCGTCCACCGAAGCTCTCGCGCGGAAAGGGTGTCAGACCCGGCCGTGTGAAACACGGATGCCGCCGACCCAGGGATGAATTCATTATCATGTCCGGCAATCGGAGCCGCCCCGGGCGGCCCTGTCCGGGAGAACGCCATGTCGATGAATCGCCGCTCGCTCATCGGGGCCGCGGGCCTCGCCCTGACGGCGCCCGCCCTTCAGGGGGCGCAGGCGGCCGAGGCCGCGAAGCCGGCCGCGAAGGCACCGCCGCCTCACGTGACGAAGATCCTCGCGCAGTGGATCCTGGGATCGTCCTACGACACTCTGCCGGAGGCCGTCCGCCGCGAGGGCGTGCGCAGCTTCCTCAACTGGGTCGGGGTGGCGATCGGCGGCTCGCACCACGAGACCGTGGACGTGGCGGTCTCGGCGCTGCAGCCCTTCTCCGGGCCGCCGCAGGCCGGGCTGTTCGGCCGGACCGAGCGGTTCGACATCATGAACGCCGCCTTCCTCAACGGCGTGTCGAGCCACATCTTCGACTTCGACGACACCCACCTGAAGACGATCATCCACCCGGCCGGCCCGGTCGCCTCGGCGATCCTGGCCTACGCGGCGATGAAGCCGGTCTCCGGCAAGGACTTCCTCGACGCGCTGGTGGTCGGGATCGAGGCCGAGTGCCGGATCGGCAACGCGGTCTACCCGAACCACTACGACGCCGGCTGGCACATCACCGGCACCTGCGGGCCGTTCGGCGCCGCCGCGGCGGCCGGCAAGCTGATGGGGCTCACCGAGCAGCAGATGGTCTACGCCCTCGGCCTCGCCGCCTCGCAGCCGGTGGGCCTGCGCGAGTCGTTCGGCTCGATGAACAAGAGCTTCAACCCGGGCCGGGCCGCGTCCAACGGCCTGTTCGCGGCGATCCTGGCGGCGAAGGGCTTCACCTCGTCGGACGGGATGATCGAGGCCAAGCGCGGCTGGGCCAACACGATCTCCACCAAGCAGGACTGGTCCGAGATCACCGACGGCCTCGGCACCCGCTACGAGGCGCAGCTCAACACCTACAAGCCCTTCGCCTGCGGCATCGTCATGCACCCGACGATCGACGCGGCGGTCCAGATCCGCGACGCGGACCACGTCAAGCCGGAGGACATCCAGCGCGTCGACCTGAAGGTCCACCCGCTGGTCCTGGAGCTGACCGGCAAGACCGCGCCGAAGACCGGCCTGGAGGGCAAGTTCAGCATCTACCACGCGGCCGCGGTCGCCTTCGTGGAGGGCGCGGGCGGCGAGAAGCAGTTCAGCGACCGGGCGGTGAACGATCCGCGGGTGGTGGCTCTGCGCCAGAAGGTGGTCCCGGTGATCACTCCCGGCGTCGACCCCGCGCAGGTCGACATGACCGTGACGCTGAACGACGGGCGGACCTTCCACCGGCATATCGAGCACGCCATCGGCAGCGTCGAGAAGCCGATGTCGGACGCGCAGCTGGAGGCGAAGTTCACCGACCTCGCCGCCGGGATCCTGCCGGACGCGCAGGCCAGGAAGGTGATGAAGCTGTGCTGGTCGCTGCCCGAGCTGAAGGATGCGGGCGACGTGGCGCGGGCCGGCGTCGCGGGGGCCTAACCTAGACGCGAAACCCGCGGGATCGTTTTCGCGTCCTGTGCCGTTCCCCGTCCGCGAGGCTTCCGCGGCTCCCGGCGGCCGCCCGCGCGTGGCGTTCGGGACGTGGATCACGGTATGGGCACGAGAACCCCGGTCGGGGTCGAACCGGCAGCGCGGCCCGGGACGCCCCTGATCCCGCCGCGACCGACCCGCGTCGCCGCGGCCGAGACGCCGCGGGCCGCCATGGCGTCGCCGGTCGTGGTCGGCGCCACCATCATCGCGGCGCTGTATTTCGGCCGCGAGATCTTCATCCCGATCGCGATCGCGCTGCTGCTGTCGTTCGTGCTGACGCCGCTGGTGAACCGCTTGCGGCGGCTGCGGCTGCCGCGGCTCGTGGCGGTGGGCGTCAGCGTGCTCCTGACCCTGGGCATCGTGGCCGCGCTGGCGACTCTGATCGGCATCCAGGCGGCCGATCTCGCGGGGGACGTCCCGCGGTACCGGGCGACCATCGAGCGCAAGATCAACGGCCTGCGCGACTCGCCCGTGGGCCACGTCACGGAGTACGTCGCCAATATCGGGCGGGCGCTCCACGGCGGCGCCAAGGAGGCCGGAAGCCCGGAGGCGCAGCCGGCCGCGCCGTCCCCGTCGCCGTCGCCGTCGCCGTCGCCAAGTGCCGAGCAGGCCCCGGCCGCGCCTAAGCCCGTCCTGGTCGAGGTCGCCACGAGCCCGCCGGGCTCCCTGGAGATGCTCTCGACCGTGCTCACGCCGGTGATGCATCCCCTGGCCACGGTCGGCATCGTCTTCGTGGTGCTGCTGTTCGTGCTGATGCAGCGCGAGGACCTGCGCGACCGCATGATCCGGCTGGCCGGATCGAGCGACCTGCACCGGACCACCGTGGCCATCGACGACGCGGCCAAGCGCCTGAGCCGCTACTTCGTGGTGCAGCTGGCCCTCAACGCCGCCTTCGGCGTGGTCATCGGCATCGGCCTCTACGTCATCGGCGTGCCGAACCCGGTGCTCTGGGCGATCTTCGCGGCCCTGATGCGCTTCGTGCCGTATCTCGGGGCGGTCCTGTCGGCGATCCTGCCGATGGCGCTCGCCGCCGCGGTCGATCCCAGCTGGAACATGATGATCGCCGTGGCGATCCTGTTCGTCGTCCTGGAGCCGCTGACCGGTCAGGTCTTCGAACCGATCTTCTACGGGCAGTCCACCGGGCTCTCACCCTTCGCGGTCCTGGTCTCCGCCCTGTTCTGGACGTGGCTGTGGGGGCCGGTCGGCCTGCTGCTCTCGACGCCGCTGACCGTCTGCCTCGTGGTGCTCGGCCGCTACGTCGAGCACCTGGAGTTCCTGGACGTGCTGTTCGGCGACCGGCCGGCGCTGACGCCGGTCCAGAATTTCTACCAGCGCATCCTGGCGGGCGATTCCGAAGAGGTGCTGGGCCATGCCGAGCTGATCCTGCAGCAATGCTCGCTCTCGTCCTACTACGACGACGTCGTGCTCAAGGCGCTGGAACTCGCTGCCCGCGACGCGGCCCGCGGGGTGCTGACCGCGCAGCAGAAGGGCGCGATGCGGTCCGCGCTCACCGAGCTGATCGCCGACCTCTCCGACCGGAGCGACGCCGTCACGGGGGCGACGGGCGACGGCGAGGAGAGCGCCTGCAGCCCGCTCCCGATGGGTCCGGCCCCGGAGGCGCTGCCCGCTGCCTGGACGCGCGAGGGCGCGGTGCTGTGCGTGGCCGGGCGCGGCTTCCTGGACGAGGCCGCGGCCGCGATCCTCGCGCAGATCCTGGAGAAACGCGGCCTCGGCGTCCGCACGGTCCCCTTCGCCGAGACGGCCTCCGTGCGGATCGGCCGGTTCGCGGCCGGGCCGGCGCGCATCGCCTGCGTGGTCTCCCTGGCGCTCGACGGCGAGCCGACGCACCTGCGCCGCCTGATCCGCCGGCTGCGGGACCGGGTCCCCGGCGTGCCGGTCCTGCTCGGCCTGTGGCTCGCCCAGGATGACGGGGCGAACCGTCTCGCCGGCGGGCCGGGGGGCGCCGCCGAGGCCGACGCGCAGGTGGGATCGCTGCGCGAGGCCGTCGAGGCTATCCTGGCGGCCGCGCAGGAGGACGCGACCGGCGCGGCGGCGGACGGCGGATCGGACGGCGCGGCGGAGAGCGCCCCGGACGCCCGCGGCGAGGCGGAGCGTCTGCCCGCGCCGGCCGGGGCGTGAGCCGAGGATGCGCGGGGGCGGGGGCTTGACGGGCAGGGGCGCGCCCCGGTTTCGTCGGGACGGGCCGGTTGGCCGGGCGGCCTTCGGGCGAAACAGGGGACGGAACGGATGAGCGTCGTCGAACTCGGCCGGTTCATGGACGACCTCGCGGACGCGTCCGGGAAGGCGATCCTGCCGTTCTTCCGCGCCCAGTTCGGCCTGGACGACAAGGCACGCGGCGGGGCGCCCTTCGATCCGGTCACCGAGGCCGACCGGGCCGCCGAGGTCGTCCTCCGGGCGATGATCGGCCAGACCTTCCCGGGTCACGGCATCCTCGGCGAGGAGTTCGGCGCGGAGCGCACCGACGCCGAGTGCGTCTGGGTCCTCGATCCGATCGACGGCACCCGCGCCTTCATCGGCGGCCTGCCGACCTGGGGCACCCTGATCGGGCTGACCCGCAACGGCGTGCCGGTGCGGGGGATGATGCATCAGCCCTACCTCGCGGAGCGGTTCACCGGGGACGGGCGCAGCGCCAAGCTCCGCGCGCCGGCGGGCGAGCGGACCCTGCGCACCCGCCGCTGCGGCGACCTCGCCCAGGCGATCCTGGCCACCACGGACCCCCGGCTGTTCGCGGCCGGAGACGAGGCCGCGCGCTTCCGCGCGCTGGAAGGCCAGGTGCGGATGTCCCGCTACGGCGCGGATTGCTACGCCTACTGCATGCTGGCGGCCGGCCAGATCGACCTCGTGGTCGAGGCCGGGCTGAAGCCCTACGACATCGTCGCGCTGATCCCGATCGTCGAGGGCGCTGGGGGGCGGGTCACGGCCTGGGACGGCGGCCCCGCCGCCGGTGGCGGCCGCGTGATCGCGGCCGGCGACCCGCGGCTGCACGAGGCCGCGCTCAAGGTTCTGAACCCGTGACGCGCGGCCGAGCCAGGGCCGTCCGCCGGCTCGCCCGCCGCCGCGAAGGCCCGCCCGCGTGCTGCTGAACGCGCTGATCCTGGTCACGACCCTGGTGCCGCACGCCGAGGCCGGCGCGGACGCCCTCGCGCGGGCGCTGCCGCCCCGCGCGGCGGCCGCCGCGCCGGCGGACAGCCAGCCCCCGCGCTTCGATCCCGCGACCCGCTCCGTGTCCAACTGGCACGCTCAGACCGGCGCGCAGCTGACGCCGCGGGCGCTGGCGGTCACGGCCTCGCTGGCCGACGACCCGCCCTACGTCGCCCGCTGCGTGCGGCTCAACAACGGCTGGTGCATCAAGTCCGCCCGCTGGCCCGGCGAGATCGGCGCCGACGGGGAGGGCCACACCGCCTTCGCCACCCTCGACGACGGCGCCGACGCCGCCGCGAGCCTGCTGCGGCGCTACTACCGCGACTACGGCCGCCGCACGGCGCTGGCCATCGTGCGCCGCTGGGCGCCGGCCGAGTGCCGCGTCGGTGCCGCGCCCGCGCGGCCGGGCCGGGCGGTGGCGACGCCGGCCGTCTCGGCGGCCCTCGCGCCCCGGGGACTCGGGCGGACCCTGAGGGCCCGCTACCTCGCCGCGCACCGCCCCGGCGGCGCCCCGCGGGGCCGGGCGGGCCTGCGGGTGCAGCCCTGGTCGCCGCTCGCCCGGATGGCCGGCCGCCCGACGCGGCGCCCCGTCGCCATCCCGCGGGTGGCGATGCTCCAGCCGGTTCCCGACATCGCCGCGGGCATCTCCGCCTCCACCGGCCGCCCGGCCGGGACCGTCGCCGACCCGTCGGCGCTCCTCGACCGGAAGCCAAGCCGCGTCCCGAGCGCCGACCGGATGGTCGCCGAATCCGCGCTGCTGCCGGCGATCGCGGCCGGCCTGCCGGTCCTCGACCTGCGCCTGCCGGCCCCGCTCTGCACCGGCGACGAGGTCCGGATCCAGGCCTACGCCAACCGGATCAGCGGCAGCGTCGGCCTGAAGCCCGGCGACGACCTCGACCTGTTCGGGCCGGACGGCGCGCCGCGCGCCAATCTGGCGCCCGTCATGCTGGCGATGTCGGCGGTGGAGCTCGGCACGCTGCGCGCCGGCCCCGACCTCGTCGCCGGGGCGATCGCCCGGCTGAGGCCGCTCACGCCGGCCGCCAACACGGCGCCGCCCTAGGGGCGGCTTCCCGGGCGGCAAGCCTTGCGGTTCGGCCCCGGCCGCGCCACCTCTGCCCGGCCCGTTCCCCTCACCACGAGCCCGCCCGTGCCCCTGATCGACCTTGCCGCGCGTGCCGGCTCGGCCGTCAAAGCCTTCGCCGAAGCCTCGCACGACCTGCTGGTCCAGCCGACCCTGCGGCTGGGCGTGACCGGGCTCGCGCGCTCGGGCAAGACCGTGTTCACCACGGCGCTCATCCACCACCTCGTGGAGACCCACGCGCTGCCGGCCTTCGCGCCCGCCCAGGAGGGCCGCCTCCGCCGGGCCAAGCTGGTGCCCCAGCCCGACGACGACGTGCCGCGCTTCCCCTTCGAGGAGCATTTCGCGACGCTCACCGAGGCGCGGCGCTGGCCGCGCTCCACCGACCGGATCAGCCAGTTCCGCCTGGAGATCGCGTACGAGCGCGCCGCCGGCTGGCGCTCCGGACCCGCGACCCTGATGCTCGACGTGGTCGACTACCCGGGCGAGTGGCTCCTCGACCTCGCCCTGATCGAGACCAGCTACACGGCGTGGTCCCGGGCCACGATCGGCGGCACGCGCCGGCCCGGCCGCGCCGCCGTGGCGGCGCCGTGGCTGGAGGCGCTGAAGGGCTTCGACCCGAACGGCCCCCTCGACGAGGTCGCGGCCGAGCGGGCGAGCGACGCCTTCAAGACCTACCTCGCGGGCCTGCGCGCCGGCCCGGAAGCCGTGGCGACGACGCCGCCGGGCCGGTTCCTGATGCCGGGCGACCTCGCGGGCTCGCCGGCGCTGACCTTCGCGCCCCTCGACCGGCTCACCGAGACGGTCGCCCCCGACAGCCTCGCCGGGCTGATGGAGCGGCGCTTCGAGGCCTACAAGGCCAAGGTCGTGACGCCGTTCTTCCGCGACCATTTCCAACGGGTCGACCGGCAGATCGTGCTGGTGGACGTCCTGTCGGCGGTCGATGCCGGCCCGACCGCCCTGGCGGAGCTGGAGGAGGCGCTGGACGCGGTGCTGCTCAGCCTCAACATCGGCCGCAACACGGTGCTGTCGCGGCTGTTCGCGCCCCGGGCCGACCGGGTCCTGTTCGCCGCCACCAAGGCCGACCACCTCCACCAGACGAGCCACGACCGGCTCGACGCGCTGCTGCGGCTGCTCGTGTCGCGGGCCATGCGGCGGACCGAGGCCGCGGGCGCCCGGGTGGGCACCGTGGCGCTGGCCTCCGTGCGCGCCACCCGCGAGACCACCGTCCACGACGGGTCGGAGACGCTGCGGGCGGTGGCCGGCACCCCGGAGCCCGGCGAGGTGGTGGGCGACGAGGTCTTCGACGGCGCCAGCGAGGCCGCGATCTTCCCGGGCGAGCTGCCGGCCCGCGCCGAGGCGGTGCTGGAGGGCGCGGTCGAGCCGGGCTCGCTGCGCTTCCCGCGCTTCCGGCCGCCGCTGGTGCGGCCCGACGGGCTCGGCCGCGCCGGGCACCTGCCGCAGATCCGGCTCGACCGGGCGATGCAGTTCCTGATCGGCGACCGGCTGGCGTGACGATGTGTGCGATGCGGAGCCCGCGACCATGACCTCCGGCCAGAAGCCCCGCGCCTTCCGGATCACCCCCGAACCGGCCGCCGAGCCGAGCGTGACCACGACGCCGCTCGGCCCCCGGCCGCCGCAGGCCCGGATCGTGGAGGAGCCCTTCGAGATCGTCGACGCCGCCGACGGCGTCGCCGTGCCGGTGGCGCCGCGCTCGCGCTCGCCCTGGGGCGCCCTGCTCCTCTCGGCGGTGGGCGGCCTCGTCTCCCTGGGCGTCGGCCTGTCGGTCGAGCGGATGATCAGCGACCTGTTCCAGGCCGCCCCCTGGCTCGGCTGGGTGGCCCTGGCGCTCCTGGGCCTCGCCGCGCTGGCGCTGCTGGCGATCGTGGTGCGGGAACTCGCCGGCCTGCGTCGGGAGCGCAAGATCGAGCGGCTGCGCCAGTCGGCGCTGGACGCCCTCGCCACCCGCGACCACACCGGCGCGCAGGCGGTGGTGCAGGCGCTCTCGACCTTCTACGCGGACCGCGACGCCCTGTCGGCGGGCCGGGCCCGGATCGACGCCGCCGCCGACGCGATCCTCGACGTCGACGACCGGATCGGCCTGGCCGAGCACGAACTGCTGGCCGGGCTCGACCGGCAGGCGCGCAACGCCATCGCGACGACGGCCAAGCAGGTCTCGGCGGTGACGGCGCTGAGCCCGCGGGCGATCGTCGACGTGGCCTTCGTGGTGTTCGCGGCGGTGCGGCTGCTGCGCCGGATCGCGGCGATCTACGGCGGCCGGCCGGGCTTCCTGGGCTTCCTGCGGCTGGGGCGCGCGGCGCTCGCGCACCTCACCGTCACCGGCGGCATGGCGGTGGGCGAGAGCGTGATGCAGCAGGTGCTGGGTCTCGGGATCGCCGCCCGGGTCTCCGCCAAGCTGGGGGAGGGCGTGCTCAACGGGCTGATGACCGCCCGGTTCGGGCTCGCGGCGCTCAACGTCTGCCGGCCGCTGCCGTTCGTGCGGGAGGCACCGCCGCGGCTCGCCGACGTCGCCGGCGAGCTGCTGCGCTCGGCCGAGGCCGAGCCAAAATAGGGGCGGCCTACTTGGCGCCCGCGGCGGCGCGGCGGTTGGCGATGCGCGAGAACATGTTGCCGGTGTAGTCGGCGGTCTTCGGCTTCTCGGGCTCGCCGAGCTTGGCCTCGAAGGCCTCGATCCGCTTGAGCAGCGTCACGTCGTTGAACAGCGAGCTGTTGAAGTTGCTCTGGGCCCGAGGGCCGAGGGCGGTCTGCACCGCTTCGAGTCGTTCCAGAAGCTCTTTGCGCGTCACGGTGCTCTCCAGGGGCGGCTTCGGGACGAAGGACCGCCCGTGCCGCCACTGAAGAGGGCGGTGGTAAACAGCGCGTTAATGCGACCCGCGTCGGTCCCATCCCGCCGAGGCAAGGGGACCCCGATCGTCCTCGCGTCCAGCAGGGCTCGCAGGCTCACAGCCCCTTCAGGAACCCGGCGAGCCGCATCAGCCCCTCGGGCCAGGGACCGTGCCCGCTCGCCACGTTGAGGTGGCCGGATTCGCCCGCGTCGACCGTGAGCGCCCCCCAAGCATGGGCGAAGTCGTCCGCCCGCTCGTAGCGGCAGTAAGGGTCGGTGCGGCTGGCGACCAGCAGGGACGGGAAGGGCAAGGGATCGCGCGGCACCGGCGCGAAGGCCCGGACCGCGTCGGGCAGGTCCGGCGCCTCCTCGACGTCCGGGAGCGCCACCAAGAGGGCGCCGCGCACCACCCCCGCGGGGAAGCGCGGCACCGCCTCGACGCACGCCACCACGCCGAGGCTGTGGGCGATCAGGATGACCGGCCGCGTCGCCGCCGCGACCGCCTCGGCGATGCGCCCGCACCACGCCGCCGGGGTCGGTTCGTGCCACTGGTCCTGCTCGACCACGCGCGCGGTGGCGAGGCGGCCCGCCCAGCGGGCCTGCCAATGGTCCTCCTCGGAGCCCCCTAGCCCCGGGACGATGAGGATGTCGCAATCGGCGGTCTTCATATCGGGATGCGTAGTGCGGACCGGCGGACGCGTCGAGACCGTCCCGTCACTCGGCCGCGATCGGCGCGGTCGCCTCGAGCGCCCGGACGTGGCGGGCGATCTGCACGGAGGCGCAGTTCTTCGCCTTGGCCTCGATCTCGAAATCCGCCCAGGCGAGGTGGCGGGCGACGAGGTCGTTCACCGCCCGGTTCCACATCATGTCGGAATGGGCGGCGAGGTCCCGGACCCCGTGGCCGGCCGCGCGCAGGGCCGGGAAGTCGGGCAGGGCGTCCGGATCGCAGGCGGCGGAGACCGCCTCGCGCGACACGCTGATGTGGGCGACGGGCCGGACGCCGCGCCAGGACTCTCTCACCCGGGCGATCCGGGGGTCGTCGGGCTCGAGATACGCGCCGCCGCTCTCGACCCAGTGGTGGTGCAGGTCGAGCACCACCGGCACGATGTCGGCGAGCCGCAGCACCGCGTCGAGGCCGAAGACGTTCTCGTCGTTCTCCACCGTCACGAGGTCGCGCGCCACCTGGCTCGCCCGGGGCAAGGTCTCGCGGAAGCCCTCGACCCCCGGGTCGCCCGCGCCGACATGGATGTTGATGTGGGCGCCGTGCGGGTGCCAGCCGCCGCCGTAGCCCATCCTGTCGAAGATCTCGGCGTGGTAGTCGAGCTCGGACAGGCCGTTGGCGATCGCGGCCGGGTTGCGGCTCGCCAGCAGGCAGAACGGTCCCGGGTGGAAGCTCAGGCGCACACCGAGCCGGCGGGCCAGCGCCCCGGCCTCGGCGAGGCCGCGCTCGACCAGCGCCGCCATCTGGGGCTCGGCGTAGAGCGCCTGCGCGATCGGGTGGGTGTAGCCCGGCAGGACGTTGCTCGCCATGCGCAGGAGGCGCTCCAGTGGCGGCCGGGCCCCGACCCAGGCGATCTGGCGGGCGAGGGCGTCGAGGTTGTGGGCAACGAGGCCGGCGAGCTTCGCCCGCCGGGCGGCGGGCTCCAGCTTGGTGAGATGGGCCATCGTCACGCTGGTGAGGTTCATGTGCAGCGTGGCCTCCCGCTCCGCCTTGAGGGTGGCGTGGGTGCCGGGAGGCTCGTCCAGGACGAACTTGCAGCAGAATCCTAGACGGGGGTGGTCGCGCATAACGAGCACAACGCGCGAAGGGCCGCGGCGTCCCCGTCCGACGCGCGGAACGGCCGCGGCACGACGACGTTGGGAGTCCCGAGCGCGGCAGTTCCGCGCACTGGCCCCGACCCATGCCCCCGTCACCGTCGCGTTCGACCGGCTCTCCCGAGACCGGCTCGATCCTCTGGATCCTGATGCTCGGTTCGGCGCTGGTCGCCCTCGCGGCCGCGCCGGCGCGGCGCGGCGTGGCGGCGGCTCTCCCCGCCGACGAGCCGCCGGCAGACCGCGATCCGCCCCGCGACGAGCCGGGCCTGCGGAAGGGCGTGGCCGCGGGGGCGCGCTCGATCTCCGGGCGCGCCGCGCAGCTCACCGCGGTGACCCAGCCGGAGCGCGGCCGCGCCGCCGACAGCCCCGCCGAGATGACGCGGTCCGGCTGGAAGGACATCGCCGTCCGGGTCTACCTGGAATTCAACAAGGACCGGGTCCTGGCGGTCGCCGCCGGCGTGACCTTCTACACGCTGCTGTCGCTGTTCCCCGCCATCGCCGCGCTGGTCTCCTGCTACGGCCTGTTCGCCGACGTGACCGTCATCAACGATCACCTCGCCCAGCTGCACGCGGTCCTGCCGTCCGGCGCGGTCGAACTCATCGGCGACCAGGTGAAGCGCATCGCCGCCAAGGGCAGCGGCTCCCTCAGCATCACGTTCTTCTCCAGCCTGCTCCTGTCGCTCTGGAGCGCCAACGCGGCCATGAAGGCGATGTTCGACGCGCTGAACGTCGTCTACGAGGAGGAGGAGAAGCGGAACTTCTTCTGGCTCAACCTCCGGTCGCTAACCTTCACGGTCGGCGCCCTCCTGTTCATCATCGTCGCGCTCAACGTGATCGTGGTCGTGCCGGTGGTGCTGAACTTCCTGGGGCTCGGCTCGACCGCGTGGCTGCTCGCGACCCTGCGCTGGCCGGCGATCCTGATCGTCCTCCTCGGCGGCCTGTCGGTGCTCTACCGGTTCGGGCCGAGCCGGGAGCATGCCCGCTGGCGCTGGGTCGGGGTCGGCAGCGTGGTCGCGGGCCTGCTCTGGCTCGCGGCCTCGCTCCTGTTCTCCTGGTACGTCGCCAATTTCGGCACCTACAACGAGACCTACGGCTCGCTGGGCGCGGTGATCGGCTTCATGACCTGGATCTGGATCTCGTCCACGATCGTGCTGCTCGGCGGCGAGATCAACGCCGAGCTGGAGCACCAGACCGCCCGCGACACCACCACGGGCGCGCCGCTGCCGATGGGCGCGCGCCGGGCGCGGATGGCCGACACCGTCGGCGCCGCCGCCTGAACGCGGCGTCTACGCTTCCGGCTACGCCCTGCGGCATCCTCCGGGACTGCCGGAGACGGCGCGCGATCCCTATATAGCGCGGCGAGAAGGGAGATCGCCATGGCCGACACGCCGACCACCAGCCCGGAGACCCGCAGCGACGACGAGTGGCGCTCGGCGCTGACGCCGGAGCAGTACCGGGTCCTGCGCGAGCACGGCACGGAGCGGGCCGGCACGAGCTGCCTGCTCGCCGAGAAGCGGGCCGGGACTTTCACCTGCGCCGGCTGCGGGCAGCCGCTGTTCGAGCAGGGCACCAAGTTCGAGTCCGGGACCGGCTGGCCGAGCTTCTTCGAGCCGATCGACGGCGCCGTCGAGACCACGGTGGACCGCAGCCACTGGATGGTCCGCACCGAGGTGCACTGCGCCCGCTGCCAGGGCCATCTCGGCCACGTCTTCGACGACGGCCCGGCGCCGACCGGCCTGCGCTACTGCATGAACGGCGCGGCGATGAATTTCGAGCCGGCCGATTGAAACGCGGACCTCGCTAACCTGGGTTCGGAAACCCGGCGCGAAAGCCGGGATATCGGGGACAGAGAGCGCCGTGGCCGGATCCTCGACCGGATCCGGTCTTGATTTCGTCGCGTTTTTGCTTAGCGCTCTATAGTCTCAGATTGTCGCTGTCCGGTGATTGGCGACGGAAGCGGTCAGGCTCTGACGAATACGGCGTGGCAGTCAGCTTATACGCCGTGCGGGTCGGCTCCACTTGTCCCCTTCCGTGCGGCCCGGCGGCGCTGAGGGCTGTCCGCCGGATCGGCGCGCCGCCGACCAAGCGGGAGGGGTTTTGAGTTCATGAGCACCGTTCGCCGATTTCTGGTCGCACCGTCCCTGGTCCGCCTGATCCGCAAGGAGCGGGGCGGCGCCCGGATCACCGAGGGTCACTTCGCGCCCCAGGGCGGCCGCGCCTCCTACGTGCGCGTCGACGGCCAGATCTGTCAGCTGGTCCTGGTGAACAAGGGGCCGGACGGCATCCCGGTCGAGGAGCGCACCGACGTCCCGCGCGCCCACGGCGACGCGCTGCTGGACGTCTGCCCCGGCAAGGCCGCCTACGACCGCACGACCCTGAATGCCGGCGGCCGCGAGATCGCGATCGACCGCTACGTCACCCCCGGCAGCCTGGACCTGATCAGCGTCACCTTCGACAATGACGGCGAGGCCGCCGGCTTCCACGCCCCGGGCTGGTTCGGCCGCGAGGTCAGCAACGAGCCGGCCTTCGAGCGGGCGGCCCTGGCCATCCAGGGCGTGCCGGCCGCCGAGGAGGTGGCGCTGAGCAACGCCGCGCTGGACGCGGTGCTGGACCTGATCGAGCCCCGGTTCGGCTTCGGCCGCTACGGCAGCAGCAGCAGCCGGACGACCGAGTCCGACGAGGGCGCGATGGGCGCCATGCGCCGGGCCGCGCCCGCCGCCGCCGCTGCCGCGCCGGTCGTCGCGGCCCCGCCGCCGGCTCCGGAGCCCGCCGCTTCCGCCCCGCGCCCGCCCGAGCCGGTCCCCGAGCATCACCCCGAGCCCGAGCCGCAGCCGGAACCCGCGCCGGAAGCGGCCGCGCACGCCGCGCACGCCGCCGAGACGCCCGCCCCGCAGGCCGGCACCGGCGACGCCCTGCACGGGGACGCCCGCATCGACGACGTGATCGAGAGCCTGTCGCAAGCGCTCGGCGCGGCGATCCACCAGCAGCCCGATCCCGCCGCCGAGAACAAGGACGGGAAGAGCGAGGATCCCGCCTCGATGTTCGAGCGCTGGACCGTCCGTCCCCGCCGGACCCAGCAGCAGACCTGAGCCTCGACGCCGCACCGCGGCGCAACGACGCGAGACACGAACGCGAGACACGAACGCGAGACACGAACGCGAGACACGGACGGGCCGCAGCGCAGATCGCGCTGCGGCCCGTCCGCTTTCGCGGACCCGCGCATCGGTCGGACGAGAGCAGTCTCCGCCCGGGATCGACAGGTTTTTGTCACGGATGGTTCGGGGCAGATAAGCGTGCAGCGTTGAGGCGCCGGGTGATAATCGCTAGCGTGCCGGCAAATCGGGAGGGTGCGCGGTCGTCGCACGGGATGGACATGGCACAGGCAATCCAGGCGACGGCTCCCGCCGCAGCGCCCCGCGAGCCCTGGTACAAGGTGCTCTACATCCAGGTCCTGATCGCCATCGCGCTCGGCGTGCTGCTCGGCTGGTACGATCCGGCCACCGGCAAGTCGATGAAGTGGCTCGGCGACGCCTTCATCGGCCTGATCAAGATGATGATCGCGCCGATCATCTTCTGCACGATCGTCCACGGCATCGCGTCGATCGGCGACCTGAAGAAGGTCGGCCGCGTCGGCCTGAAGGCGCTGGTCTACTTCGAGGTGGTGTCCACCATCGCGCTGCTGATCGGCGTCATCGTCGGCGAGGTGATCCGACCCGGTGCCGGCTTCAACGCCGACCCGTCGAAGCTCGATGCCAGCAAGGTCGCGACCTACGCCAGCAAGGCGGCGGCCGACTCCACGGTCGCCCACATCCTGGCGATCATCCCGAAGAGCTTCCTCGACCCCTTCGCCACCGGCGACCTGCTGCAGGTGCTGCTGATCTCGATCCTCACCGGCGTCGTGGTGACGAATCTCGGCGAGCGCGCGGCCTCGGTGAACCACGCGATCGACACCGCCGGCCAGATCTTCTTCCGGATCATCGGCATCGTGGTGAAGCTCGCCCCGGTCGGCGCCTTCGGCGCCATGGCGTTCACGATCGGCGAGTACGGCATCCAGAAAGTCTACGATCTCGCGTGGCTCGTCGGCACCTTCTACATCACGGCGATCCTGTTCGTGCTGCTGGTGCTCGGGACGATCGCCCGGGTGGCGGGCTTCTCGATCCTGCGCTTCCTCGCCTACATCAAGGACGAGCTGCTGATCGTGGTCGGCACGTCGTCCTCCGAGACGGTGCTGCCGCAGCTCATGACCAAGATGCGCCGCCTCGGCGCCTCGGACTCGGTCGTCGGCCTCGTGGTGCCGACCGGCTACTCGTTCAACCTCGACGGCACTAACATCTACATGACGCTGGCGACGCTGTTCCTGGCGCAGGCCGTGGGCGTGGACCTGTCGATCAGCCAGTACGCGACCATCATCCTGGTGGCGATGCTGACCTCGAAGGGCGCCTCGGGCGTCACCGGCGCGGGCTTCATCACCCTGGCGGCGACCCTCTCGGCGATCCCCAACAGCCCGGTCCCGGTCGCCGCCATGACCCTGGTCCTCGGCATCGACAAGTTCATGTCCGAGTGCCGCGCGCTCACCAACCTCGTGGGCAACGGTGTCGCCTGCGTGGTGGTCAGCCGCTGGGAGGGCGAGCTCGACGTCGCCAAGCTCAACGAGGTGATGGCCCACCCGGTCGCCATCGGCACCCACATCGCCGACGAGTCGCCGCAGCCGATGGGCACCGACAGCAAGGTCGCCGCCGCCGAGTGATGGGATCGCCCGCGGCGGAGTACAAAGGTCGCCCGCGCCTCGGCATCGATCTCGGCGGCACCAAGATCGCCGGGATCGTGCTCGGCCGGGACGGGACGACCCTGGCCGAGGCGCGGATGCCCGCCCCGCGGGGCGCCTACCGGGCCACCGTCGAGGCCGTGGCCGACCTCGTCCTGCGTCTCGAAGCCGAGGCCGGCGCGCCCTGCAGCGTCGGCATCGGCATGCCGGGGAGCCTGTCCCCGGCGACGGGCCTCGTGCGCAACGCCAACTCGCACTGGCTCAACGGACACCCCTTCGCGGCCGATCTCGGCGCGCGCCTGGAGCGCCCGCTCCGGATCGAGAACGACGCCAACTGCCTGGCGGTGTCGGAGGCGATCGACGGCGCCGGCGCCGGGGCCCGCGTGGTCTGGGCGGTGATCCTGGGCACCGGCGTCGGGTCCGGCATCGCCGTCGACGGTCGGGTGCTCACGGGCCGCAACGGCATCGCGGGCGAGTGGGGCCACGGCCCCCTGCCGGCGCCCCGCGACGACGAGCGGCCGGGCGCCGCCTGCTATTGCGGCCGCCGGGGCTGCGTCGAGACCTGGCTGTCCGGTCCCGGGCTGGCGGCGGACCACGCGCGGCGGCACAGCGGCGACCTCACCGCCGAGGCGGTCGTCGCCGAGGCCCGGGCCGGTAGCCCGGCGGCGCGGGAGACGCTCGCCGTCCACCTCGAGCGCCTCGGGCGCGCGGCCGCCCAGGTGGTGAACCTCCTCGATCCGGACGTGATCGTGATCGGCGGCGGCCTGTCGCGCATTCCGGAGCTGATCGCGGGCCTGCCGGCGGCGATCGCCCCCCACGTCTTCTCCGACGCCTTCGACACGCCCGTGCGGGCGAGCCTGCACGGCGACGCCTCGGGCGTGCGCGGCGCGGCGTGGCTGTGGGAGGCGGAGACAGTCTGAGGCCCGTCCGAGCTCGGTCCACGACACAGCTCACAGAGACGTCGCTTGCGGGTCCGGAGGGGGCAGGGCAGGACGGAAGCACCGCATCGCCGAAGCCCCGATGATCGTCCGCACCCGGCCCAACCTGCTGACCCTGCTGTTCACCCTGCGCGGCTCGATCCTGCCGCGGGTGGCGCCCAAGCTCGCGGGGATCGTGGCGGTCTCGTGCGCGGTGGTGTGGGCGGAGGCGCGGTGGCCCGCGCTGTTCCCGGTCAGCGCCGGTGTGACGCCGTTCACCGTGGTCGGCCTCGCCCTCTCGATCTTCCTGAGCTTCCGCAACAACGCCTGCTACGAGCGCTGGTGGGAGGCCCGGAAGCATTGGGGCAACCTGATCGGCGAGGTGCGCAACCTCGCCCGCGCCCTCCCGGCCCTCCTGCCCGAGCGGGAGGCCGCGCTCCAGCTCCGGCGCCTGTCGGCCTTCGCGCACGGCCTCCACGCCCGCCTGCGCGACCTGGACGAGGCCGCCGCCGTCGACCGGACGAGCCCCGGATCGGACCTGTCCGGCCCGAATCCCACCGACTCGGTCCTGGCCGCCATCACCCGCGACCTCGCCGCGCTGACGCGCGCGGGCCGGCTCAGCGACATCCAGTTCGGCATCCTCGAGGCCCGGATCGAGGCGCTGTCGGGCGTGCACACCGCCTGCGAGCGGCTCGCCAACACGCCGCTGCCCTTCGCCTACACGCTGCTCGTGTACCGGACCGCGTGGCTCTACTGCCTGCTCCTGCCGGTGGGCCTCACCGGATCCCTCGGCTGGGCGACCCCGATCGTGGTCGCGCTCGTGGCCTACACGTTCTTCGGCCTCGACGCCCTCGGCGACGAGCTCGAGGAGCCGTTCGGCACCGAGCCCAACGACCTCCCCCTCGACGCCATGGTCCGCGCCGTGGACCGCATCGTCCACCACGCCCTGGGCGAGCCGATGCCCAAGGCGCTGGCGCCCGACGGGTATTGGCTGCGCTAGCGCCTACCCGTTCCAGGCGCGCAGCACGGGTTCGGTGCGGTCGTGCTCGTAGCCGAGGACCGAGACGCTCGCGGTGCCGAGCACGAGGAGCGCGCCGCCCTGCGGCTCGAGGCCGATCCAGCGCGCGGCGAGCACGCGCAGGACATGCGCGCTGGAGAACACGATGAGGTCGGCGTCGCGGGCGCGGGCCCGGGCGATGACCCGGTCCGCCCGGGCACCGACATCCGCCGCCGTCTCGCCCCCGGGGCAGCCGTCGCGGAACAGCCGCCAGTCCGGCCGCTCGGCCAGGATCGCCTTCGTGGTCCGGCCCTCGTAGGCGCCGTAATCCCACTCCGCGAGATCCGGGTCGGTCGCGCGGCGGTCGCCGAAGCCCGCCAGCGCGCAGGTCGTGGCCGCCCGGCCCGACGGGCTCGACCAGACCTCCGCGTAGGCGCGGGCCGCCAGGCGCGGGGCGAGGGCGCGCGCCGCTTCCTCGCCCTCCGGCGTCAGAGGGATGTCGCTGCGCCCGGTATGCTGACCGGACCGGCTCCAGGCAGTCTCGCCGTGGCGGACCAGCGTGATCTGCGGGAACGGACTCTCGGCCATGCACGCCTCCCGGGCGCGCGATCCGCGGCCCTGCCATCAACGCGGGCGCCGCGCTTCGGTCTCAACGGTTCGGCAAAGCCGTCTCGATCGGTCGCGGGCCAGATCAAGATCGTGCTTGCGCCCGCGTCGAAACGGACATAAACATATCTTTATGTCTATCGAACGCAGGCAAGAAGCGGGGTCGATCCCCTTTCCGGAAGCCCTGGGCGTCCTGCGTGCCGCCGCAGAGGAGACGCGCCTGCGCATCCTGGCACTGCTCGTCGAGGGGGAGCTGTCGGTCTCCGACCTCACCGACATCCTCGGCCAGTCCCAGCCGCGGATCTCCCGCCACCTGAAGCTCCTGGTCGAGGCCGGCCTGGTCGAGCGTCACCGCGAGGGGGCCTGGGCGTTCTTCCGGCTGTCCGACGCCCGCGCCGGCCTAGCGGACCCGCTGCTGTCCGGGCTCGACCGGACCGCGCCGCCCCTGTCGGAGGACCGCGCGCGGCTCGACGCCGTCCGGGCGCAGCGGGCCGAGGCGGCCACGACCTTCTTCGCCCGGCTGGCCCCCAAATGGGACGAGCTGCGCTCCCTGCACGTGCCCGAGGCGACGGTGGAGGCCGCGGTGCTCGACGCCCTGGGCGACCGCCCGATCGGCAGCCTGATCGATCTCGGCACCGGCACCGGCCGGATGCTCGGCCTGCTGGCGCCGCGGGCTGCCCGCGCCACCGGGCTCGATTCGAGCCACGCCATGCTGTCCGTGGCCCGGGCCAACCTGGAGCGCCAGGGCCTCGCGCGCGTCGATCTGCGGCAGGGCGACATCCACGCGCCGCCCTTCGCGCGGGCGAGCTTCGACCTCGTCGTGGTCCATCAGGTGCTGCACTACCTCGACGACCCGGCCCGGGCGCTCCGCGGCGCCGCGCGGCTCGTGGCGCCGGGCGGCCGCCTGCTGGTGGTGGATTTCGCGCCGCACGAGCTGGAGTTCCTGCGCACCGGTCAGGCCCACCGGCGGCTCGGCTTCTCCGCCGATCAGGTCTCCGGCTGGCTCGCCGAGGCCGGCCTCGCGACGGTCGCCACCCGCGATCTGGCGCCGCGCGAGTCCGGCCAGCTCACCGTCACCCTCTGGCTGGCCCAGGACGGGCTGGCCGACACCGACACAGAACAGCCTCAGCGCGCCGTCGCCTGAGACACTGACCTCCGCAGACTTCGTCTGAACCGATCGACATAGAGGACGAGACCCCGATGCGCCGTTCCACCCACCGCGCCAGCCGCGACGGCTACCACCCGATCCGCGTCTCGATCGAGTTCTTCCCGCCGAAGACCGACGAGATGGAGAAGATCCTCTGGAACTCCATCGAGCGCCTCGCGCCGCTGCAGCCGAGCTTCGTCTCGGTGACCTACGGGGCCGGCGGCTCGACCCGCGAGCGCACCCACAACACGGTGGCCCGCATGGTCCGCGAGACCGGCCTGAAGCCGGCCGCCCACCTCACCTGCGTGGACGCCTCCCGCGACGAGATCGACGCGGTGGTCCAGTCCTACTGGGACGCGGGCGTGCGCCACATCGTGGCGCTCCGGGGCGACCCGGCCGAGGGGGTCGGCCACGCCTACCGGCCGCACCCGGAGGGCTACGCCTCGACCGCCGAGCTGGTCGAGGGGATCAAGCGGATCGGCGACTTCAAGGTCTCGGTCTCGGCCTATCCCGAGAAGCACCCCGAGGCGGCCTCGCTGGACGCCGACATCGACGCCCTGAAGGCCAAGGTCGATGCCGGGGCCGACCAGGCGATCACCCAGTTCTTCTTCGAGAACGAGATCTACCTGCGCTACTTGGAGAAGGTCCGGGCCGCCGGGATCACCATCCCGATCATCCCGGGCATCCTGCCGGTGCAGAACTTCAAGCAGGCGGCGAACTTCGCCCGCCGCACCGGCGCCTCGGTGCCCTACTGGCTGGCCGCCCGGTTCGAGGGCCTGGAGAACGACGTCGAGACCCGCCGGC
This sequence comes from Methylobacterium sp. NMS14P, assembly GCF_028583545.1. NCBI lineage: Bacteria > Pseudomonadati > Pseudomonadota > Alphaproteobacteria > Hyphomicrobiales > Methylobacteriaceae > Methylobacterium > Methylobacterium sp. NMS14P. Next base: position 2,429,383 of record NZ_CP087106.1, on the reverse strand, counting down.
TCGTGGCGGGCGCGGTGGCGGCCGAGCAGGTGCTCGACCTCGTGGACGAGGGCGTCAACGACTTCCACTTCTACTCGATGAACCGGTCGGATCTGGTCTACGCGATCTGCCACCTGCTCGGCCTGCGCGCGCAGGCGCCGAAGCTGGCGGCGGCGAAGGCGGCTTGAATAAGGCTGTCTCATAAGCATCCTACCCCGTCATCGCGAGCGCTGCGAAGCGACCCAGGGCAGCGCGACATCTGTTAGCGTGGCGCTGCTGGATTGCTTCGCTCCGCTCGCAAAGACGGCGGCGTGGTCGCGCAAAGGGCGCGAAAACGCCTGACAGGACGAAACTTCGAACCCTCCTTCGAGGCCTCCGCTTCGCTCCGGCACCTCAGGACGAGGTGATCTGACAGGACGCACGATGACCGCTTTTGCCCCCGTCGACGGCACCGAGATCGCCCAGGCCCTGCGCCAGCGCGCGGCGGAGAAGATCCTCGTCCTCGACGGGGCGATGGGCACCGTGATCCAGCGGCTCAAGTACTCGGAAGAGGATTTCCGCGGCGAGCGCTTCGAGGACCACGGCCACGATCAGAAGGGCAACAACGACCTGCTGATCCTGACCCAGCCCGACGCGATCCGGCAGATCCACCTCGACTACTTCCTGGCCGGCGCCGACGTCTGCGAGACCAACACCTTCTCGGGCACCACCATCGCCCAGGCCGATTACGGCATGGAGTCGATCATCCACGAGCTGAACGCCGAGGGCGCCCGGCTCGCCCGGGAGGCCGCCAAGCTCGCCGAGGAGAAGGACGGCCGCCGCCGCTTCGTGGCCGGCGCCATCGGGCCGACGAACCGGACTTTGTCGATCTCGCCGGACGTGAACAACCCGGGCTTCCGGGCCGTGACCTTCGATCAGGTCAAGCAGGCCTACGTGGAGCAGGTCCGCGGCCTGATCGACGGCGGCGCCGAGCTGATCCTGATCGAGACGATCTTCGACACGCTCAACGCCAAGGCGGCGGTTGCGGCCGCGTGGCAGGTCTTCGACGAGACCGGCATCCGGCTGCCGATCCAGATCTCCGGCACGATCACCGACCTCTCGGGCCGCACCCTGTCGGGCCAGACCCCGGCGGCCTTCTGGCACTCCCTGCGCCATTCCGAGCCGCTGACCTTCGGCCTCAACTGCGCGCTCGGCGCCCGCGAGATGCGCGGCCACATCGCCGAGCTGTCGCGGATCTGCGACACGCTGGTCTGCGCCTACCCGAATGCCGGCCTGCCGAACGAGTTCGGCCTCTACGACGAGAGCCCGGAGGCCATGGGCAAGCTGGTCGGCGAGTTCGCCGAATCCGGCCTCGTCAACATGGTCGGCGGCTGCTGCGGCACGACCCCGGACCACATCCGCGCCATCGCGGAGGCCGTCGCCGGCAAGGCGCCGCGGCCAATCCCCGAGATCCCCCGCCTGATGCGGCTCTCCGGCCTCGAGCCCTTCGTCCTCACGCCGGAAATCCCGTTCGTGAACGTCGGCGAGCGCACGAACGTCACCGGCTCGGCCAAGTTCCGCAAGCTCATCACCAACGGCGACTACGCGGCGGCGCTGGACGTCGCCCGTGATCAGGTGGCGGCCGGCGCCCAGGTGATCGACGTCAACATGGACGAGGGCCTGCTCGACTCGCAGAAGGCGATGGTCGAGTTCCTGAACCTCGTCGCCGCCGAGCCCGACATCGCCCGGGTGCCCGTGATGGTCGATTCCTCGAAGTTCGAGGTGATCGAGGCCGGTCTGAAGTGCATCCAGGGCAAGCCGATCGTGAACTCGATCTCCATGAAGGAGGGCGAGGAGAAGTTCATCGAGGCCGCCAAGATCTGCCGCTCCTACGGGGCCGCCGTGGTGGTGATGGCCTTCGACGAGCAGGGGCAGGCGGATTCCTACGAGCGCAAGGTCGAGATCTGCACCAAGGCCTACCGGATCCTGACCGAGCAGGTCGGCTTCCCGCCCGAGGACATCATCTTCGACCCGAACATCTTCGCCGTCGCCACCGGTATCGAGGAGCACAACCCGTACGGCGTCGCCTTCATCGAGGCGACCCGGACGATCCGCGAGACCCTGCCGCACGCCCACATCTCGGGCGGCGTCTCGAACCTCAGCTTCGCCTTCCGCGGCAACGAGCCGGTGCGCGAGGCGATGCACGCGGTGTTCCTGTTCCACTGCATCAAGGCGGGCATGGACATGGGCATCGTCAATGCCGGTCAGCTCGCCGTCTACGACGAGATCCCGGCCGAGCTGCGCGAGCTCTGCGAGGACGTGGTCCTCAACCGTCGGGACGATTCCACCGAGCGCCTGCTGGAGGCGGCCGAGCGGTTCAAGACCGGCGCCTCGGCCCAGGCCAAGACCGCCGACCTGACCTGGCGCGAGGCCCCGGTCGCGAAGCGCATCGAGCACGCGCTGGTCAACGGCATCACCGAGTACATCGTGGCCGACACCGAGGAGGCGCGCCAGGGCGTGGAGCGCCCGCTCCACGTGATCGAGGGCCCGCTGATGGCCGGCATGAACGTGGTCGGCGACCTGTTCGGCTCCGGCAAGATGTTCCTGCCGCAAGTGGTGAAGTCCGCCCGCGTGATGAAGCAGGCGGTCGCCTATCTCGAGCCCTTCATGGAGGAGGAGAAGCGCGCCAACGGCGGCGACGGCAAGCGTCAGGCCGCCGGCAAGGTGCTGATGGCCACCGTGAAGGGCGACGTCCACGACATCGGCAAGAACATCGTCGGCGTCGTGCTGGCCTGCAACAACTACGAGATCATCGATCTCGGGGTGATGGTACCGGCCGCCAAGATCCTGGAGACCGCCAAGACCGAGAAGGTCGACATCGTCGGCCTGTCGGGCCTGATCACCCCGTCGCTCGACGAGATGGTCCACGTGGCCGGCGAGATGGAGCGCGAGGGCCTCGACGTGCCGCTGCTGATTGGCGGCGCCACCACCAGCCGCGTCCACACGGCGGTGAAGATCCACCCGGCCTACGCCAAGGGGCAGGCGGTCTACGTCACCGACGCGAGCCGCGCGGTCGGCGTGGTGTCGAGCCTGATCTCCAAGGAGACCCGCGGGCCCACGATCGAGAAGGTCCGGGCCGAGTACGCCAAGGTCGCCGACGCCCACAAGCGCTCGGAGGCCGACAAGCAGCGGCTGCCGCTCGCCAAGGCGCGGACCAACGCCTTCAGGATCGACTGGTCGGCCTACAAGCCGGCCAAGCCGACCTTCACCGGCACCCGGGTCTACGGCTCCTACGAGGTCGCCGACCTCGTGCCCTACATCGACTGGACGCCGTTCCTGCAGACTTACGAGTTCAAGGGCCGCTTCCCGGCGATCCTGGACGATCCCGAGCAGGGCCCGGCCGCCCGCGCCCTCTACGAGGACGCGCAAGAGATGCTGAAGCAGATCGTGGAGGAGCGCTGGTTCAACCCGAAGGCGGTGATCGGCTTCTGGCCGGCCAACAGCGTCGGCGACGACATCGCGCTCTACACCGGCGAGAGCCGGTCGGAGCGGCTCGCCACCTTCCACGGCCTGCGCCAGCAGCTCTCGAAGCGCGACGGGCGGTCGAACACCTGCCTGTCGGACTTCGTGGCGCCTTCCGAGACCGGCATCGCCGATTACGTCGGCGGCTTCGTGGTCACGGCCGGCCTGGAGGAGGTGCGCATCGCCGAGCGCTTCGAGCGGGCGAACGACGATTACCGGGCGATCCTCGTGAAGGCGCTGGCCGACCGCATCGCCGAGGCCTTCGCCGAGCGGATGCACGAGCGCGTGCGCAAGGAGTTCTGGGGCTACGCGTCTGAGGAGGCCTACGCGCCCGAGGAGCTGGTGCTGGAGAAGTACGACGGCATCCGTCCGGCTCCGGGCTACCCGGCCCAGCCCGACCACACCGAGAAGACCACGCTGTTCGACCTGCTGAAGGCCGAGAGCCGGATCGGCGTGAAGCTGACCGAGTCCTACGCCATGTGGCCGGGCTCGTCGGTGTCGGGGATCTACATCGCCCACCCGGAGGCGCACTATTTCGGCGTCGCCAAGGTGGAGCGGGATCAGGTCGAGGATTACGCCGCCCGCAAGGGGATGGATGTCCGCGAGGTCGAGCGCTGGCTCGGGCCGATCCTCAACTACGACCCGGCGCGGTACCTGCCGCAGGCGGCGGAGTAGGGGCGAGGCACCGCCGTCATCGCGAGCGTGGCGAAGCGACTCGGGGCAGCGCGACATCGGTCAGCGTGGCGCCGCCCTGGTTTGCTTCGCGCCGCTCGCGAGGACGGCAGGGCGGCCCGAACCGCCCATCCGATCTCAGCAGGTCCCCGCGCCCCGCGTGTTCACGTACAGTGAATAGACCGAGTGCGACGCCGTCATCAGCAGCAGGTTGCGGTTGACGCCGCCGAAGCACAGGTTGGCGCAGCGCTCCGGCAGGCGGATCCGGCCGATCAGCTTGGCCTGCGGCGAGAGCACGATGACCCCGTCCTCGGCCTCGCTCATCCCCCAGCCGCACCAGAGATTGCCGTCGACATCGACGCGGAAGCCGTCCGGCGTGCCGGTGCCGGCATCGTAGAACACCCGCCCGTTCGCGGTCCTGGTGCCGTTCTCGACCACATCGTAGACGCGGATCAGGCGGTTCGGCTTCGCCCGCGCCTCGATGACGTAGAGCTTGGACTCGTCCGGCGAGAAGCAGAGCCCGTTCGGACCCGCCACGCCCTCGACCACGACGCTGGCCTGCCCCGTCCTGGGGTCGATCCGGTAGACGTTGCCGGGCAGTTCCGGCGCGGCCATGGACTCGTGCGGGTTCGGCCCGAAGGCCGGGTCGGTGAACCAGACCGCGCCGTCTGAATGGCAGACCACGTCGTTGGGCGAGTTCAGCGGCTTGCCGTCGAACCGGTCCATCAGCGTGGTGAGGCTGCCGTCGTGCTCGGTCCGGGTCACGCTGCGCGTCTTGTGCTGGCAGGTGATCAGGCGGCCCTGCCGGTCGCGGGTGTTGCCGTTGGCGTAGTTCGACGGCTTGCGGAACACCGAGAGCGCGCCCGACGCCTCCTCCCACTTCATGATCCGGTCGTTGACCACGTCGCTGAACAGCAGCGATCCCATGTCGCCGAACCAGACCGGGCCCTCGGCCCAGCGGAAGCCGGTGGCAACCCGCTCGACCGTCGCCGAGGCGAGGCGGTACTTGGCGAAGGCCGGATCGACGATCTCCACCGCTGGGTCGGGCACCCGCTGCGACGGCTCCCAGCCGGCTCCCGCCGCCCGCGCGGCGCCGATCAGGGCCGCTCCGGCGAGCAGCCCCCTGCGTGCGATCGTGACCATGGTACCTCCCTGTGGTGCGGCCCGCCGCCTGTTGCCGACGGCTCGGGCCGGTCAGTGAATCTCGGGTTCCGGGATCCCGCCGGCGCCCTCAAGAAAGTCGAAATCGCAGCCCTCGTTGGCCTGCCGCACGTGCTGGGCGAACAGCCGGTTGTAGCCCCGCGGATACACCCGGTCGGGCGGCACGAAGGCCTTCACCCGCGCCGCGATCTCGGCGTCGTCGAGGTGCAGGTGGATCCGCCGCCCGGGCACGTCCACGGTGATGAGGTCGCCGTCGCGCACGGCGGCCAGTGGCCCGCGCGCGGCCGATTCCGGCGCCACGTGCAGGATGCACGCGCCGTAGCTGGTCCCGCTCATCCGGGCGTCCGAGATGCGGACCATGTCGCGCACGCCCTGCCGGAGGAGGACCTTGGGGATCGGCAGCATGCCCCATTCGGGCATGCCGGGGCCGCCGATCGGGCCGGCATTGCGCAGGATCATCACGTGGTCGGGCGTGACGTCGAGGTCGAGGTCGTTCACCGCCGCGCTCATCGCGTCGTAGCTGTCGAAGACCAGCGCGGGGCCGGTATGGTTCAGGAAACGCGGGTCGGCGGCCGGCGGCTTGATCACGCACCCGTCCGGCGCGAGGTTGCCGTACAGGATCGCGGTTCCGCCCATGGAGACGATCGGCCGGTCGAGCGGGCGGATCACGTCGTCGTTGAACACCTTCATGCCGGCGAGCCCGTCGCCGACCGTGCCGCCGGTGACCGAGCGGGCGTCGAGGTGGAGGAGCGGGGACAGGCGCGCCATCAGGGCGCGGATGCCGCCCGCGATGTGGAAATCCTCCATCAGCCACTGCCCCGAGGGCCGAAGGTTGGCGATCACCGGCACCTTCTGGGCGAAGTCGTCGAACTCGGTGAGCTTGACCGGGATACCGGCCCGCCCCGCCATGGCCACGAGGTGGATCATCGCGTTGGTGGAGCCGGCCAGCGCGTTGTGAACCACCAGCGCGTTGTCGATCGAGCGGCGGTCGAGGATGTCGGACGGCTTCAGGTCCTCCCAGATCATCTCGACAATCCGCCGGCCGCAGGCGCCGGCCATGCGCGGATGGTCGGCGTCGGCCGCCGGGATCGAGGCCGAGCCGGGCAGGGACAGCCCCAGCGCCTCGGTGATCGCCGTCATGGTCGAGGCCGTGCCCATGGTCATGCAGGTCCCGGCGGAGCGGGCGATGCCCGCCTCCATGTCGTTCCATTCCTGCGTGGTGATGTTCCCGGCCTCCTTCTCGGCCCAGTACTTCCAGACATCCGAGCCGGAGCCCAGGATCGTGCCGCCGAAATGCCCGCGCATCATGGGTCCGGCCGGGAGGAAGACCATCGGCAGGTTCATGGAGATCCCGCCCATGACGGTGCCGGGCGTGGTCTTGTCGCAGCCGCCCATCAGCACCGCGCCGTCGACAGGATGCTGGCGCAGCAGCTCTTCCACCTCCATGGCCAGGAGGTTGCGGTAGAGCATCGTGGTCGGCTTGACGAAGTTCTCCGACAGCGACAGCGCCGGCAACTCGATCGGGAAGCCGCCCGCCTGCCAGACGCCGCGCTTCACGTGCTCGACGCGCTCGCGGAAATGCTGGTGACAGGGATTGATGTCGCTCCAGGTGTTGACGATGCCGACGATCGGCTTGCCGGTGAAGTCCGCCCGCTCGTAGCCCATCTGGAGCATGCGGGAGCGGTGGCCGAAGCTGCGCAGGTCGGTGGCGCCGAACCAGCGCTGGCTGCGCAGGTCGTCCAGGGTCTTCTTGCGCGCGGTCATCGCTCTGTCTCCGGTCTCACGGGTCCGGCCCGGCCGGGCGGACGGCGCCGCGCCGCGGATCCGTCCCGCCGCGGCCGGGCCGGCCCGCGACGAGCGTGATCGCCGCGGAGGCGAGCGCGCACGCCGCCAGGAAGTAGAGGCCGGCCTCGTAGGTGCCGGTGTAATCCTTGAGCCAGCCCAGGACGTAGGGGCCGACGAAGCCGCCGAGATTGCCGATCGCGTTGATCAGGGCGATCCCCCCTGCGGCCGCGGGCCCGGCCAGGAACTCCCCCGGCATCGCCCAGAAGGCCGGCTTGCTCCCGTAGAGCCCGACCGTGGCCACCGACATCGCCGCGAGCGCCCAGAGGCTGCCGAGCACGGGTCCGGAGGCGATGAGGCCGAGGGCGGCGACCAGCGCGGCGATCGCGAAGTGCCAGCGGCGCTCGTCGCGCCGGTCCGACGACCAGCTCCAGGCGATCATGCCCAGGGTCCCGACGAGGTAGGGCACCGCCGTGGCGACGCCCGTCTCCCAGTCGGTGAGGTGCAGGCTCTTCAGGATCGGCGGCAGGAAGAAGGTGATGCCGTAGGTGGCGGTGCCGATGCTGAAGTAGATCGACCCCAGCGCGAGCACGCGCCGGTCGGTGAGGACCTGCCCCAGGGTGAAGGGCCCGTGGGCCCTGACCGTGCCGTCCCGCTCCGCCGCGATCGCGGTCCCGAGCCACAGCCGCTCCTCGGGGGTGAGCCACGCCGCCTGTTCGGGACGGTCGGTCATCAGCGCCAGGACCGCGAAGGCCAGCAGGATCGAGGGGGCCGCCTCGAGGAGGAACAGCCACTGCCAGCCGTGCAGGCCCAGCGCCCCCTCGAGCTGGAGCAGCGCCCCCGAGATCACTGCCGTGAGGGCGTTCGAGCCCGGGACCGCCAGGAACAGCGCGGCGACCACGCGCGCCCGGTACCGCTTCGGGAACCAGTAGGTGAAGTAGAGGATCACGCCGGGGAAGAATCCGGCCTCGGCCACGCCCAGCAGGAAGCGCAGGGCGAGGAAGCTCGCCGGGCCGGTGATGAGGGCCATGCTGCCCGCCACCAGTCCCCAGGTGACCATGATCCGGGCGATCCAGAGCCGCGCCCCGGCGCGCTCCAGGAGGACGTTGCTCGGCACTTCGAAGATGACGTAGCCGAGGAAGAAGATGCCGGCCGCCCATCCGTAGACCGTGGCGGAGAACCCGAACTCCCGGCTCAGCCCGAACGAGGCGAAGCCCACATTCGTCCGGTCCATGTAGGCGACGAAGTAGATCAGGACGATCAGCGGCAGGAGACGCCGCGACACCTTGGCGATCGTCCGCCGCTCGATCTCCGGCGCCGCATCGCCCCCGCGCAACCCCGCCGCCATGGCGTCCCCCCGAGCCGAATCCGACGCGTCCCGGCCCATTGCCGATCGCGGGCCGGGCCGGAGCGGGCCGGTACGGCACGCTCAGCGACCGGTCCGCTTCCGCCAGGCGGCGAAATCGGCGAGGCTCTGCTCGTCGGTGGCAGGGTAGAGGCCGAGGATTGTGCGGCCCTTGCGAACCTCCTCGGTGACGAAATCCTCGTAGGCGGTCATCTCGACGGCCTCGTCGGCGACCGCGTCGGCGAGGTGGGCCGGGATCACCGCGACCCCGTCGCCGTCGCCGACGACCACGTCGCCGGGGAAGACGGGCGCGTCGCCGCAGCCGATCGGCACGTTGATGTCGATCGCCTGGTGGACCGTGAGGTTCGTCGGTGCCGACGGGCGCGCGTGGTAGCTCGGCATCTCCAGCCGGGCGATCTCGTCGGCATCGCGGAAGCCGCCGTCGGTGACGAGCCCGGCGCAGCCGCGCACCATCAGGCGGGTCGCCAGGATCGAGCCCGCGGAGGCGGCCCGGGCGTCCTTCCGGCTGTCGATCACCATCACGGCGCCGGGCGGGCACTCCTCCACGGCCTTGCGCTGCGGGTGCGCGCGGTCGCGGAACACCGTGATCGGGTTCAGGTCCTCCCGGGCCGGGATGTAGCGCAGGGTGTAGGCCTCGCCGACCATCGTCGGGCCACCGGCCTTCAGGGGCAGCACGCCCTGGATCATCTGGTTGCGGAAGCCGCGCTTGTAGAGGGCGGTCATCAGCGTCGCGGTGCTGACGGTCTTCAGCTTGGCGCGCGTCTCAGGGGACAACCCGGACATCCGCTTCTCCTCCCCGGGCCTCGGTCTCGGCACCCGCGCACGGTGACAATCACGCGTCGCTTGTGCCGGCCTTGGCTCCCGCCCGCGCTGCGCGCGGACTGATATCCCAGCTCTTGAGTAACACGGCGCGCGGCGCCATTGTCAACCGACGCGGGTCGCGCCAGACACGGGCGGAGATCGACGGGGAAGCCCTTGGCCGAATTGGGATTTGCGGGCGGCGGGAGCGCGACGGCGGCGGAGGTGCCCAGGCCGCGCTCGCTCGCCGAGACCGCCTACGACGCCATCGAGCAGATGATCATCAGCCGCCGCCTCGCGCCAGGCGCCATGGTCTCGGAGGGCGAACTCGGCGCGGAGCTCGGCCTCGGCCGGACCCCGGTCCGCGAGGCCCTGGCGCGGCTGAAGACGATCGGGTTCGTGGAGGTCCATCCGCGCCGCGGCGTCCTCGTCACCCAGGTCGACGTCGTCAAGCACCTCGAGCTGCTGGAGGTGCGGCGCCCCCTCGACGAGACCGTGGCCCGCTGCGCCATCGCGCGCGGCACCGGGGACGACATGGCGCGGCTGCTGGACCGAGTCGCCGGCCTGCGCGGCACCGCGGAGGCCCGTGACCGGGAGGCGTATTTCCGGCACAAGCGCGCCCTGCACGAGGGGCTGGTCGGCGCCGCCCACAACCCGACGCTCACCGGCACCATGGCGGCGCTGCACGCGCAGTCGCGCCGGTTCTGGTACACCTACGAGCCGACCGCCAGCTTCCCGGACTGCGCCGCGATCCACGCGGCGATCGTGTCGGGCATCGCGGCGCGGGACGCGGGCGCGGCCCTTGCCGGGATCGGGACGCTGTTCGACTTTCTCGACCAGATGACCCGCCGGGCCCTCGACCGGCGCCCCCTGGTCTGACAGGTTGACCGCCTCGAACCCGCCCCTATCCTGAAACTGGGATATCAGACGCATCTCAGCGACGGGCGGGTCCACGGCCGACCCCGGCGCCACGCCCCGGATGCGGCCCGAGCGCCAGGGAGGAACGGCTTGAGCGGATTGCCCCCACGCACCGGCGCGCAGGTGCTCGTCGACCAGCTCCGCGCGCAGGGCGTCGAGCGCGTGACCTGCGTCCCCGGGGAGAGCTACCTCGCGGTGCTCGATGCCCTGCGCGACAGCGGCATCGACGTGCTGGTCTGCCGGCAGGAGGGCGGCGCGGCGATCATGGCCGAGGCCGCCGGCAAGCTCACGGGCCGCCCCGGCATCTGCTTCGTCACCCGGGGCCCCGGCGCGACCAACGCCTCCGCCGGCGTGCACATCGCCCGCCAGGATTCGACGCCGATGATCCTGTTCGTCGGCCAGATCGCCCGGCGGATGCGCGACCGCGAGGCCTTCCAGGAGGTGGATTACCGGCAGATGTTCGGCGGCGTCGCCAAGTGGGCGGTGGAGATCGACGACGCGGCGCGCATCCCCGAGATCCTCGCCCGGGCCTTCCGGGTCGCGCTGCAGGGCCGCCCGGGCCCCGTCGTGGTCGCCCTGCCGGAGGACATGCTCGACGACGTCGCGGCCGTGCCGGACGCGCCGCGCGTCGTCCCGGCCGCGCCGGCCCCGTCGGGGGACGACGTTGCGCGCCTGCGGGCCATGCTGGCGGAAGCGCGGCGGCCGGTGGTGCTGCTCGGCGGCTCCCGCTGGACGGAAGGCGCCGTCGCCGCCCTGGCCGCCTGGGCCGAGCGCCACGACCTGCCGGTGGCGGTCTCGTTCCGGCGGGCCCAGCTCTTCCCCGCCGACCACCCGAACTTCGCGGGCGAGCTCGGGATCGGGCCGAACCCGGCGCTGCTCGCCCGGATCCGGGAGGCCGACCTGCTGCTGATGGTGGGCGGGCGCCTCTCCGAGATGCCGGCGCAATCCTACGGCCTGCTCGGCATCCCGGATCCCGGCCTGCCGCTGGTCCACGTCCACGCCGACGCGGCGGAGCTCGGCCGCGTCTACCAGCCGGCACTGGCGATCGAGGCGGCGCCCGCGACCTTCTGCGCGGTCCTGCCCGATTTCGAGGCCACCGGCACCGGCCGCGCCGCCGAGGCCCACGCCGCCTACCGCGCGTGGTCCGAGACGCCGGAGCCGAAGCCCGGGGCGTTCCAGTACGGCGCGGCGATCGCGTGGCTGCGCGAGCGTCTGCCGCCGGACGCGGTGATCTGCAACGGCGCCGGCAACTTCGCCACCTGGGTCCACCGCTACTACCGGTTCCGCGCCTTCGGCACGCAGCTCGCGCCGACCTCCGGCTCCATGGGCTACGGCCTGCCCGCCGCCGTGATGGCGAAGCGCAGCCGCCCGGATCGGATCGTCGTGGCGCTGGCCGGCGACGGCGACGTGATGATGACCGTGCAGGAATTCGCGACCGCGGTTCAGTACGGGATCGCCGTCGTGGTGGTGGTGCTCGACAACGGCATGTACGGCACGATCCGGATGCACCAGGAGCGCGAGTATCCCGGCCGCGTCTCGGCGACCGAGCTGCGCAACCCCGACTTCGCGGCCCTCGCCCGCGCCTTCGGCGGCCACGGCGAACGGGTGGAGCGCACCGAGGAGTTCGCCCCCGCCTTCGAGCGCGGCCTCGCCTCCGGGCTGCCGGCCATGATCCACTGCCTCGTCGATCCCGAGGCGCTGACCCCGACCATGACCCTCGCGGCCATCCGCGAGAAGGCCCTGGCGGCGCAGCGGGCCTGACCGCCCGCGCGCGTCGTCCCGGTGCGGCCCGCCCGCACCCCCACCGAGAGGAGCAGCTCATGACCCTGCGCGGCGAGAACCTGATCGGCGCCGAGGCGCGGCGCGGCACCGAGGCGACCTTCCGGGCCGTCGAGGCGGCCACCGGACAGGCCCTGGAACCGGACTTCCCGGGCGCGAGCCGGAGCGACCTCGACCGGGCCTGCGCGCTCGCCGAGGCCGCCTTCGACACCTTCCGGGAGACCGACCCGGAGGCGCGGGCCGCTTTCCTGGAGGCGATCGCCGCGAACATCCTGGAGATCGGGGACGACCTCGTCACCCGCTGCATGGCCGAGACCGGGCTGCCCCGGCCGCGGATCGAGGGCGAGCGCGCCCGGACGGTCGGCCAGCTGCGCCTGTTCGCCGGCGTGGTCCGCGAGGGCAGCTACGTCGAGGCGCGGATCGACCCGGCCCTGCCGGACCGCAAGCCGCTGCCCCGCCCGGACCTGCGCCTGCGCCGGATCGCCGTCGGCCCGGTGGCGGTGTTCGGCGCCTCGAACTTCCCGCTGGCCTTCTCGGTGGCGGGCGGCGACACCGCCTCGGCGCTGGCGGCGGGCTGCCCGGTAGTGGTCAAGGCCCATCCCGCCCATCCCGGCACCTCGGAGCTCGTCGGCCGCGCCGTCCAGAAGGCGGTCGCCGCCTGCGGCCTGCCGGAGGGGACCTTCTCGCTGCTGTTCGATGCCGGCCAGTCGATCGGGCAGGGGCTGGTGGCCGATCCCCGGATCGCCGCCGTCGGCTTCACGGGCTCGCGCCGGGGCGGCACCGCCCTGATGGCGATCGCGGCCGGGCGCCCGTCGCCGATCCCGGTCTACGCCGAGATGAGCAGCATCAACCCGGTGCTGCTGTTCCCCGGCGCGCTCGCCGCGCGGGGCGCGGCGATCGGCAAGGCCTTCGCGGCCTCGCTGACGCTGGGCGCCGGGCAGTTCTGCACCAATCCCGGCCTGATCCTGGCGCTGCCCGGCCCGGGCCTCGACGCCTTCCTGGAGGCGACCGGCGCGGCCCTGCGCGAGAGCCCGGCCGCGACCATGCTGACGCCCGGCATCCAGCGCGCGTACCGCGAGGCCGTGGCGCGGGTGGCCGGCCACGCCGCCGTCACCCGCATCGCCGAGGGCGCGGAGGGCGGGGCGACCCAGGGCCGGGCCACCCTGTTCGCCGCGGAATCGGACGTGTTCCTGGCGGATCCCGAGTTGCAGGAGGAGATGTTCGGCGCCTCGGGGCTCGTGGTGCGCTGCGCGGACTTCGCCGCGATGCGGGCGGTCCTGGAGCGCCTGGAGGGCCAGCTCACGGCCTCGCTGCACCTCGCACCGGAGGATCACGCGGCCGCGCGGGACCTGCTGCCGCTCCTGGAGCGCCGCGTCGGCCGGATCCTGGTGGACGGGTTCGGGACCGGCGTCGAGGTGGCGCACGCCATGGTGCATGGCGGCCCCTATCCGGCGACCTCGGACGGGCGCACGACCTCGGTGGGCAGCCTCGCGATCGACCGGTTCCTGCGGCCGGTGAGCTACCAGGACGTCCCCGACGCCCTGCTGCCGGCGGCGCTCCAGGCCGCCAATCCGCTGGGCCTGCCCCGCCGGATCGACGGCACGCCCGAGCGCCGCTGAGCCGCTCCGGGCGGGGGCCGGACGGCCGCGATCCGCCGCTTGCCAGGGGCGGGCGCGGCGTCTAGACAGCCTCCGCTCACCTTGGGGCGTCGCCAAGTGGTAAGGCAGCGGTTTTTGGTACCGCCATTCCCAGGTTCGAATCCTGGCGCCCCAGCCAAATTTCCCAAGAGAAGCAGAACCTTCGGGACCGGGACTGAGCGGGCACGCCGGGACGCACGGCGTCTCCCCACGGCACGAGAATCCGCACGGTCCCGAGTGGCCCGCGGGCCCTCAGGCGCCGGCGCTCTGCACCGTGAGGCCGGGATCACCGCTGTGGAGAGCGAGACCGCGACGCTTGCCGACCCGAAGGCCGCGACGGCCGAGCCCTTCACGCTCTCGACAGAGCCACCACGTCGACGTGGCGGACGCCATCGAAATGCGCTCTCAGGCGAGGAGCCTGCGCGCCGCCACCGACACCGCGCCGGGGCTTCGCCGCACGAGGGTGAAGACCGCGGTCACCAAGGGCTTTCCGAGGCCGACATGAGCGACGTGCCCGATCAGAAGCGTAAGACAATCGCCGACAGCGTGCTGGTTCGTCTCAGCACGTTCGCGCTGGGCGCCGGCCTGTACGAGGGCATCGCCCGGAGCATCGTCGAGAAGGTGGTTGCCGACATGCCGGAAGCCTCCGTCGAGCAGATCGCGGCGGCGGCACGGATGATGATGCTGTTCGTGTCGAGCTGAGAGCGGTCCATGGCCCCGACAGCGGACCTGCTGGTGCATCCGGTGAAGGCTGGCGCATCCGGTGAAGGATTGAGCGCGTGATCCTGCCTCCCCTCCGCCGGACCGCGGCCGACGCGCGGACGGTGGCCACCGTCGTCCACGAAGGCCAGGTCGACAAAGCCGGCCGGCCGTACACCGAGCATCTGGCGCGGGTCGTTGCCGGCGTGCTCAGGCTGTCAGAGGGGTGCCCGTTCTGGTCCGACCTGGAGCGGGACGAGGCGGCGCAAGCCGCATGGCTGCACGACGTGGTCGAGGATACCAGCTACGGGTTCGGCCACTTGGCCAAGGAGGGCTTCAGCGACAACGTGCTGACCTCCGTCGCCATGCTCACGAAGCCCGGTGGGCGCGTCACCTACGCGGCCTGGATCAACAACATCGCGAAAGTGGGCACCCTCCGGGCGACCCTCGTCAAGCTCGCCGACCTCGAGGACAATTCGGATCTCGGGCGTCTGGCGCTCCTGCCCGCGGAGACCCGCGAGCGGCTTCGTCTCAAGTACGAGCCGGCCAAGGAGATCCTCCGCGCGGCGGCGGCGGCGAAGGGCTGGCTCGGTTCACCGACGACGGTCGAAGGCAGCGGGCCGCGTTAGCCCCGCGCCTTGCCCATGCGGCGAAGCTTCGCGCGACCGGCGCCGCCCCGCTGTCACGGCCGAGGCATGCCCGGCGACCCGCGCCGCGACACCTCTGACAGATCGGCGCCGAACCTCCCGCGCGCGTACACCGAGACAGCGAAGTCGTCCTCGACGGTCTGATGGAGAAACCGCTCGGCCATCTCGGTCAGCACGAGGTCGGGCTTCACGCGATCGACCAGTCCGTCATCGACCGAGGTCGACCAGACGACGGGGACCTCCCGGATCATCGCGGCGAGCAGGGTCGTCAGCATGATCGGCGCCCGGTGGCTGACACTGTTCCCGAAGAGCAGCAGCCGCCCGCGACCAAGACCCGGACAATCGAGGGAAGGTAAATCATCCTCTTTCCAGATCGTTGACGTGCGCCAGCGCACGCGATTTGCAATGCTCACGGCTCCTGCGCGGATGAAGGGCCGATCATGTGAACGTTAATACAAGGGGCCTCGATCTCTGGAGGCATCGCGTGAGCCGCACGTATCCGAACACTCGCAAAGGGCGAGCTTTGCTGTTCAGCCGTCAAGCTGAACCGACCATTCGGACGTCGGATCTGGTCGGAGCCACGGCCGGGGTCGCACTCCTGGGCGGCCTGTGCTTGCTGCTCGTGGCCCTGCTCACCAGCGAGGCCCAGGGGTTCACGGATCTCACGTCGATCCTCACGGACAGGTAGAGCAATACCCGACCCTGCTGCGTCCGGACGCGCGCCCGCTTCCGGGGCCGCGTGACGGAGTCGCGCATCCCGGTCAGACTACCACACCTCGAGCGGGCGGCACCGCTCCCCCGGCGCGGGCCCTGACGAGGCGCCCGGTTCCGGCAGCGGCGAGGCCGCGGGTTCCAGGTCCCGGCCGATCGTCCCGCCCCGACCCGCCTCGGCCCTCGACCGCGCGCCGGATGTCTGCACGATGGGCGATCGGGACGCGCGGACGCGGGCGACGCCCGCCGCCGTGTCGCGGGACAGTACGCCGAACGACCGTCGAGGCTCGACGGGCGGTGGCCTCGCAACGCGCGAAGGGGACGCGGGGATCGCCGACGACGGTTCGCGCCGACGTTCGGCCGGAAGAGCGTTGAAACGCGACCGCCATTCGGAAAGGGTCGCTCCGCCCGACCCGCATCAGCCCTCGGAGGTGAAGACCCTGTGCCGCACGCGACCGAACTGATCGCCGTCATCGCCCTCGGGCTGACCCTCGCCTTCATCTGCGGGATGGTCGCGCAGCGCCTCAGGCTGCCGCCGCTGGTCGGTTACCTGGTCGCGGGCGTCCTCGTCGGCCCCTACACGCCGGGCTTCGTGGGCGACAGCAACCTCACGGGTCAGCTCGCCGAGATCGGCGTCATCCTGCTGATGTTCGGGGTCGGGCTGCACTTCTCCTTCAAGGACCTGATGGCCGTGCGCTCCATCGCCCTGCCCGGCGCGGTGGTGCAGATCACGGCGGCGACCGCCATGGGCATCGGCCTGGCCTTCGCCTGGGGCTGGACCCTCGGCCAGGGCCTGGTCTTCGGCCTCGCCCTCTCCGTCGCGAGCACGGTCGTCCTGCTCCGCGCGCTGGAGGAGCGCGGCCTCCTCGACACCGACAACGGCCGCATCGCGGTCGGCTGGCTGATCGTCGAGGATCTGGCGATGGTGCTGACCCTCGTGGTCCTGCCCGCCCTCGCGCCCTCGCTCGGCGGCGAGGCCGGGGGCCTCGGGCACGGCACGGCCCACGCCCTCACGGACCTCGTCGCCCAGCTCGTCGGGCCCGAGCACGCGCAGAGCCTCGCGCTCACCGTCGCGCTGACGCTCGCCAAGGTCGCGGTCTTCGCGGGGCTGATGCTGGTCGGCGGACGGCGCTTCGTGCCCTGGCTGCTCGATCAGGCGGCGCGCACCGGGTCGCGGGAGCTGTTCACCCTCGCGGTCCTGGCCCTAGCCCTGGGCATCGCCTTCGGCTCGGCGGAGCTGTTCGGGGTCTCCTTCGCGCTCGGGGCGTTCTTCGCCGGGATGGTGCTCGCCGAGTCCGATCTCAGCCATCAGGCGGCCGCCGACTCGCTGCCGCTGCAGGACGCCTTCGCGGTCCTGTTCTTCGTCTCCGTCGGCATGCTGTTCGATCCGGGCATCCTCCTGCGCGCGCCGCTCTCGGTCCTGGCGGTGCTCGGCGTGATCATGGTCGGCAAGTCCCTGGCGGCCGTCGCCATCGTGCTGGCCTTCCGGCACCCGCTGGGCACGGCCCTGACGATCGCCGCGAGCCTCGCCCAGATCGGCGAGTTCTCCTTCATCCTGGTGTCGCTCGGGCTGTCGCTGAAGCTCCTGCCGGAGGAAGGGCGCAACCTGATCCTGGGCGGAGCCCTGCTGTCGATCACGCTGAACCCGCTCTTCTTCGCCCTGGCGGCCCGGATCGAGCAGGTCTTCGCCGACCGGCCCGATCTCGCCGCCCGCTTCGAGCGCAAGGGCGTGGTCGACGTCGCCGTCTCGGGCGGGGAGCCGCCGCGACGGGACCACGTCGTGATCATCGGCTTCGGGCGCGTCGGCAGCAGCATCGGCGCGACGCTGGAGACCTGGGAGCTGCCCTACGTGGTGGTGGAGCGCGACCGCCGCCGCGTGCTGGCCCTGCGCGCGGCGGGCACGCAGGCCGTGTTCGGCGACGCGACGGCGCCCGGCATCCTCGAAGCGGCCGGCATCGGCACGGCGCGCCTGCTCGTCGTCGCCACGCCCGACGCGCACCAGGCCCGCCGGCTCGTCGAGGCCGCGCGCGCGGCCAATCCGGGGATCGACACCGTGGTCCGCACGCACAGCGAGGCGGAGCGACGCCATCTCGAGGAGGACGGCGTCGGCCTCGTGCTGATGGGCGAGCGGGAGCTGGCCCTCGGCATGTCCTTCTACGCGCTGCGCAGTCTCGGCGTGCGGGAGGGCGAGGCCCGCGTCTTCATCGACACGGCCCGCGCCGAGACCCGGAGCGACGCGGAGCGGACGGCGGGGCCGGTGAGGGGGACTCCCGAGCTGCGCCACCAGCACGACCGCGACGGGGCGGACCTGTCCTGACGCGGGAGCACGCGGGCGTCCCGGTCGTGGCCGTCCCCGGCCGGGACGCGGGGAGCCGCCGTCAGAGGTAGCTCAGGGCCGGCCAGGTCGAGGCCCGCTTCAGGCGCACCATGGCGCGGCACGCCAGCCAGAGGGGAACGGTCAGGGCGGCCGCGATGAGCCAGAGCGCGAGGGGCGAGCCGGCCTCCACCCGTCCCGACGCTCCGGCGAGGCCCAGCCCCGCGGCACCGTCGTGGAGGACGCGCAGCAGCGCGAGGTGCAGCAGGTAGAAGAACAGCGGCGCGCCGCCGAAGACGCGCAGGCCGCCGAGGAGCCGCCGCGGCAGCGTCTCGAACAGCGCCAGCAGGCCGAGGCCGAGCCCGAGCGTCAGCAACAGGAAATCGGCCGAGGGCGGGTACTTGGTCAGGTTGACGAAGGACAGCGCGGTGGCGAGCGGCGTGGCCCCCGTCTGCCACGGCACCGGCTCGCCGTAGCCGTTGAGCGCGCGCAGGGTGAGGAAACCGACCAGGGCAACCGCACCGAGCCCGAGGAGGCCCGCGCGCCGGCGCGCGGCGTCGACCCCGCCGGCGAAGAGCGGCCCGAGGGCGTAGCCCGCCGCGATCACGCCGATCCAGGGCAGGAGCGGGTACGAGGTCCGCGCCAGGCCGCCCCAGGGCAGCGCGATCACCCCGCGCTGGTGCAGGATCGACCAGAGCACGTAGCCCGGCTCGTCCGCCCGGATCGCTACCCCGTCGAGCAGGTTGTGGCCGAGCATGAGCGCCAGGGCCCCGGCCACGAGGGCGGCCTGCGGCAGCCAGAGCAGCCCGGCCAGCGCCACCATGCAGAGACCGATCACCCAGATCACCTGCAGGTACAGGATCGGCGGCCGGACGCTGCCGGCCCAGGCGACGTTGACGAGCGTCACCTCCAGCAGGATCAGGAGCAGCCCGCGCTTGAGCAGGAAGGCGGCGGCCCCCCGCCTGCCGTGCTTCTGCCCGTAGAGGTGGGCCGAGAGGCCGGTGAGCAGGACGAAGACCGGCGCGCAGAGGTGCGAGGCCGCCCGCGTCAGGAACAGGTCGGGCGGCGTCGCGGCGAGGTCCATCGGGTCGCGGACCTGCGCGTGCAGGTAGAAGAACTCCCGCACGTGGTCGACGAGCATCAGCAGCATCACCAGCCCGCGCAGGGCGTCGATGGAGCCGACGCGCCGGGATGCCGCCGGACCGCCGGTCGCGGCGGCGGGCGCCCGGGAACGTGAGACCATCAGGAGCGCGCCGTCGTGCTGCGGGTGCCCCGCAGGGGCGCGCCGGTGCCGACCCGGACGCCGGCGATCGCGCGGATTGCCGGCGGCGTTCGACCGGCGCGGTCCTGGCGGCGGCTCGCACGGGCGCCGGCCTGGGAGTGGAGGGCCTGCGAGTGGAGGGCCTGCGGGTCGGTGATCAGGACATTCTCCTGCGCGAGGGGGCGAGGCGCGTCGGTCACGCCGCGGCGGGTGCGGCGGTCGCGCGCGATCCCGGTCTCGTAGCCGAACCCGGCCTCGGGGCGAAGGGTCGGTCGGCCCCGCCGACGCCGGTGTCGGACCGGAATGGGGCCGCCGCGCCGCGCCCGCGGCACGTCCGTGGCACGTCCGTGGCACGTCCGGGACACGGTCAGCCGGCCCGGATCACCGCGCCTGCCGCTCGCGGGCGTACCGGATCGGCGGCCGACCGACGTGCCGGGCGAAGGCGACGCTGAACGTGCTCGCCGAACTGTAGCCCACCCGCTCCGCCACCTCGGCCATCCCGACCGCCCCGCGGCTCAGCAGATCCTTCGCCAGCGCCATCCGCCACGCCAGCAGGTACTCCATCGGCGCGACCCCGACCGCGCGGCGGAACCGCTCGAAGAACGTGGACCGGGAGAGGCCCGCCTCCCGCGCGAGCGCGGCCACCGTCCAGCTCTCCGTCGGTCGATCGTGCATCCCCCGCAGCGCGGCGGCGAGCCGGTCGTCGGCGAGGCCGCGCAGCAATCCGGAGGGCGCCGCCGGCCCGGCGGTGGCGCGCAGCGCCTCGATCAGCACGACCTCCAGCAGGCGGGCCAGGACCACGTCGCGGCCGGGCCGGTCGGCGCGCGTCTCCTCGTTCACGAGGCCGAGCAGGGTGGTCAGTCGGGCCGCGCCGCGGACATGCACGTACCGGGGCAGCAGCGACACGAGCAGGTCCGCGTCGCTCGACGCGAAGGCGCAGTGGCCCACGAGCATCCGGACATTCGGCGGCCCCTCGGCGTCGCCGAGCCGGAACACGCCGGGGCCCACCGCGACGGGAGGCAGCGCGGCACCCCGCGGCGGCGGATGGAGGCTGGAGGTGGTGAACGCGTGGGCCGCGGGAATGAGGACGAAGTCGCCCTCGCGGAGCACGATCCCGGCCTCGCCGTCGATCGCGAGACGGCACCCGCCCTCGAGGACGGCCGCGTAGAACGGCCGCCCGGAATACGAGCGCCGCACCGCCCAGGGACCGGACCCGGTGACGAGCTTGGACAGCGGGGCGCTCGGCCGGAGCAGGCCGACCACCTGGGTGAGCGGATCGGGCATTCTCGGACGCTCGCCAACGCGAACCGGACTTGCGCACGTATCAGGTCCGGCCTGCGCTCCCTATCACCCCGTTGCCCCTTCTGCACGGGAGTTCCCATGAACACGATCCTGATCACCGGCTGCTCGTCCGGCTTCGGCCTGGAGACGGCCCGCACCTTCCTCGAACGGGGCTGGCGCGTGGCAGCGACGATGCGCCGGCCGCGGAGCGACCTGCTGCCGCCCTCCGATCGTCTGAGCATCCTGCCGCTGGACGTGACCGACCGCGACAGCGTCGCCCGCGCGGTCGCGGCGGCCGGACCGGTCGACGTCCTGGTCAACAACGCGGGCGTCGGGCTCCTGAACGCGCTGGAGGGCGTCCCGATGGAGGCCGCGCGCGAGGTGTTCGAGACCAACACCCTCGGGACCATCGCGATGACCCGGGCCGTGCTGCCGCAATTCCGGGAGCGCCGCGCGGGCGTCGTCGTCAACGTGACGTCGAGCGTGACGCAGCGCCCGCTGCACCTGCTGTCGGTCTACACGGCGAGCAAGGCGGCGGTGAACGCCTTCACCGAGTCGCTGGCGCTGGAGCTCGAACCGTTCGGCGTGCGCGCGCGGCTGGTCATCCCCGGCCGCGCCCCGGAGACCGCGTTCGGCGCCAACGCGCGCGCCCGCATGGGCATGGACATCCCCGAGGCCTACGCGGCGGTGGCCGCGCAGGTCTTCGCCGGCTTCCAGCACGCGGACGCGGACCTGACCCGGCCCTCGGACGTGGCGGAGGCGGTGTGGCGCGCGGCGACGGACCCGTCATGCCCCATGCGCCTGCCGGCCGGTGCCGACGCTGTGGCGTGGGCAAGGGCGGGCTGAGGCCGGGCTGAGGGCGGGCTTCGGCGGGCGCGGGGCCCGCGCTCAGGACGGATCGGCGAGCGCGCCGGCCTTCCGGCGCAGGCCCAGGGCCTGATGCAGGATGCGGCCGAGCTGCTCGGCCGAGTACGGCTTGTGCAGCAGCGTGAAGTCGTGGGCGTCCGACTGCGCGAGCACGTGGCTGTAGCCCGACGTCAGCACCACGGGCACCTGCGGCGCGCGCCTCCGGAGCTCCTGCGCGAGCGCGACGCCGCCCATTCCGGGCATCACCACGTCCGAGAAGACCAGGTCGAACCGGTTCCCCGCCCGGCCGAGTTCCTCCAGCGCCTCCTCGGCGTTGGCCGCCCAGGTCGGCCGGTAGCCCAGATCCTCCAGGATCTGCGTCGCGAACTGCCCGACGCCGACATTGTCCTCCACGACCAGGACGCGCTGCCCGCTCCCGAGCGGCGCGAGGTCCGCATCCGGCAGGCGGTCACCGGCCGGGCGCTCCTCGGACGGCACCTCCGGCAGGTAGAGGGTGAAGGCGGTGCCGGCACCGAGGGTGCTGCGCACGTCGACGTCGCCGCCCGACTGCTTGGCGAAGCCGAACACCTGGGACAGGCCGAGGCCGGTCCCCTTGCCCACCTCCTTGGTGGTGAAGAACGGCTCGAAGATCCGCCCGATCTGCTCGGGCGGGATGCCCGTGCCGGTGTCGATCAGCGACACCGCCGCGAAGGGCTTCCGGGAGCCGGCATGGCCGCGGATGGCCGGCAGGGCCGCGCCGCAGGTCACGCGGAGGGTCAGCGTGCCTTCCCCGTCCATGGCGTCGCGGGCGTTGACCGCCATGTTGACGAGCGCGGTCTCGAACTGGCTCACGTCCGCGCGGACCGGGCAGGTCGTCTCCGGCACCTCGGTCACGACCTGCACCCGCGCGCCGGTCAGCGTGTCGAGCATGTCGGCGATCGCCCGCACCCTCTGGCCGACGTCGAACACCTCGGGCTTGAGGGCCTGACGGCGGGCGAAGGCCAGCAGCTGGCCCGTGAGCTTCGCGGCCCGCTCCACGGTCTCGGAGACCGCGTCGAGGTAGCGGCGCTTGCGGACCTCCGGCAGATCGGGCCGGCGCAGGAAGTCGACGGACGAGCGGATGATGGTCAGCAGGTTGTTGAAGTCGTGCGCGACGCCGCCGGTGAGCTGGCCGACCGCCTCCAGCTTCTGGGACTGGCGCAGCGCCTCCTGCGCCTGGGCCAGGTCGGCCTGGCCGCGCAGCCGCTCGGTGACGTCCATGACGAACTGGTAGCAGCCCGTGCGCGCGCCCCGCGCGTCGCGCAGGGTGCGGAAGCTGATCTCGTAGCAGGGCCGCGCCCGCCCGGCGTCGCCGAACGCCTCGACCAGGGTGATCTCCTCGCCGGCGAGCCCGCGCCCCCATCCCGCCCGCACCTGCGCCTGGTGCTCGGGCTGGTCGGCCAGCAGGTCGAGCATGTTGTCGCCCACCTTCGGCCTCACGCCGTAGATGCGCGCGAACTCGTCGGCATTCGCCTTGTTGATCGCCAGGATGTTGTAGTCGAGATCCGCGGCCATCACCATGATGTCGGTTCTCTCGACGATCGTGGCGAAGAGATTGCGCTCCGCGGTGCGCTCGGAGACCTGCAGCTCCAGGGTCTCGTTCAGGTGCTGGAGGCGGCGCTCGCTCTCGGCCAGGCGCTGCTCGGCCTCCTTGCGCCGGCTGAGATCGGCCGTGACGATCAGCAGGCTCTTGAGCCTGCCGTCCGCGTCGTCGAGGCGCCGGATGCTGCTGCTGGCCCAGATCGCGCCGCCGTCCGGGCGGAGATACCGCTTGTCGAGGGCGATGCTGCGGTCGGTCTCGAGGGCCCGCGCCAGCGCGGCCGCGCTCGGCGACCGGTCCGCGGGATCGGTCACGTCGGCGACGCCGAGCCGCAGCAGCGCGTCCTCCGAGCGCCCGAGGATGCGGCAGAACTCGGTGTTGACCCGCAGGAAGCGCCCCGCGGCATCCACCTCGGACAGGCCGACCGAGGCGCCGGCGAAGATCGCCGCCAGGTGCTCCTCGCTCCTGCGCAGGGCCGCCTCGGCGCGGGCGCGCTCGATCGCCGCCTTCACGCGCTCGCCGACGTCGCGGATCAGGTTTCCCTCGGCGGTGGTCCAGGCGCGCGGGACCGCGCTCTGCACCGCCAGCAGGCTGACCCACTCCGCGCCGCGGAACAGCACGACGTCGACGAAGGCCGCGACCTCGCGGGACCCGAGGCCGGCGCGCGCCGCGTCGCTGAACCGGAGATCGGCGGCCACGTCCTCGACCGCGACCACGGTCCCGTCGCGGTAGGCGGCCAGGAGATCCGGGCCGAACGCCGCCAGGGAATGCTCCCCCACGATCGAGCCGACGCCCCGGACGTACTCGCGCTCGACCTTCATCAGGCTGCCGCAGATCTCGGCGTAGAAGACGCGGCTCGCCCCGACGCGCTCGCCGAGGCGCCGCGAGGCCACCTCGACGATCTCCGTCGACGCGGTCAGCGGGCGGAGCGTGTCGCTGAGATCCAGCAGGAAGGATTGCCGCTCCTCGTTGTCCCGGCGCGACGCCTCCGTCTCGCGCGGACGGCGCGCGGCGGGCCCGGGGCCGGCGAGCGCCGTGCAGGCCCCGTAGAGACCGGCGACGTCCCCCGCCGTGTCCCGGACCGGCACCAGGGAGAGGGAGACGCGCGCCGCGTCGGCACCGTCGGCCCCGTGGAGGACGTGCTCGCCATCGGCCGTGTGGACCGCGCGGCCGGAATAGGCCCGCTCCACCAGGGGCGCGAGACCGGCCCCGACCCCGTGCCAGACCTCGAGATAGTCCCGGCCGAGGGCCGCCGGATGCCGGTCGCCGAGGATCTGCGCGTAGAGATCGTTGTACAGGAGCCGCCGCTCCGGGCCCCAGACGATGAACATCGGCCGGTTCGCGCCGAACATGATCCCCACGAGGGTGGTCAGGGATTCGGGCCAGGCGAACAGGGCGCCGAGGGGCGTGCGGTCCCAGTCGTGCGCGCGCAGGAGCACGCCCATCGCGCCGCCGTCCGCGAGGAAGGCCGGGTCGCGGATCGGGGCGTCAGATCTGCCGTGCATGGCGTCCTGACGCGGCTTCGAAGGGCATCGGGGATTCCTCGGGCGACGGGGTCGGATGCCGGTCTCGCCCGATCCGTCGGGCGGCCGGCCGCGGTGCGGCGCGCGCCGGCGGATCATCGAGCGCGGGGGTCAGCGCGAAGGTCGACCCGGTCCGTTCGATCGTCGGGGCGGCATCGCGCATCTGGTCGCCCGGCATGCCAGAGCGGTCCCACGAGACGCCGAGCTTGTCAAAGCCAGCTTCGCGATCGCGCTACCCGCCTCGCGGGATCCTGATACCGCCGGAGGATCGGCACACCCCGCCGCGCGTCGTCCGGTCCCCTCAGGAGACGGCGGCCGGATCGCGCACCGTGCGGGCGGAGGCGAGCTGGCGCCGCAGGGTCAGCGCCAGGGCGTTCGAGCGCCACGGCCGCCGGACGATGTCGGCGACGGGAACCGCCGCGAGAAGCTCCGGCTGCACCGCGTCAGTCGCCGACAGCGAGAGCACGATCGGCCGCCCGGAGATCCGTGCGGCCCGGTGCGCGAAGGCGAGGCCCGAGAGATCGGCGAGGCGGTTCTCGACGATCAGCAGATCGAACCGTCCCGGCTCCCGCCGCAGGACGGTCAGGGCCGCCTCGGGGTCCGCGTAGCCGACCGGCTCGTAGCCCAGCGCCGCCAGCGTCTCCTCGTCGTCCTGGACCGACCTGGGCGTGCGCCCGACCAGCATCACGGTCCCGCCGGCCGACGCGCCGCCCTCGACCTGCGGGATCACCGGCAGCCACACCGCGAAGGCGCTGCCCCGGCCCGGCGCGCTGCGCACGTCGAAGGCGCCGTCGTGCTCCTGAACGAACTCGTAGGCCGTGGCGAGCCCCAGGCCGGTCCCGGCCGGGCGGGTGGTGAAGAACGGCTCGAAGATCCGCGCCAGCGTGGCCTCGTCCATGCCGCGGCCGGTGTCGGACACGCGGATCCGGACGTAGTCGCCGGGCCGCAGGGTGCCGTGGGTCAGGGTGCCGGGACGCGGCAGCGCGACGCGGTCGAGCCGCACGTCGACGGCCGCGCCCGGCTCGGAGGCCTGGACGGCGTTGCGGATCAGGTTGTGGACCACCTGCTGCAGCTGCGCCGGCTCGCCGCCGACGCGGGTGCCCTCCGCGGTGCCCGTGAGCGCGATCCTGGCCGGTCCGGCCGTGGAGGCGCGGATCTGCGCCACGGTCTCGTGCACCACCGCGTCCGCCGCGCTGGTGCACTGCGCGGACCGCCCGCGGCGGCCGAAATCGAGGATCTGGCCGGCGATCTCGCGCGCGCGGCCGCCGGCCTGGACCAGCAGCCCGAGATGCTCGGCCGCCCGCCCGGGATGGGCCGGCAGGGCGTCCCCGGCGATCTCGGCGTGGCCCAGCATGACGTTGAGGACGTTGTTGATGTTGTGGGCGACGCCGCTCGCGAAGGTGCCGATCGCCTCGAGCCGCTGCGCGCGGCGCAGGGCCGCCTCGATCTCCCGGCGCTCGGCCCAGACGTGCTGCCGCTCCAGGGCGGCCGCGAAGCTGTCGGCGACGACCTGCAGCAGGCCGCGCGAGTGCCGCAGCCACGGCGGCAGGCCGGAGGTGGTGCGCTCGAAGCACAGCAGGCCGACGATGCGCTCGCCCCGGCGCAGCCGCGCGCAGGCCCACGAGACGACGCCGCGCTCGGCCAGGGACCGGCGCAGCGCCGGCGGCCCTGTCTCGTCCGCCACCTCGACGAAGAGGAGGTCGCTGGCGGCGGCCGCGACGTCGTGGACGAGGGCCTGCTGCGCCGCCGGCCAGCCGCTCGGCGGCGCGAGCCCCGGCCGGTTCCAGAGGTGCACCGCGCCGGTGCCGTCGAGCATGAGGACGTAGCCGTGATCCGTATCGAGACCCTCGCCCACGATGGCGAGGACGTCCACGATGCGCGTGGCGGTCTCGTCGGGCTGGCTCGCCAGGAACCGGTTGGCCGCCCGCGCCACGACGGTCTGGAAGGCCACGGTCCGGCGCAGGATCCGGGTCCCGGCGCGCATCAGCAGGCCCACGCGGACCACGAGGGCGAGGAGCGCCAGGGCGACGGCGTAGAGCGCGAGGCGGAACCCGTCCGCCCGGGCCTGGCGCCGGTCGCGGAGGTCGCGGCGGGCGTCGAGGAGCGCCTCGCGGGCCGCCTCGCTCGACGAGGCCGGCAGCGAGCGCGTGACCGCGTCGACGTGCGGCAGAAGCTCCAGGAGCTGGCGCCCGTGCAGGACGATGGCGTCGACGTCGGCGACCCGGGCGGCCGCCCCGTCGGCGGTGTGGAGCGTGTCGAGGCGGCCCCGGATGTCGGCGAGGCGCGCCGGCGTCGAGTCGCGCACGAGTTCCGAGACCCGGATCTGGAGCGCGGCCACCGCGCGCGCGAGGCCGGGGGCGATGTCGGACTCGGATAGCCGGTCGCTGAGCGAGTCGAAGTAGGCGATCGAGTTCTGCACCAGGGCGTTGCCGGTCTTGAACCGTTCGACCATCTCGGCCTCCCGCTCCACCGCCTCGGCCAGCGCCCGGACGTCGGCATCGCCGGCATTGCTCGCCTGCAGGTCGGCCACGGCCTCCCGCATCTCGCGCAGGTGCGCGACGATGGAGTCGTAGTTGCGCAGCAGGCCGGTCCGGGCCCTCAGCACGTCGTGCTGCATGCGCGACTCGGCCAGCGCCAGGGCGTCGACGGTCCGCTGGGTCGCCACGTAGGCGGCCTCCATCCCGCCGTTGCCGTTGATCAGGAGCCACGTCAGCAGCGCCGCGAGCAGCGCGCCGAGCGTGACGGCCTGCAGGGTCAGTCTCATAGCTGCGGCTTGCCGTCCTGGCGCGCCCCGTCCTGCAACCCCGCGCCGGGCGCCGGCGGCGCGGACAGGGGCCGGCCCTCGTAGGTGCCGGTCAGGGTCCCGAGGAAGGCGACGATCCCGTCGACCTGCGCCGGGGTGAGCTCCCGGCCGAGCTGCGCCCGCGCCATGAGCCGCACCGCCTCGGGGAGCGTGGCGATCCCGCCGTCGTCGAAGTAGGGCGCGGTGACCGCGACGTTGCGCAGGCTGGGCACCCGCAGCACCTCGGCGATCTTGTTGGGGATCGTGACGAAGATCCCGACCTTCTCGAACAGATTGCCGCCGACATTGACCCCCTGGTGGCAGGACGCGCAGCCGATCCGGCGGAACAGGTCGTAGCCCGCCCGCTCCGGGTCGGTGATGGCGCGGGCGTCGCCGCGCAGCCAGCGGTCGAAGCGGCTGTCCGGGGTGAGGAGCGTGCGCTCGAAGCTGTTGATCGCGTCGATCACCGTCTCCCGGTCGGCCGCGCGCCCGTAGGCCGCCTGGAACATCGGGGCGAGCACCGGGTCGCCGCGGACCGTCTGCAGGATCCGCGGCCAGGAGCCGCCCAGGAACTCGGGCCGCGTCAGGGCGAGCTCGGCCTGCTCGCGCAGGCTCGGGATGTCGCCGGCCCAGCCCAGCCGGAAGCTGAGCGCCGCGTTGAAGGCCGTCGGCGTGTTGCGCGGAACCGGCGTGCCGTCGGCGGTCAGGTTCCGGGGCACCGCGCTCGCGCCGCTGGCGCGGATGTCGTGGCAGGTGATGCAGGCCCGGTCGCCCCCGCGCGACAGCCGCGTGTCGGTGAAGAGCAGGCGGCCGATGGCGGCCCGGTCCGGGTCCGCCCCCAGGGTACTCGGCACCGGCGTGATCACACCCAGGGCATCAGTGGCCTCGGCCGAGAGCGCGGCGTCGACCGGCCTCTCGTGCGGCCTCGCGTGCGGCGTCTCGTGCGGCGTCTCGTGGGCGGCCGCCGCGAGGATCGCCAGGACGCTGCCGACGAGCGCGGCGACCACGACGCGGCCTCGGCCGGGACGGGACCGGGCCACGGCTAGAGCTTCTCGACGGTCGTGGTGAGGACGTAGCCGACGCCGCGCTCGGTGACGATCAGGCGCGGCGCGCTCGGGTCCGCCTCCAGCTTGCGGCGCAGCCGCAGGATCTGGACGTCGATGCTGCGGTCGAACACGTCCTCGTGGACGCGCGTGGCCTGCAGCAGCTGCTCGCGGCTCAGCGGGCGCTGGGGCGCGTCGAGGAAGGCCACCAGCAGGGCGTACTCGCCCTTGCTGAGCGCGACATCCGCGCCGTCGGGGTTGGTGAGGCGCCGGCGGCGCCGGTCGAGCACCCAGCCGGCGAAGCGGCTGCGATGGGACTCCTGGACCCGCGCCGGCGCGGGCGCCGCCTCGGCCCGCCGCAGGATGACCCGCACACGCGCGAGCAGCTCGCGCAGGCCGTAGGGCTTCACGAGGTAATCGTCTGCGCCGAGTTCGAGGCCGATCACCCGGTCGATCTCGTCCCGGCGATGGCCGGTGGTGATGATCACCGGCAGATCGCTCCGGGCCCGCAGGTCGCGCAGCAGGTCGAGCCCGTTCTCCGAGCCGAGCCGCAGGTCCAGCACGACGAGGTCGAATTCGGCCTCCGCGAGCCGTTTCTCCGCCTCCGCCCGATTGATCGCCGGGGTCACGGCGACGTCGTGGTCGGCGAAGTGGTCCGAGACGATGCGCTGCATGCCGGCGTCGTCCTCGACGAGGAGGATGCGGGTCGTGCCGGCGCGCGCGCCTCGACCCTGACTCCGGTCCAGACTGGATTCGATCATGGCCACCTCCGGTTCGCGGCGGCCCGCCGCGACGGCACGATCTCGACGCGCCGGCTCGGGGGGCGGGAGGCGCGTCCGGTCGGGCGGTTATCGCCGACCGGAAGACCTTCGCGTCCGTCACCGGTCCGCCCCGGCGGCCTATCTGGGCGCGTCCGGTCATCGGGCCTTACACGGCTGAGTTGATATCACGCCCCCTAAAAGATCGCGCCCTTCATATTGTGCGCAGCAGCACAGCGCGAGCATTCGCGCCCGCTCGTACCGTATCGGACAAACGGAATTCGTCTAGGTTACCGTTGTAACGGGAAACATCCTGGTCGGACACGGGGATGTAACCCGCCAAAACCACGATCATGCTCTCGCAATAGAGAGGTGATCATGCCTGACGCCGCGATCCCGGAGATCCGTCCGCGCCGGCGACGACACTTCGGCGAGTCCGGGCCCGACTTTCGGACTTCGCCGGTTGACCTTGCCGGACCGCCGGGGCGCCCGTCGCGGGAGCGCGACGGCCCGACCGCGTCTCCCGCCGCCGCCCCGCAACCGGCGGGCGGCGGCCTCGGACGATGGCTGCTCGACGCGCTGGTGATCAGCTTCGCGTTCGGCGGCTGCATCCACAGTATCCACCCGGATTACGTCGACTTCCTGCGCGATATCGGCAGCAGAAATCGCCACGCGCTCTGATTGTCCTGCCGTCGGCAGAACAACCTCCTCCAGATCGATCCGGACAGGTCCGCCGCGTCGCGGCCTCACCGCGCGCCTGCGTCGCGGGACATGCCCCCGAGCAGGGCGGGCGTGGCGCCCGCGCGCGATCAGCTTGGGACATCCAGACCATGTCGCTCAATCTCCTCTGCATCTCGTGGGGCACCACGGGCAATCTCAGCCCCGTGCTCACGGCGGCCCGGCAGCTGCGCCGGGCGGGGCACCGCCCGCGCGTCATGGCCGACCCGGCGATGTGCGGGGAGGTCGAGGCGGCGGGCTTCCCGTTCGTCGGGTGGCGCCGGGCCCCGACCGGCCTCGACGCCGATCCGGCCGACTTCTCGGACCTCGCCGACTGGCTGCGCCGGACCATGTTCGCCCCGGCGGGCGCCTACGCGGCCGACACGCTCGACGAGATCCGCCGCCTCCCGACCGACGCCGTCCTGAGCCTCGATCTGCTGCCCGGCTGCACCCTGGCGGCCGAGGCGGCCGACCTGCCGTTCGCGGTCCTGTCGCCGCATGTCAGCATTCGCCCGCTCCCCGGCATTCCGCCCGCCGCGAGCGGCCTGACGCCGCCGCGGACCGAGGCGGAGCGGGACGCGGTGGACGCGGCGACCGCCGCGATCGTGTCGGCGATGGAGCAGGGCCGGCCGGCGCTCAACGCCGCGCGGCGCGCCTTCGGGCTGCCGCCGGTCGCCAGCGCCTTCGCCCATTTCGATCGCGCCGACCGCGTCCTGCTGGCCGTCAGCCGCGCCTTCGACTTCGACACGCAGGCGCTGCCCGCCAACTACCGCTACATCGGCCCGCTGCTCGACGAGCCGGGCTGGTCCCGCGGCGCGCTGACCGCGTGGCCCGGGGCGCGGCGGCCGCGGATCCTGGTCGCCGGCAGCACCGGCGCCCAGAACCAGACCGACCTGCTGCGGCGGGTCGCCCGCGCCGTCGGGTCGGTCGAGGCCGAGACCGTCGTGACGACCGGCCCGAATGTCGGGGCCGGGGCGCTGGACGCTCCCGCCGCCGTCCGCGTCGTGGCGGCCGCCTCCCACGACGCCCTCATGGCGCGGGCCGATCTGGTGGTGTGCCAGGGCGGGCACGGCACGGTCAGCCGCGCGCTGCTGCACGGCGTGCCGCTGCTGGTGATCCCGCTGGCCCGCGACCAGGCCGACAACGCCGCCCGCGTCGCCCTGCGCGGCGCCGGCCTGCGCCTTCCCGCCGGGGCGGGCGAGGCCGAGATCGCCGCGGCCGCGCGCCGGGTCCTGGCGGAGCCGGGTTTCCGCAGGGCCGCCGAGGCCCTCGGGGCGGCCGTGCGGGCCGATCTCGACGCGGGCGGTCTCGTCCGCGAGATCGACGCGATGGTGGCGGCGCGCCGGGATCCCGCGAACCGGGGTGTTGCTCGGGGCGGAGACCGGCTTTGGGCCTGATCCGCGCGTCCGCGCCGGCGCGTTCCCGCATCCGCCCCGGCTCGGCCGCCTTCTCGGCGCTGCTCGGGCTGCTGGCGGCGCTCCCCACCTTCGGGATCGACATGATCCTGCCGAGCCTGTCGGACACGGCGGCCGCGCTGCACGTGCCGGCCACCGCGATGGGCGCGGCCATGGGCGTCTACCTGCTCGGCTTCGGGGGCGCGCTGCTGGTCTACGGGCCGGTCTCGGACCGGCTGGGCCGCAAGCCGGCCGTCGTCTGCGGCTGCCTCCTCCTCGTCGCCGGCAGCCTCGGCTGCGGCGCGGCGCGGTCGCTGCCGGATTACCTGCTGTTCCGGGCGCTGCAGGGGATCGGCGCGGCGGGCCCGGGCATGGCGGTCCTCGCGATGGTGCGCGACCTGTTCGAGGGCGCGGCGGCGCGCGCCCGGATGTCGTTCGTCGTCCTCACCATCAACGTCGTGCCGATGGTGGCCCCGACCGTCGGCGCCGGGCTGATGCATCTCGGCGGCTGGCGGCTGATCCACGCCGCGCCGGTCGCCGCCGCCCTGGCGGCCCTGGTGGCGATCCGGCACATCGACGAGCCCCTGCGGCGGAGCGCGGCCCCCGGGCCGGCCTCCGGGATCCTGCGCGGCTACGGGCGGATGCTGGCGAGCCGGGTCTTCCTCGGCCACGCCCTGTGCAACGCCGCGGCGGCCGGGGCGGTCTTCGCCTACATCACCGGCTCGGCGCTGGTGTTCATCGACGCCCTCGGCCTCGATCCGCTGACCTACGGGCTGGTCTTCGGGGCGAGCTCCCTGTCGGTGATGGTGGGCGCCTTCCTGAACGGGCGCCTCGCGGCCCGGGGCGTCTCGCCGCCGCGGGTGATCGCCGCCGGCCTCGCCCTGGCGACCGGCGCGGCCGCCGCGCTCCTCGTCGCCGCGCTGGCCCGGCCGCCCGCCGCCCTGCCGGTGGTCGCCGCGATGGTCGGCGTGGCCCTGGCCTTCGGCCTCGTCTCGCCCAACGCCGTGCACGGCGCCACGGAGCGCAACCCGGCGGAGGCGGGCGCGGCCAGCGCCGTCGCGGTCTTCCTGCAGATGCTCGGGGCGGCCGTCGCCAGCGACCTCGTGGCCCGGTTCTTCGACGGCCGGTCCGCCCTGTCGATGGCCGCCGTGATGCTCGGCTGCGGCCTCGCGGCCGCCGCCGCCCACGCGGGCCTCGCCCGATCGGCGCCCCGCGCCCCCGCCCAGTCCCACGGAGAACCCGCATGATCTTCGACCCGCCCCCCTGGCCGCCCCTCTACCTGACGCGCGAGGACGGCCGGCTCGCCCATATCGAGGCCGGGCCGCTCACCCCCGAGGGGCAGCCGCTGCTGCTGATCAACGGCTGGACCGGCGATCACGGCATCTTCACGCCGCAGATCCGGCACTTCGCCAAGACGCGCCGCGTCGTGGCGGTCGACCTGCGCGGCCACGGCGCCAGCGACGCGCCGGAGCGCGACTACACGGTCGCGGGCTTCGCCGAGGACGTCGCGTGGCAGAGCCGGACGCTGGGCCTGGTGAAGCCGATCGTGATCGGCCACAGCTTCGGCGGCGCGGTGGCGCTGGAGCTGTGCGGCCGCCACCCCGACCTCGCCGCCGGCCTCGTCATGATCGACTCGATCGTCCTGCCGTCGGCGGACAGGGCGGGCGGCGCCGAGATCGAGCGGCTGCTGGCCGGCGTCGGCGGCCCGGATTACCGGTCCGTCGTCCGCGAGATGGCCTGGGCGATCGGCGGCGCCTACGACCATCCGGCCCGGCGGAAGGCGATCTTCGAGACGTTCATCCTCGGCGGCTGCCAGCGGACGCCGCAGCACGTGGCCTACGGGGCGCTGCGCGACATGGTGCTGCGCCACGATCCCGTCCCGGCCGCGCGCGCCTGCCGGGTCCCGATGGCCTACATCTCGGCGGACGTGCCGCTGGTGGCGGCGGCCCGCGACCTCGACCGGCTGCGGGAACTCTGCCCGCAGCTCGTGACCGCCCAGACGCTGCTGGCGGGCCATTTCAACACGATCGAGGTGGCCGAGCAGGTCAACGCGATGATCGAGCGCTTCCTGGCGGTCGGCCTGAGGCCGCGCGCGCGGTAGCGGGACGCCGCGGCACCAGCGCCGGACGGGCGGGGCGCGTCAGGACGCCCGGCCCGCCTCCGTCCGGTCGCCCAGGAGGCGGCGCGCCGACGAGATGACCTGGAGCGTCTGGGAGCTCAGCTGCTCCTCGCGCGCCCGCACCTCGTAGTGCCTCAGGCGGACGATGAGGCCGTCCTCGTCCGGGATCCCGTGGTCCATACCGCCGATCACGAAGTCGGTGATCGTCCGTCGGAGCAGCGTCTCGAAGACATCGTCCGTATTCGCCAGCCCTGCAACCATGAGGACTTCTCCTTCTGCGAAGCGGCGCCTTTTTCGAAGGATCACGTTACGGCATGATTTCGGAACATCTCACACACCGAATCCGCGGCGCCGGACGTGCTCTTCCGCACAAGCCGGGCGTCGGGGCGCCCGGCTCACCGGAACACCGAATGTTATGGCTGTAATCATCGGCCAAGCTCCCGCAATAATCCTGTAGCTCGGTCTTCCGAGAGTTCTCGCGCAACACAGCAGCGAGACTTCATAGATGAATGCGACCGAAGATCTGACGCGACGGACCGGCCCGACCGACTCCCGGCCCGGCGCCCCGGCCGATGTCCCGACGCTGACGGTGGCGGAGCTGGAGGCCGACCCGCACGGCGTGTTCCGCGCCTGGCGGCCGCGGCTGCCCTTCGTCGGGCACGAGGTCGCGGGCTTCCTGATCCTCCGCGCCCGCGACGTCGATCTGCTGATGCGCGACCCCCGCGCCCAGGCGACCGAGACGCTCTATCCGGAGTCGCGCGCGATCCCCGAGGGCGCGCTGTTCGACATCTTCGCGCACGGCATGCTCACCGCCAACGGCGCGGTCCACCGCCGGCGCCGCTCGCCCTTCACCCGCACCTTCGCGGCCCGTCTGATCGAGGGCCTGCGCCCTCGGATCCGCGTCGCCGCGGAGGGCCTCGTCCGCGACTGGCTGGGGGAGGGGGAGATCGACCTCGTCGCGCGCTACACCGCCCAGATCCCCGCCCAGGCGATCGCCGACATCCTCGGCCTGCCGCGCGACGACATCCCCCGGTTCACGCACCTCGCCTACGAGGTCTCCCGGGTGCTGAGCTTCACCTTCGGACCGGAGGACATCCCGGATCTCGAGGCGGCGGCGGTCGCGCTGCAGGACTACGTGGCCGCGATCCTCGCCGCGCGCCGCTCGGCGCCCCGCGACGATTTCCTGTCGCGCTTCCTCGCGGAGGCCGAGGCGGCCGGCGAGCTCACGCCGCAGGAGGTGGTGATCCAGCTCGTGCAGATGATCATCGGCGGCACCGACACGACCCGGGTCGCCGGCGCCATGCAGGTGGCGCTGCTGCTGCAGCATCCCGAGCAGTGGGCGGCGGTCGGCCGCGATCCCGACCTGATCCCGGGCGCGGTGGCGGAATCCCTCCGCTACGAGCCGAGCGCCGGGTCCGCCGGCCGGGTCGCCCGGGAGGACATCCCCCTCGACGGGCACGTCGTGCCGGCCGGGAGCCTGATGCTGCTCTCGACGCTGTCGGCGATGCGGGACGAGGCGGTCTACGCGCGTCCCGACACCTTCGACATCCGGCGCACCGACCTCCCGCGCCTCCACCCGGTCTTCGGCGGCGGCGCGCACCGGTGCATCGGCGAGGCCCTGGCGCGGGTCGAGCTGGAGGAGGGACTGGGCGCCGTGCTGCGCCTCGCCCCGCGCCTGCGCCTGATCGGTGCGATGCCGGTCCTCCGGGGCCACAGCGGCATCCGCCGCATCGACGCGCTGCGGGTCGCCGCCTAGCGCGGCTCCCGACCCGGGCGGGACGGCGGCGGTCGCCACCCCCCCTGCCGCACGTGGCGCGGGTCCCCTCTCCACCCGAGTCGGGCCCGCCCGACCTGGGGCTTCTCGAGCCGGATCTCGGGCAGGCCCGAGATCCGCCGGGTGAGGGACGGGCCGAGGGATCCGACCTCTCCGGAACGACCGGGTCCCTCACCCCAACCATCTCCCGCACGGGCGAGGGGCCTCTCCCGCGTCCCCCGCGCGTCCCCCGCGCGCCCGTTGCAGCCGTAACCGCTTCGGCCCCGGGCCGCAGCCGCGCCGTAACGGGCCGCCCCCAGCCTCGCTCCCGGACGCCCCGTCGATCGCGCCGCGATCAGGCGGCGCCCTCACTCCCCCACGGAAAGGACATGCGATGAAGGTCCTCCTCTGCTCGACGCCCGCCACGGGCCATCTCAATCCCCTCCTCGCCATCGCCCACATGCTGACCGCGGACGGCCACGAGGTCATGGTCCACTCGGGCTCGGCCTTCCGCGACCGTATCGTGGCGGCGGGCGCCCGGTTCATGGCCCTGCCGGGCGCGGCGGATTTCGACGGCCGCGACCTCCGCGCGGTCGTGCCCGAACTGGCCCAGATCGCGCCGGGACCGGACTGGCTGCGCGTCGCCATGGAGCGCGTGTTCGTCGACCGGATCCCCGACCAGGCGCGCGGCCTGCGCGCGGCACTGCAGGCCTTCCCGGCCTCGGTGGTCATCGGCGACGACATGTTCTTCGGCGCCCTGCCGCTGCTGCTGGGGCCGCGCGCGGAGCGCCCCGCCATCGTCCTGTGCGGCACCTCGATCCTGCACTGCGCGCGGCCCGACCGGGCTCCGGCCTTCCTGGGCCTCCCGCCGGCCGAGACGCCCGAGCAGGAGGCCGCCTACGGCCGCATCGCCGAGGCCTACGACGCGGCCGTCGACCGGCCGGTCGGGCTGAGCCTCGCCGCCAAGCTGGCGGAACTCGGCCGGGCCGCCCCGCCCTGGCCGCTGTTCGACGCGGTGGTGCGGCTCGCCGACACCTACCTGCAGCTCACCGTCCCGAGTTTCGAGTACCCGTTCCCGCGGCCGCCGACGGTGCGCTTCATCGGCGCCCTGCCGATCGTCCCGGGGCAGGCGGCGCTCCCGCCCTGGGCGGCCGACCTCGACGGCGCCCGCAAGGTCGTGCTGGTCACGCAGGGCACGGTCGCGAACCACGATTTCGGTCTGCTCGTCGGCCCCGCCCTCCGGGCGCTGGCCGATGAGCCCGACATCCTGACCGTGGTGACGGGCGGCGGCCGGGGGCTCGAGGCCATCCCGGGCCCGATCCCGGCCAACGCGCGGCTCTCGCCCTACCTGCCCTTCGAGTGGCTGCTGCCCCGGGTCGACGCCATGGTGACCAACGGCGGCTACGGGAGCGTGAACCAGGCCCTGAGCCACGGGATCCCCCTCGTCGCCGCCGGCCTCACCGAGGACAAGGCCGACGTGAACGCCCGCATCGCGTGGTCGGGGGCCGGGATCGACCTCGCGGCGAACGACCCGACACCGGAGGCGATCCGGCTGGCGGTGCGAAAAGTGCTCGACGCGCCCGGCCATCGCCGGGAGGCGCGGCGCCTCGCCGCCGAGTTCGCCGCCTACGACGCGAGGGCCGAGATCCTGCGGCTCCTGTCCAGCCACGGCGGCCGCGCGCGCAGCGCCGCCTGACCGTTCCCGCTCGCGACCCGAGGGCCGTCCCGACGGGGACGGCCCTCTCATCGGCGCCCATCACGGCACCCGGTCCGGCGGACCGGGTGCCGCTCGCACGACGGCCCATGGAAATTGGTTCCCCGGCCCCGCCGTCCCGGCAACGATCCGGATCACGCCCGTCGATCGCGCCTCATTTCCGCTGTCATTGTTTTCCGATCCGCCGAAATCGCGGTGAAAGATCGGATTTTTACTTTGGATGCTCCACCACGAGGAGCACGAGATCATGATCTCTCACCGCACACGAGCCGCCGCGGCCCCCGCGATCGGGACGCTTCTGATGGTCCTGGCGGCCCCGACCGAGGCGCGGGCGCAGCCGGTCCCGCGCTTCGCTCAGGCCGACGTTCCGAGCCTCGCGGCGATCATCCATGCCCGCCCGTTCCGGACGGATCTGGACCTCCGCTCCCCCACCGTGGAGCGCGAGCACGCCCGGGCACAGCGCATCATCGGCCGCGTCTGCACGGGCTGCTGATGCCCGCGATGGCGCTCCGGGAGCACCGCGCGGACGGAGCGGATGCCTGTCCCGGCCGCGCGGGTGGGATCAGGAGACGGGCGAGGGCCGCCCCGATCCGCCGCCGCCTCGCCGTCGCGGCGGCGGGACATGGCCAGCTCCTCGCCGCGGCGCCGCTGCCGCTGCTCCTGGCGCTCGCGGCCACGACGACGCCGGAGCCCGTCACCGTCGGGCTCGGCGGGCTCGCCCTGGCGTGGCTCTCGCTGCGGGTGCAGCGCCTGCGCGGAGCCGCGCGCGCCGCGACGCGGCAGCGGAACAACCTCGCGCGCCTGACCGCGCCGGCGGTCGCCCGATGGGTCGCGGAGACGGATCGCGCCGCCCGGCGCCCCGGCTGGGAGCAGGAGGCGACGGTGCTCTTCGCCGACATCCGCGGCTTCACCCGCCTCTGCGAGGGCATGGCGCCCGGCGAGGTCGCGGCGTTCCTCGCCGCGTTCCGGTCCCGCGCCGCGCGCGCGATCGAGGCGGCGGGCGGGCTCGTCGACAAGTTCGTCGGCGACGAGGTGATGGCGGTGTTCGGCGTGCCGGGCGCGGCGCCCGGGGACGCCGACCGCGCCGTCGCGGCGGCCCGCGCGCTCGCGGCCGCGATGGCGGCCTGGAGCCGGGAGCGCGGCGAGGCCGGCCTGCCGCCGGTGCGGCTCGGCATCGGGCTGCATCGCGGCCCGGTCTTCATCGGCGTCATCGGGGCGGAGCGCGTGGAGTTCACGGCGGTCGGCGACACCGTCAACGTGGCCCGTCGCCTGGAACAGATGACCCGCGCGCTGCCCTGCGACTGCCTCGCCTCGGAGGCGGTGGTCCGGGCCGCGCCGTCCGGCGGGGCGCGGGTGATCGCCGTCGGGCCGGTGCGCGGCGCCCGCACCGTCCTGCGCCTGTTCACCCTCCGGCTCGACCCGGCGGGGCCGCCTCGGGACGGGTCCGAGTGATCCCGCGGACGCGGCGGGACGGTGTCCGGCAGGCCGGCGGTCGGGCCGCCCGCCACCCGCGCGGCCGCCAGACGATCCGGACCGGCCACCCCTGACGGGCGCGCCAGAGCTGCTCCCGATCGTGTTGCGACGGGTTGGAAGGACGACGACTCCGGTTGAGACAGCCGCGCCGTGCCCCCTCTCCCGTGCGGGAGAGGGCTGGGGTGAGGGATGCGATCTCTCCGGATAATTCTCCTCCCTCACCCTGTCCCTCTCCCGTGCGGGAGAGGGGACCCGCGCCACGTGCGCCGAGGGCTCGACGAGCGCCGCGCGGTCCTCGTCCCGCCGCCGTTCCGGATGCCCCCTCAGGCGCGGGGTCGGTCGGCGAGATCGTCGAGGTCGACGCGGCGGGTGATCCCCAGCGCGTCCAGGAAGGCCGCGTCGTGGCTGACGACGAGGAGCGCGCCGTCATAGGCCGCCAACCCGGCCTCGAGAGCCGCGACCGCGTCCAGGTCGAGGTGGTTGGTCGGCTCGTCGAGGATCAGGAGGGGCGGGGGCGCGCGGTTGCCGAGCACGCAGGCGAGGGCGGTCCGGACCCGCTCGCCGCCGCTCAGCGCCGCGACGGGGCGGTCGGCGGCCGCCGCCCGGAACTGGAACCGCGCCAGGGCCGCCCGGCACCCGTTGGCGTCCTCCTCCGGGTTGAGACGCGCGAAGTTCTCCGCCACGGTCCGGTCGCGGTCGAGCAGGGCGAGGCGCTGATCGATCAGCGCGGCGCGCACGCCGACCGACACCCGGCCCGACCACGGGCTGAGGCGACCGGCGACCAGGGCGAGCAGGGTCGACTTGCCCGAGCCGTTCCGCCCGCAGAGGGCGACGCGCTCCGGACCCGTGAGCGCGAGGGACACGCCCTTCAGGACCGCCTGTCCCGGCCGGTAGCCGACCGTCACGTCGGCGATCGCGAGGACGTGCCGGTCGGCGTGGAGCCCGCTTGGCGGGACCGCGATCGCGGCCGGCTTCACCGACGCGATCCGGTCCCGGGCCTGGACCAGCTCGGCCTCGGCGCCGGCGCGCTGGCGCTCGGTGAGGCGCGCGCTCCCGCCCGCCGTCCGCTCGGCATTGTCCCGGCGGGCCCCGGCCAGGATCCGGGGCAGGTCGCCCCGCGCGGAGCGGCGGTGCCCGGCCGCGTCGCGGCGCTGCTGGCGCTCGACCCGCTCCTGCGCCCGGCGGCCGAGGTCCGTCGCCCGCTTCTCGGCCACCGCGAGGTCGTGCTCGGCCGCGGCGAGACGCGTCGCCTTGGCCTGCCGGAAGGCGTCGAAATTGCCCCGGTAGCGGGTCGCCTCCGCCGGCGCGAGGTCCACGATGGCGTCCATCGCGTCCAGCAGGGCCCGGTCGTGGCTGACCACGATCGCGCCGGCGCGCCAGCTCTGCAGCAGCTCGTGGACCGCCCGCCGCCCGTCGCGGTCGAGATCGTTGGTCGGCTCGTCGAGGAGCAGGAAGTCCGGCGCGGCGAAGATCGCCGCCGCGAGCGCCGCGCGGGCGCGCTGCCCGCCGGAGAGGCGCCGCAGCGGCGCGTCGGGGCTGACCGGCACGCCCATCCGCGCCAGGGCTGCCGTCAGGCGCTCCGCGAGCGTCCAGTCGGCGGCGGCGAGCTCGTCGGCCTCCGCCGCGCCGGTCTCCGCGCGGCGGAGCAGCGCCAGGCCCGCCGTCGCGCCGAACAGGTCGCCGACGGTCTCGTCCGCGGTCGGGCCCGCGAACTGGCGCAGCAGCGCGACCGTGCCGTCGCGGTGGACGGTGCCGCCCGTCGGCGCCAGGCGACCCGCCATGAGGCTCAGGAGCGTGCTCTTGCCGGCCCCGTTGCGGCCGACGATGCCGGTCCGCTCCTGCGCGAAGCTGGCCGTGATGCCGGAGAGGACGGCGCGCCCGTCAGGCGCGGTCCACGCGATGTTCAGAAGGGAGAGCTGTGCTGGCATGCGGAGAGACGGTCCTGGCGGCAAGGCGGGGCGGCGTTGCGGTCAGGTTCAGTCTCATCGGCGTCTCGGCTCCAGCGGGGGGCCTCCGTAGCGCCGGCCGCGGTCTCTCGCAACGCCGCGGCCGTCGCTTTTTGCGGCCGGATGTCACAAACCGGGATGCTGCATCGTCCTGTTGCCGACCGGGACGCCGGAGCGGCAGGGTGCCCCTCGGCCCGGTCCGCGCGGGAGACGGAAATCATGAAGATCGTGGTGATCGGCGGCAGCGGGTTGATCGGCCGGCATCTGACGGCCGAGCTGGAGCGCGCGGGCCACGAGGCCGTCCCGGCCTCCCCGAGCACGGGCGTCGACGCGGTCACGGGCGTCGGCCTCGCCGAGGTTCTCGTCGGTGCCGACACCGTGGTCGATGTGGCGAACGCGCCCTCCTTCGAGGACGCGGCGGTGCTCGACTTCTTCGAGCGCTCGAGCCGCAACCTCCTCGCCGCCGGCCGGCAGGCGGGCGTCAGGCACCACGTCGCCCTCTCGATCGTCGGCACGGACCGCGCGGACGGCAACGGCTACTTCCGCGCGAAGGTCGCGCAGGAGCGGCTGATCGCGGCCTCGGGCCTTCCCTACACCATCGTCCGCGCGACACAGTTCTTCGAGTTCATCGCCACGATCGCCGAGGCCTTCGCGGTGGGGGATCGGATCGTCGTGCCGGACGCGGATTTCCAGCCCATCGCGGCGGCGGACGTGGCCGCGGCGCTCGCCGCGGTGGCGGTCGCCGCGCCCGTCGGCGGGACGATCGACGTCGCGGGGCCGGAGCGGCTGCCGTTCCGGGCGTTCGTCGCCCGGCGCGTGGCGGCCGCCGGTGACGGCCGCGCGGTGACGGTCGACGGCGCCGCCCGGTACTTCGGAGCCCCGCTGGCGCGGGGCTCCCTGGTTCCCGACGACGGGGCCGCGGCCCGCCTCGGCGGCACGCGCTTCGAGACATGGCTCGCGACGGCATGACGCGCCCCGACCGTCCGCGCGGACAGGTTCGGCCGCGACGCGTCCGGGCGTCCGGTCCGGTCGCGCGGCCGATCTACGGGGAGGGAACCGCCACCTTCGAGGCGCACCGCCCCCGGCTCCTGCGCGTTGCCTACCGCATGCTCGGCTCGCGCAGCGAGGCCGAGGACGTCGTGCAGGACGCGTGGCTGCGCTGGGTCGCGGCGGACCGGGCCGGGGTCGCGGCGCCCGACCGGTTCCTCGCCCGCGTCGTGACGCGGCTCTGCCTCGACCAGATCAAGTCGGCGCGCGCGCGGCGCGAGAGCTATGTCGGCCCCTGGCTGCCGGAGCCGCTGGTCGAGGCGGGCGCGGACTGCGTGGACGAGGACGACCTCACCCTGACGCTGATGCTCGCGCTCGAGCGGCTGTCCCCCTTGGAACGCGCGGCCTTCCTGCTCCACGACGTGTTCGGCCTGCCGCTCGGCGACGTCGCGGAGACGCTCGAGCGGGAGGCGCCGGCCGTGCGCCAGCTCGCGGCGCGCGCGCGCCGGAACGTCCGGGCCGCGCGGCCGCGCTATCCGGTGACCCGCGACGAGGGCGAGCGCGTCGCCCGGGCGTTCTTCGAGGCCTCCGCGAGCGGCGATGTCGCGCGGCTGCGGACGCTGCTGGCCGACCGCGTGACGCTGTCCTCGGACGGGGGCGGCAAGGTGCTCGCCTTCGTCAATCCGATCCGGGGGTTGGAGCGCCTGCTCCGGCTCTACGCGGGCGCGCGGCGCAAGTGGGGCGACGGCCGGGCGGCGCTGATCGCGTTCGTGTGGATCGACGGTCTTCCGGGCTACGTCAGCCGCGAGCGCGGCGGCCTCCTGCAGACGACCGCCCTCGCGATCGAGAACGGCCGGATCGACGCCATCTACGTCACGCGCAATCCCGACAAGCTCCGCCACGTCGCGCGCGCCGTCGCGGCCGGGCCGGGGCTCGGCGACGCGGGCGGGACCGGGGCGCGCCCGTCTTGACGACCCGCCCCGCGGCGCGGCTTGCATGGCGCGCGGCGGGCTCTCGCGTCGCCGCAGGTGGACCGACCAACGCGGACTGATCAACCATGCCGGCGCGCCCGCTCGTCCTGTTTCCCGATCCGCGCCTGACGCGCCCGGCCGAGCCGGTCGACGCGTTCGGCCCGGCCCTGAAGGCCATCGCCGACGATGTCCGCGACACGCTCATGGCCGAGAGCGCCATCGGCCTGACGGCCCCGCATATCGGCGTCCCCGCGCGCCTCGTGGTGGTCCGGATCTCGCCGGACGAGAGCGCCCGCGTCTACGTGAACCCCGTCGTGTCCTGGGCGTCCCCCGAGACGGCAACCCACGACGAGGGCAGCGTGAGCATGCCGGGGGTGCGCGAGCGGATCTCCCGGCCCGCCCGCATCCGCCTGAGCTACCGCGACCTCGACGGGTCCGCCCACGAGGAGGAGACGGAGGGCTTCCCGGCCGCGGTCCTCCAGCACGAGATCGACCAGCTCGACGGCGTGTTCTGGATCGCCCGCCTGTCGCGGCTGAAGCGCGAGCGGCTGCTGAAGCGGTTCGAGAAGGGCCGGTCCGCCTAGACCGGTCCGGGCCCGGCCGGCGGGAGTCGACACCCTGCCGCGGACCGCCCCGCCGTGAGCGCGCTGGCGGAGCCGGCGCAGGGAGGGCTACATGGGCGCGACGTCGCCAGCCCTCCGGACCCGTCGCCGCAGAACGGACCTTGCGCATGCATCCTGCCGTGGCCGCCGCCAAAGCCTTCAAGGCGGTTCATGACACCGGTCAGGTCCCGGACTACGAGCGCATCCTGCGGCAGGGTTACAGCCGCTTCCTCGCTCCGGGGGACGTCGTCGTCGATGTCGGCGCCCATACCGGGCTCCACCTCGTCGCGTTCGCCGACATCGTCGGCCCGACCGGCAAGGTCCACGCCTTCGAGCCGATCCCGTTCCTGATGAAGGACCTGGCGCGGCGTTTCGGTCGGCGGCCCGAGGTGGAGCTGCACGACGTCGCCCTCTCCGACACGGCGGGGCGCACCGATTTCACGGTCGCGAGCGTGCCCGGCGAGAGCGGTCTCCTCGCCCGCTACTTCAGCAGTCCCGCCATCACGTCGAAGACGATCAAGGTCAGGACGGAGAGGCTCGACACCGCGCTCGGTCACGTCCCCGCGGTGGCCTACATCAAGATGGACATCGAGGGCGGGGAGTTGAACGCCCTGAGCGGCGCGACCCAGCTCCTCCGGCGATGCCGCCCGATCGTCAGCGTGGAGTACGGCTGGGCCGGCTACTCCGCCTACGGGCACGCGCAGGACTCCCTCTACCGGTTCGCCGAGAGCCACGGCTACGTCTGCGCGGACATCACCGGAAACCTGATCGACGACGCGAGCACGTGGCTCGCGGTCAGCGACTACGTGACGTGGGATTTCTTCCTCGTCCCGCTGGAGCGTCGACCGGACTGGGGCGCGATGTCCGCGCGCCGGCCGGTGCCCGGACCCGCGTGATCCGGACCCGGGCGGGAC
Source organism: Methylobacterium sp. NMS14P (assembly GCF_028583545.1). Lineage (NCBI taxonomy): Bacteria > Pseudomonadati > Pseudomonadota > Alphaproteobacteria > Hyphomicrobiales > Methylobacteriaceae > Methylobacterium > Methylobacterium sp. NMS14P. The sequence continues at coordinate 2,385,756 of NZ_CP087106.1, read as the reverse complement.
AGCGCGACCGGTCCGGCCGCGCGGCGGAACAACCGCCGCGCATGGTGCGTTGCACGCTCCCGCCTCTGCGCCGCCCGGCGCGGCCGTCCATCGTGCCCAGTCCCGAAGGTCCGCCAGGACCGCGCGCAGGGTATCTCAGACCAACCCGCGTGAAGGGTCGTGACCGTGCCGAACTCGCGGCAGCCGCTGCAATCCTCGTCCGCCGCCAGCGCGCCGCTGGTGAGCCTGCGTCGCGGATCGGGCCAGCTCTTCGAGAGCGAGCGTCGCCTCAACGCGGTCCTCGACAACGCCTCCGTGTCGATCTTCCTGATGGATGACCGCCAGCACTGCATCTACATGAACCGCGCCGCCGAGCAGCTGACCGGCTGGACGCTGCGGGAGGTTCTCGCCCGCGACTGCCCGCTGCACGACATCGTCCACCACACCTACCCGGACGGCCGGCCGTTCCCGCTTGAGGAGTGCGCGATCGACCGCGCCTTCCCGGAGAACAACCAGGAGCGGGGCGAGGAGGTGTTCGTGCACAGGGACGGGCACTTCTTCCCCGTGGCGTTCACCGCCAGCCCGATCCGGGACGACGCGACCAACATCATCGGCACGATCATCGAGGTCCGCGACATCAGCGAGGAGAAGGCGGCGGCCGAGCGCCAGCGCCTGCTGATCAACGAGCTCAATCACCGAGTGAAGAACACCCTCGCCACGGTGCAGTCGATCGCCGCGCAGACCTTCCGCGGGCAGACGGACCAGACGGCGCGCGCCGTCTTCGACGCCCGGATGGCCGCCCTGTCCAACGCCCACAACGTGCTGGTCGAGGACAATTGGGAGAGCGCCAGCCTGCGCAGCGTGGTCGAGCGCGCGCTCGCCCCCCACCTTCTGGCGGAGGTCGACGCCGGCCGCTTCCGGTTACAAGGACCGGACGCGCGATTGCACCCTAAGGTGGCAGTGACGCTGGCGATGGCTCTGCACGAGTTGATGACCAACGCGGCGAAGTACGGCGCCCTGTCGACACCTGAAGGGCAGGTCGCGGTGACGTGGTCCCTGCACGACCGGGATGACGACCGACAGCAACTCGACCTGTTCTGGGAGGAGCGGGGCGGCCCAACGGTCGCACCTCCAACCTGCAAGGGGTTCGGCTCACGGCTCATCGAGCGGCAATTGCCGCTGGAGTTCGACGGCAGCGCGGCGATCACCTACGCGCCCACGGGCGTGACCTGCCAGATGCGGATCCCGCTGACCCGGCTCGGCTGGATCGGCCAGGAGACGGTCGAAGGGCCGCGCGCGCCATGACGCCGCTCTCCGGACGCCGGGTCCTGCTGGTCGAGGACGAGAGCCTCGTCGCCATGCTGGCCGAGGACATGCTGCTCGACTTGGGCTGCGAGGTCGTGGTGGCGATGCGCCTCGACAGGGCCCTGACCCATGCCCGGACCGAGGCGTTCGATCTCGCGGTGCTCGACGTGAATCTCGGCGACGCGCGCAGCTACCCGGTCGCCGACCTCCTGCTGGCGCGCGGCACGCCGTTCCTGTTCGCCACCGGGTACGGGCAGCACGGCCTGGACGCCGCCTATCAGACCGTTCCGGTGCTTCAGAAGCCCTATCAGGCGGCGCCCCTCGAGCATCTGCTGCTCCGCCTGCTGAGCGGCGAGGACTCGTGCCGCGCGGACCCGACCGGCCTGCCGCCGTCCTGCCGCTGTCACGCGTCCGAGCCCGCCCACCGGCAGTTCCGCGCCGATCCCACCCGCTGAGGCGGCCGGACTGACGCGGGGACCGGAGCGAACTGGCACGGCGCCGACCGGCGCGGAGTGGAGCACCATGATCGATCTCAACACGGCGACGGCCGAGGAGCTGGACAGCGTTCCGGCCCTGAAGGGCCACGGCTTCGAGATCGTGCGCTACCGGGAGGAGCGCGGCCGGTTCACCAGCCTGCGGCAGCTCGACGAGGTGCCGGGCCTCAGCGGCAAGACCGAGGGCGTCGCCGATCAGATCACGGTCGCGGAGAGCCCCTAGCGCCGGTCCCGACCGCATCGGGCCCGAGGCGATCACCGGGCCCGTGTCGCATGCGGCGCGGGTTCCGTCTCCCGCACGGGGTTGGCGGCATGGCGCGGCCGTCCCGACCGGGGTCGCCGTCCTTCCAAACCGTTGCAACGCGATCGGGAACGGCTCCGGCGCCGGTCCCAGTGGGGGCACACCGGTGCAGCACGGTCCTCGGACACACGGATCTATCGCGGCGGCGGATCGCGGGACTGCTGGCCCGGCGTCATAGCGGGATGCGGCCGAACCCGGAGGATCGCGGCTGACATGCTTTCGCCGCCTGTCCGTGTGATGGCCTGCGCGAGCGGCGTGAAAGCCGCGCGGGCGGACGATGCCCGCGCAAGCCCGAGCTTCGAGAAGCAACGATGAACATGCAGGTCGAGAAAGCCCAGGGCAGGCCGCTGAAAGGCATCGACCGGAACAAGGTGATTGCGCAATCGCTGCGGCAGTTCGCGCGCCTCCCGGGCCTGCCCGACACCAAGAAGGGCGTGCGCTCCTATCAGAGCCACGTCAAAAGCGATCCCTGGCTGCCGCTCCTGTTCGCCGTCTGCTTCGTCCTCCCGACCCTGGCCGCCGGGATCTACTACGGGCTGATCGCCTCCGACCGCTACGTCACCGAGGCGCGGTTCGCGATCCGGCCGACCATCGGCACCGCCGACAAGGCGACGCCCGACACGGTCGGCACGAATGCCGGCGTGATCAAGGCGACCGTCGCCCAGGAAACGCTCATCGCGCAGGAGTACATCCACAGCCGGCCGATGGTCGAAGCGGTCTCGGCGGAACTCCCGATCCGCGCGTGGTTCGGTCGGGACGACATCGACATGTTCTCCCGCTTCAACCCGGAGAAGCCGGTCGAGAAGTTCCTGCGGTACTGGCGGCGGCGGGTCGATGTCGACGTCGAATCCGCGTCCGGCATCATGTCGCTGACTGTCGAGGCCTTCGATCCCGACGAGTCGCTCGCCATCACCAAGGCGGTCATGGCGGACACCGAGCGGATGTTGAACGACCTCAGCATGCCGTCCCGGAAGGACGCCCTCGACGTGAGCACGCGCGTCCTGAAGCTCGCCGAGGAGCGGGAGGCCAAGGCCAACGCCGCCCTGAACGAGCTGCGCAACCGCGAGGGCGTGCTCGACGTCATCAAGTCGAACACCGCCACCATCAAGTCGGTCTCGGAACTGCGGGAGACGCGCACCAAGCTCGCCGTTCAGCTCTCGGTGCTCCAGCGGGACCTCGGCCCGCAATCCCGCAGCATCATCGACCTGAAGCAGCAGATCGGCGATCTCGACGCGAACATCGCGCGGGTCCAGCAGCAGCTGGCCGGCACCGCGCCGACGGAGAAGCGGCGCCTCTCGGACGCGCTCACCCGGTTCGAGGATCTCGAGCACGAGCGCGAGAACGCCGAGAAGTATCATCGGGACGTGCAGCTGGCCTATGACCGGGCCCGCATCGTCGCCCAGCAGCAGGTCGTGGCCCTGGTGCCGATCGTCGAACCCATCAAGGCCGGGTCCTCGACCGAGCCGCGGCGCATCCTGATGACGAGCATCATCACCGCCGCCGCCGCCGTGCTGTTCGCGGCCGCGATGTTCACCCGCCGCATGCTCATCACCTGATCCCGAGCCGGGTCGGCACACGGACGTGGCCGGGCCGGCCCAGGGACCGCCGGTCCGGGACCGGCACCACGAAAAAGCCCGCCGCGGCGAACCGGGCGGGCTGAGGGAGTGCTTGGGAGGAAGCGGAACCGTACGGCCGAACCCTCTGGCATGCCAGATACCGAAGCGCAGGGCAGGTCTGCGAAATCGCGCGGTCTGCCGAGGGAATACTTTTCCGGAACGCGTCGACGGGCCGGCCCGGCAGCGCGCCGAGGCCGTCGGGCGTGCCCGCCTCGTTCCTAGGCGGCCTCCGCCCGGGACCGGGTCCGACCCTCGAGGCCGCGAATGGTCGCGGCGAGCAGCCTGTCCAGGGCGTCGCACGCGTCCGCCCGCTCGGCGCAGGCGGCGCTCCGGGCGGCCTCCTCGATGACGCGCAGCCGCGCCACGAGGGCGCGCGCGCCGACATTCGCGCTCATCGACTTGAGGCTGTGCGCGGCCCGGGCGATGGCCGGCTGATCGGAGGCGGCGAGGGCCTCCCTGAGATGGGCGAGCGCCACCGGACCCTGCGCCCGGTACAGGTCGAGGACGCGGTCGAGGAAGGCACCGTCCCCGAGGCCGAGCAGCCCGTCCAGGACCTCGGCGTCGAGGAGGTCGTCGGCGTCGGCCGCCTCGGGCGGCGCGGCGACCGGTCCGCCCGGTTCGGGTGTGCCGGATCGCGCCGGGGCGTCCGCCGGCGCGCCGCGGAGCGCCGGCACCTGCGCCTGCAGCAGGTCGGCGAGCTGGCGCAGGGTGAAGGGCTTCAGGAGCGTCCCGTCCATGCCGGCCGCCGCCGCGGCGTCCGCGGCCTCGCCGAGGACGTGCGCCGTGAGGGCGACGATCGGAACGCGCCCGCCGATGACCGCCTCGCGCTGCCGGATCCGCCGCGCGGCCGCGAAACCGTCCAGGACCGGCATGCTGCCGTCCATCAGGATCAGGTCGAAGCGGCGCGCCTCGACGGCCGCCACGGCCGCGGCCCCGTCCTCGACGGTCACGACATCGGTCACGCCGCAGCGGGCCAGCGCCTCGAGGGCGACCTCGCGGTTGACCGCACTGTCGTCGGCGACGAGCACCCGCGCGGCCGGGAATTGCGGGAGCGCCTCGACCGTGGCGGCGGGCTCGACCGAGGGCGCGGACGCGGCGAGGGCGTCCCCGGCGGCCAGCGCAGCCAGGACGGGCTGCCACTCCGCCTGGGTCACCGGCCAGCGCAGCACCGCGTCGGCGAGACCGGCGCGGAGCGCCGCGTCCGCCGCGCCGTCGCCCGGCCCCGCGACGGCGAGCACCCGCGCGGCCCGGTCCGGCCGGCGCCCCGCCGCCACGAGGGCGGCCGCGTCGCCGATCCAGTGGGCGGCGGCGCTCCCCGGCGCGACCGGCGCGAAGCCGGCCGCGCGCAGGCCGGCCGCGAGGGCGGCGCGGGTGGCGGGACCGGCCGTGTCCAGCACGATCGCGGCGGGCACCGCGTCGCGGCGCCGGACCGAGCGGGCCGGCTCGGCGACGATCACGGGGATGCGCGCCGAGAAGGTCGAGCCCGCGCCGACGCGGCTCGTCACCGCCACGGTGCCACCCATCGCGGCAACGATCTGCTGGGCGATCGAGAGCCCGAGGCCGGTGCCGCCGAAGCGGCGGGTCGTCGACTGGTCGGCCTGCGTGAAGGCCGAGAAGATCGTGGCCAGCTTGTCCCGCGGGATGCCGATCCCGGTGTCGGAGACGGCGATCACGAGGCACCCGTCGCCGGCATCGACTGCCATCCGGACGGCGACGTGGCCGGCCTCGGTGAACTTCAGCGCGTTCGACACGAAGTTGCTCACCACCTGCCCGAGGCGGACCGGGTCGCCGAGAATCGCCCGCGGCACCTCCGGCGCGACCTCGGCCGCGAGGTCGAGCCCGGCCGTCCGGGCCCGCTCGGCGAAGAGCGTCACCGCGGTGTCGGCCAGTTCCGCGGGGCTCACGGGCACGCGCTCGAGCTCGAGCTTGCCCGCCTCGACCTTCGCGAAGTCCAGGATGTCGTTGATGATCGCCAGGAGCGACCGGCCGGACCGGGCGATCACCTCGGCGTAGCGGCGCTGGCGCGCGGGCAGGTCGGACCCGGCCAGCAGCTCGGCCATGACCAGGACGCCGTTCATCGGGGTCCGGATCTCGTGGCTCATCGTGGCCAGGAAGGCCGACTTGGCGGCGTTGGCGGCGTCGGCGGCCTGCTTGGCCTCGCTCAGGTCGGCCGTCCGGGCGCTGACTTCCGCCTCGAGGTGGGCGCTGTGGGCGGCGAGCCGGTGATCGCGCTCGTTCACCGCCGAGAGCAGGTCGTTGAAGGTCCGCGCCAGCGCGCCGACCTCGTCGTCGCCGCCCACGGGCGCGCGCTGCGCGTAGTCGTGGCGCAGGCGGACCGCCTCCATGGTGCGGGCGAGGGCGGCGAGCGGGCGCGTGACGCTGCGCTGCAGGTAGAGCGACACGCCGACGCCGATCGCGACGGCGAGCAGCGCCGCCAGCGCGGCGTTCTGCGCGGCGGCCCGGAGGTGGCCGAGGATGTCGTCGGTCTCGCCGATCAGCACGACCCGGCCGACGGGGCGCCCGTTCTCCACGATCGGCGCGGTCGCCTGGAGGCTCCGGGTGGCGAGCAGGTGCAGGAGGGACAGGTCCGCGCCGTCCCGGGCGGCGTCCTGGGCCAGGCGCAGGCCGATCCCCTGCTCGGCGAGGACGGACCCGTCCGGCCGCTCGATCGCCGCGTAGACGATGGACTGTACCTTGCCGATCGCCCGCAGCGACGCGTCCGCCCCGTCGGCGTCGCCCGCGGCGGTGGCCCGGGCGCCGCCATGCGCGAAGACCTGCGCGACGGCCTCCAGCGCCGCCTGCTTGTCGGCGGCGTAGCGGGCGACCTCGCGCCAGACCGACAGGGCCGTCGCCAGGACGAGCGCCGCCGTCACGGCGCCGGTCACCGCCAGAGCCAGCCGGCCCGCCAGGGAGCGCCGGGGCCTCAGCCACGCGAGATGCACGCTCTGCTCCTTCAGGTGGCCCGGCCGGGCCCGATCGCGGGGAGGGGCGGGGACGGGGTCAGGCGGCGGCGCGCAGGCAGGTCCGCGTCACCGCGTCCCAGCTCGCCAGGAAGGCCTCGACGCAGCGCGGGTCGAAGTGGCGGCCGGCCTGGTCCGCCACGAAGGCCCGCGCCCGCTCGAGCGGCCAGGCCGCCTTGTAGGGCCGCTCGGTCACCAGCGCGTCGAACACGTCCGCCACCGCCACGATGCGGCCGGAGAGCGGGATCGCCTCGCCGCGCAGGCCCTTCGGGTAGCCGGTGCCGTTCCAGCGCTCGTGGTGGCTCTCGGCGATCTCGGCGGCCAGCCGCACGACGTCGGAGGTGCTGCCCTCCAGGATCCGCCGGCCGCGCTCGGCGTGCTTCTCCATCTCGGCGCGCTCCTCGGCGGAGAGCGGTCCCGGCTTGAGCAGGATCGCGTCGGGCACGCCGATCTTGCCGACATCGTGCATCGTGGAGGCGAGCTTCAGGATCCGGATCTTCGCCGGGTCGAAGCCGAGGTTGCGGGCGATGACGCCCACGTAGCCGGCCACCCGGGCGATGTGATCGCCGGTATCGGTGTCGCGGTGCTCGGCGGCGCGCATCAGGAGGGCGATGATCTCGCGCTCCCGCGCCTCGATGACGGCGACCGCGGCCGCGACCTCGCGGGCGAGCCACGCGGCCCGGTCCTGCTCCTGCCGGTGGGCCGCGCTGATCTTCATCAGGTTGGTGATGCGCGCCTGGATCTCCACGGGATCGCAGGGCTTGCCGAGGAAGTCGGTGGCGCCGGCGCGCAGGGCCTCGTGGCGCAGGCTGCGCTGGTCGAGGCTCGTCACCATCACGATCGGCACGTGCGCGAAGCCCGGGACCGCCCGCGCCGCCGCGATGACCTCGAGGCCCGTCAGGCCGGGCATGTCGTAGTCGGTGACGACGACCCCGATCCGGTCGACATGCGCCCGCAGGAAGTCGAGCGCCGTCACGGGGCACGTGAAGGCGACCGGCTCGCAGTCGGCCACGGGTTTGAGCGCCTGCATGATCAGCAGGTTGTTCATCTCGGAATCGTCGAGGATCAGCGCGAGCACCGTGTCACTCCCAGGCGACGAGTCATCGACGAAGGGTCCGCATCGCGTCTTCCCTACTGCGACAGCAGCAGCTTGCCCGAGAGGGGTCCGACCCCCTTGGGCACCGGCACGCTGGTCGCGTCGTAATTCGCGTTCAGATAGAGGTTCGGGCCCTGGTACAAGTTGACCTGCTGCGCCACGATCACCGTGTAGGCCGACTGGTCGGCGACGGGCTTGCTGGCGTCGATCACCACGCGGCCGGCCGGCAGGTACAGCGTCCCCAGCATGGTCCGCGCGTTGTCGCTGATGATGCGGTAGGTCCGCATGGGCTTTGTCGCGGCGAGCGGCGGCGGGGTCGGCGACGGTGGCGGCGACAGCAGCGGCGTGACGGTCTGGTCCACCAAGCCGGCGAGGATTGCCGCGGGGTCGACGGGATCGCTGACCGTGCGCTCCTCCATCATCAGCAGGCCGGCCATGGAGCCGGTGGTCGGGGCCGACAGGCTGACCGTGGTCTTCTTGTCGAAGAGGAGGCCGCCCTTGTTGCCGGTGAAGTAGAAGGCGACGTCGGTCCCCGTCATGGCGGCATTCTTGTCGACGATGAGCGGCCCGTCCTTCATCACGTAGGTGCCGGCGCGCAGCGTCACCGATGCGTTCTTGGTGATGTGCAGGCCGCCGCAATAGGTGCCCGGTTCGAGGGTGGCGCTCTGGTCGACGAGGTTGCCGCCTGTGTCGCGCTTGCTGTTGGCGGAGGACGGGATCGCCGCGCAGGCGCCGATCGGCGGTGCCGCCCTGTCCTTCAGGGGATCCTGGATCGGCGGACAGCCCGTCTGCGGCGGCGGCGCGAAATTCGCGCGGGCGCCGTCGAAACCGCCCGCGGTACAGATCGTCTGCGCCCGGGCATAGGCGCTGTCCTTGCCGACCATGCCGCGGGGACTCTGCGAGTTGCTGTAGAGCGAGCAATCCTGGGCGGTCACCTCGGCGCTCTTCTCCAGCTCGAACGCGCCGGCGGCGAGCGGGTCCAGCGTCAGCAGGCACAGGCGCATCTTGCCGACGACGCGGACCGTCGAGCGGACCGAGACCTTGACGGTCGGTACGCCGACGAATCCGCCGAAGGAGAGCCTGACGGTCTCGTCGACCGCCGTGGCGACGCTGGTCTTGTCGTCCGCCACGTCGACCCGGACGGCGTAGGGGCTCTCGGGTCGCGGCGCCGCCTGGGCGTGGACCGTGTCGACCACGATGCTCTTGGCCGCCGCCGACGTGGAGACGGCGAGCTTGAGGTAGTTGCCCGCCGCGAGAACGCCGGCATCGGCGGCGTTCTGGAGCTGGCTGCGCCGAGAGGCGAGGCGGGCGTAATCGATGCCGCCGCCGGTCAGGCCGAGCAGCACCACGGCGCTCAGGCCGAAGGTCAGGGCCACCGAGCCGGACCGGTCCGTCAGGGCTCGCGAACCGACGCGGAGCACTCTCCAGAAGGGAAAAATAGGGGGCTCTCCCAGGGCGGGACCGGATCGGCGGCTGCGGCGGCACCGGCCACCGATCCGGTAGGCGTAAAGTCCAGCTCCTAAAAATCCGTCGCGCCGGAGCCCCGGAAAGCTGTCAGCACTCGAATAAGCCTCCTTTCGCTGTGAACAACTTCTATACGCCGCCCGCCAATGCCCGCCGCCGCCTCGACGACTGGCTGCGTCGGGGCCAGCCCCGCGAGGGAATACAACAATACACAACCTGAGGGCGAATCTAGCCCCTCTTCAAGCGTCGCCCCCGCAAAATCTTGCTGAAGACGCAATTTCTACTCAGATTTGAACCGTTTTTAAACGGCCTCATCATAGGGTTATTTTCGTCCGCGCTTCTGCGTCCGGACAGCGGCGGGCACGGACCTGCAGAGTTCGTTTGGCATGATGGGCATCTTGCGGCGCGTCGCGACCGTCCGCCGTCCGGGCGGGACCGAGGGCACCGCCGGGCCCGTTCGACGGTTCGCCGGCCACCGGACCGGGGCTTCGGCGGTGGAGTTCGCGCTCCTGGCCGCGCCGTTCCTGGCCCTCCTGGGCGTCGTTGCGGAATCGGGCGTCATCGCCATCGAGCAGCAGACCCTGGACATCGCGGTCGACCGGAGCGTCCGGCAGCTGCGCACCGGCACCTTCCAGGACGGCTCGGACGGCAGCGATCCGGGCCAGCGCCTCCGCAGGATCGTCTGCACCGGTCCCTCGGCGCTGTTCCCCTGCGCCGATCTGCGCCTGGACGTCTCGCGGACGCCCTCGTTCTCGGCCTCGCAGCCGGCGGAACCGTTCGACAAGACCACCAAGACCTGGACACCCGGCTTCGGCCAGCGGTTCGAGTGCCCGCAGGGCGGCGACACCGTCACGGTCCGGGTCGCCGTGCCGGTGATGCGGCTGTTCCAGATGCTGGATTTCACCGGTCGGATCATGTCCGACAAGACGCAGCTGCTGGTCACGACCGAGATCTTCCGGGCCGAGGATTACGAGCCCAAGCCGTGCTGAGCGGACGTCTGCGCGCCCGCCTGACCCGCCTGATCGGCGACCGGGAGGGCGTCAGCGCGATCGAGTTCAGCGTGATCGCCCCGATCCTGCTGCTGATCCTGATGGGATCGATCGAGCTGCCCCGCGCCTACATGATCGGGAAGCGTCTCGACAACGCGGCGGCCACGATGGCGGACCTGATCTCCCGCGGGAGCTACGCCGACCTCAAGCCGGTCTTCGCCGCGACGGGGGCGATCTCCAACCCCTACGACGTGAGCCGGGCGAGCATCGTGCTGACGGCGGCGGGCACCTACAGCAACGGCGGCTCGGCGACGACCAAGGTCTGCTCGAGTGCCGAATCCAACGGGCAGGCCCGCACGGCGGGCTCCTCGCTCGGCGCGCCACCCGCCGGGATGACCCGGAACGGAGACCGCTTCGTCGTGTCGGAAGTCACGATGATCTACCACCCGATCTTCCCGGTCCTCTCGAACCTGACCCGGTGGACCTTCCAGTACAAGAAGATCTGGCCGGTGCGCGGCGGCGAGATCTACAACGGGCAGAGCGAGGTTGTTCTGCCCGGGGGCAAACCCTGCCCGGTCTGACGGGCGGGCGGACACCTCGTGCCGGGCCGGCGCTGCGGCCGGCGCCACCGGATCGCCCGGTGGCGCCGGATCGCGGCCACGCCCCGCCTCAGCGGACCGAGACCGCGGTGGCGACGACCCGCCGCGAGGCCGGGCTCGCCGGGACGAGGCGCGGCGTCGTGGTCAGCTCGGAGGCCGGCCGCACGGCGGCCGTGGGACGAGCCTGCTCCCGGTAGAGCGGCGGGGTCAGCGCGATGGTCTCGTCGGCCTGAGCGGTGCCGATCATCGGGACGGCGGCGAGGGCGGCGAGAACGATGGTGCGAACGGTCATGGTCGGAAGTCCTCTCGTTGTCCGGGTCGTGCCCGGCTTCGAGGGACTATCTACGTTGCAGAGCAACATGATCCAAACAGATGCGATCGATTCGAGTTATCGATTTCGTCAATGACCTCGCGTCTGCCGGTCGGCTGCGGCGCTCGGTTGGCAACCTGCTTGCGTGCCTGACTGTCCGAGCGACGCCAGCAGAGCGATCATGCCCGACGCCGGCCTCTGACGAACCGCCCGGGGAGACCCGCCGAGTTAATGCTAAATTAAATCCCACCCTCGAAGGTCGGGCACGCAGTCGAAAATCCGTGAACTGCCAGAGGTTTAGCGCGTAAAAGTTTATCTTTTCGCGCGGAAGGAGACGGCCCGTTGCTGGTTGCGGCCCTGCTTTTCGCGGTGGGCATATGGGAGGGCTGGCGGTATCGCGCACCGGTTTTGATGGCCAGCTCGATGCTGGTCACCCTCGCTTGGCTGGCCCTCTGGGTCTTCGTGTGGGCTCAGCTAGACGCCGAGAAGGTCCTGCTGCTCCTCGCCTACCTCACCGCCCTTCAGGCCGGCTACCTCGTCGGGGCCTATCTCGGCGCCGATACCGATCCGAACCGCTGACTGGACCGGCCGACGCCCGCTCAGCGGCCGAGCGCGACCGGGATGCTGAGATCGACGATCCCGTCGTCGCCCAGGAGTGCGGCCGGCGGCACCGGGGCCGGACTGATCCCCCGGACGGCGCGGAGCGCGCGCTGGTCGAGTTTCGAAGAGCCCGAGCTCTCCTCGATCTCCGCGCCCTGAACAGCCCCGTCCGCGGCGATCTGGACATGGACGACGACGGTTCCGCGGCCCCGGCCGGGACCCGGCCGCGTCCCGGCACGGTCCGCGGCATCGATCCGCGTCACGAGATCCGAGAGCCACGCCCGCGCGGCGGGCCCCGGGGCGGTCCGCGCCCCGGCCGCCCCGGGCGACAGGGTCAGACCGAACACGACGGCGGCGGAGATCACGGCGCGCGGCGACATGGGAAACGGCGGCTCCTCGAGCCCGGGATCGGGGATCGACCCTACGCGCAGAGGCGGGTCCCTAGCGACCCCGTCGGCTGGCCGCCGTCACGAGACAGCGGTGGATTTCCGGCCCTTCGGCCCCGCGGCGGCCAGCATGACGTCGTCGCTGCCGACCTCGAGACCGGTATAGCCCAGCATCTCGGCGAGCTGCGTCCGGGCCCGCCAGACCCGGCTCTTCACCGTGCCGATCCGGCACTGCATGACGGTGGCGGTCTCCTCGTAGGTGAGGTTCTCGATCGCCACGAGCACCAGCGCCTGCCGCATCGGCGGCGCCAGGCGGTCGAGGGCGGCCTGGACGTCGCTCAGGTCGAGATGGCCGCACTGCTCGGGCAGCGAGACCATCCGCTCCGCCTGCGCGCCGTCCTCGTCCTGCACCTCGCGCCCGCGCTTGCGGTGCTCGTTGTAGAACTGGTTGCGCATGATCGTGAACAGCCACGCTTCCAGGTTCGTGCCCGGTGCGAAGCTGGCGCGCGAGCGCCAGGCCCGGAGAAGCGTGTTCTGCAGGAGATCGTCGGCACCGACATGGCTGCGCAGGAGCGAGCGCGCGAAGCGCTGCAGGTTCGGCACCATGGCGAGGAGCGAGGCCTGGAACGCCTTCTCGCGGCCGTCCTGCGCCCGGCCGAAGGCGCCGTCGAGCAGCCTCAGCAGTTCGGCGAAGCGATCCGCGATGGTCGGCTCGACGTTGTCCTGCGCGTAGGTCGCCGCGAGCAGATGGCCGAGATGATACTGCACGCTGTCGGGGAGCCGGGGGCCCTGCGCGTCGATTGTATCAGCGTCGAGCGAGAGTTCGAGCATGATAGCCGATCACCTGAAGGGTATGAAAAATCGCGTGGCGCCATTAATCGCTGATTACGCCATATCCGCCGCAACATAGATCAGCGGATAGGCACATCTTCGGACTGATATATGCTCGCATCCGCGGCAATCGCGACAGAGATGTCGACGAAAAGAGGGAATTCGATGAGGTCATACGCACCGGAAAACTGTTCGCCGCACGACCGTATCTGCGGCAGCGCACGCGGAGATCTCGCTCCTGCGAATGCCCACCGCAAGCGGGACCGGAGCGGGACGCCCCGGACGGGGGAGTCGCGCCCATGACCCGGCTCTCGGATCTTGAGGACGATCCCGCCTTCCAGGAGGCCGTCCTGGCCCTGCGGGGCGCGGCCAGCACCCTGAGCGGCCGTGCCGTGACCCTGGAGGAGGCCCGGTTCCTCGTCGGCATCGCCCTGACGACCTTCGCGCATGCCGGCGGTCTCGAGGAGCCGAGCCGCAGCCGGCTGGCCCGCTTCTCGGCGCGCATCGGGCCGGGCACCGTCGTCGAGACGCTGACCAAGCACTGAGCGCGGGCGCCGGGGGCGCGGGCCGGGTCCGACGCCTATCCGGCCTCCGCCATGGCCGCCCGCAGAACCCGGAGGAGGTCCGCCATGACCACCTCCCGGTCCGGGTCGCGCGCCGCGAGGCGGAGCCCCGCGGCGACGTGCTGGTCGATGATCAGGAGGCCGACCTCGCGCAGGGCCGCGGTGGCCGCCCGGATCTGCTGGATCTCGTCGAGGCAGTGCCGGTCGGCCTCGACCATCGCCCGCAGGCCGCGGACCTGACCCTCGATCCGCCCCAGCCGCCGGACCAGCGGCGCGCGCTCCGCGTCGGTTCGGGCGAGGCAGACACGACCATCGACGAGCGTGCCGCGTGTCACGGTTCTGCGAGCCACCTGTTCCCGTCTGTACGCGGGTCGCGGCGCGCCGGAGCGCCGCGCCCTCGGATGGAGCCGTCCCGGCCGGCGGACCGGCCGGGCGCCCTGCGGATCAGCCGATCTGCTGGGCCTCGGCGCCGCTGTCGGGCCGCGCCGGGCCGAGGACCGGCTCCTCGCCCATCGGCTGGTTCTGGACGACGCTGAACTCGCCCTTCCCGTCGAGCGACGGGCCCTGCGTCCAGCGCCCGGCCGGCGGCGGCGAGCCGTCCGCCGACGTCGAGAAGAAGTTGTAGTTGAACTTCTGGTTCTCCTTCTCCTGCGGGAAGGAATTCGGGATCGGCAGCGTGCCGGCATGGCCGCCCAGCTCCTCGATGACCGCCAGCCATTGCTGCTGGTGCATCGTGTCGCGAGCGATGAGGAAGCTCCACATGTCGCGCATGCCGGCGTCGTTGGTGGCGTTGTAGAGCCGCACCGCCAGGACGCGCCCGGTGCTCTCGGCGGCGACGTTGCAGTACATGTCGGCCGCGATGTTGCCGCTGGCGTAGATGTGGCTCATGTCGAACGACTGGCCGTCGGAATTGCCCGGGAAGGCGGCCATGCCGGTGGACAGCAGCGTCTTGTGCAGCATGCCCTCGGCGATGTGGCGCGGGTTCTCGCCGCCCATCACGGCACCGACGATCGCGTCGGCCGCCCCGGCCTCCTGGACCTTGGTGGGGGCGTTCTCGAGGTTCAGCGCCACCGCGGTCGCGAGCATCTCGATATGGCCGATCTCCTCGGTGGCCGTATTGAGCAGCATGTCGCGGTACTTGGTGGTCGGGGCGCGGTTCCCCCAGGCCTGGAAGAAGTACTGGAAGGCGACCCGGATCTCGCCCTCGATGCCGCCGATCGCCTGCTGGAGCATGCGGGCGTAGATCGGGTCGGGGCTGTCGACCTTGACCGGGTACTGAAGCCGCTTGTCGTGATAGTACATGATGTCTGTCCCTCGCGAGAGGCACGGCGTGCTCAAGCCCACCGCACGATCGGCCGTCGGCCCGGTACTCCGTGGGAGCATCGAACCTCGCACCCTGTCCAACCGCGCTTCGGGACGACGGTTCGATCTTTCGCGAACTTTATAACGATCAATATTTGACCGAACTCATTTTATCGCGCCCTGCCAGGCTATTGGCACGACAATCCGCGATCAAGGCCGCGCTTAACCGGCCAGAATTACACAACGTATGTTAAGGGCACCTCATCCATGTTAGGTGGGCGCCGCGGAGGACCGGATCACCGGCCGCTCTCTCTGGCCGCGCGGTGCGCTGCGCGAGAGCGCTCGAGGGCGCGGCGGGGGGCAGCTTACTCGCGAGCGTGGAGCCGGGCGCGCGATCGGTGCGGTCGCGGAACGCGCGGCTTTGAGGGCGCCTACAGGAGCCCGGTGCGCCGGGCGAGCATCATCCCGAAGGCGAGGCAGGCGGCGAGGCTGACCGCCAGCATGGCGACGTTGGTCCAGAACCGGACCGGCCTGCTGGACCCGTCGATCCCGCTCGCCCGCAGCCGCACCCACGGCACGTAGAGGTAGAGGGCGATCAGAGTCAGGATCAGGAACGCGAACGTGGCGAGCCGCCCGGTGATCAGGGCGGCGCCGGCCAGGACCGCCCAGCCGATGACGAGGCCCAGCATGGTGAACAGGGCGGTCGAGTTCACGTCGGCGCGTCCCCTTCAGCGGATGGTGTCGGCCGGGCAGCCGCCGCGATCCTCAGTCTGCGACAGGCTCCGCTAGGGAACCCTTAGCATCGTCCGGACTGATTGCGAGATCGGGAAGGTTTCTGGTGCTGCGAGAGAGGATTGAACTCTCGACCTCTTCATTACCAATGAAGTGCTCTACCACTGAGCTACCGCAGCAGGTGACCGGGGCGCCCCCGCGGGGGGCGTGTCCGTCCGGCCGAGTGGGGCCATAACGGATCGCCGCCGCGTTGGCAACGCCGTGTTGGGCGTTCGCGCCGTTTTAGGTGCGCGACGCGGCCCGGATCAGGGCGGCGAGGCCGGGCTCGGACACCGCCTCGGCGGCGTCCGACGGGGTGAACCAGCGGAGCTCGCGCTGACGCGCCTCGGGGAAGTGCTTGAGCTGCTTGCGCACCTCCAGGGGAAACACCTTCACCTGGCACAGGACCGTGTCGAGGTTCCTCAGACGCTTCTGGTAGAGGTACAGCCCGATCGGGCGCTTGCCGACCGCACCGCGCAGGCCGGCCTCCTCATAGGCCTCCCGCGCGGCCGCCTCGAACGGCTTGCGGCCCTTCATCGGCCACCCCTTCGGGATGACCCAGCGGCGGCTCTCCCGCGACGTCACCAGCAGGATCTTGGTCTTGCCGTCGCGCCCGTGCCGGAACGGCAGGGCCCCGACCTGCCGGCGCGGCTCGCCGTCCTCCTCGAGGACGGTCACGACCGCACCGCGCGGCGCGGGACGCCGCCCCGGTCCGACCGGATCGACGGCGCGCGCGGGCTGTGAGCGGGCTGGGGGATGATCGGATCCTCGGTCGACGGCTCACGACAAGCTACACGGCGAGCCGGCTCATTCAACTTGCAATAGTCCAGCGCCGCGGCGTGCCCGTGACCCCGCGGCGCTCCTGTCATGCCGCGTCCGGATGGCCGGCGCGCGCTGCGGCCGGTCAGCCGATCCTGCGGACCGCGCGCTCACCCGAGCCGGATGGCGGCAGCGCCGCGGCCGCCATCCCGGCCGAGACCGGGTCGGCACCGGCCGCCTTCGGGGCGCCCGGCTTCGCCGGAAGAACGGTCGGGATCGGCGCGGCCAGGGCCGGGCCGGCTGAGGCCGATGCCGCCGACGCGACCGATGCCGAAACCGCCGCGGGGGTCGAGGGGGACATCGACGCGGGGACCGGCTTGGCGACCGGCGCCGCCGCGTTCGGGGCCGCCGGCACGAGGGCCGGACCGGCGGCGGCCGCTTCCGGCTCCACCGCGGGCGCGGCACCGAGCGTGTTCGGCGGCTCGCGCCACGCGAAAGCGTCGAGGCGCCCGGTCACCGGCGAGACCGGCGCCCAGGTATCGGTGGCGATGCCGTCGGCGATCCACACGCGGTCGCGCGGCGCGCGGGCGGCCCGGGCCAGCCACTCGCGGGCCTGGCCGGACGCGGCCCCGTGCTCGGCCTCCTCGATGGCCGCCATCATCAGGCAGGCCCGGGCGGTCGGACGGTCGGAGAGCAGGGGCTTCACGGCCTCCCGGGCCCGCTTGTAGTCCCGCGCGTCGAGGGCGGCCTGACCCAGGGCGAGGCGGGATTCCGGGTCCCAGACCGATAGCTTCGCCAGGACCTCGGCGCGGGCGAGGCGGTCGCGGACAGAATCGCCTGGACGCAGGCCCAGGTAGACCTTGGCGAGGTCGGGATGGGGATTGGCCTTCCAGGCCGCCTCGACGATCCGGGCGGCCTTCTTGACGTCGCCGCGGCGGGCGAGGAGGCGTCCGGCGATGCAGGCCGCCGGCACGAGGTCGGGTGCGAGCTTGACCGCCTGCAGGACCCGCTCGGTGGCGAGTTCCGGCTCGCCGGCCTCGCGCTCGCCGGCGATCGCAGTGAGGAGCACCGCCCGCTGGCGCCGGGCCGCGGCCTTGTCGATCAGTCCGAGGGACGAGCGGCGCTCGATCGTCTCCAGGGCGGCCGCCCAGTCGCCGTCGGCGCTCTGCGCCTCCAGCAGGGCCTCGTTGGCCCAGGTGACGCTCGGGGCGAGGCGGGCGGCCTCGGTGGCGTAGGCGCGGGCGGCCGTCTCGTCCTCGCGGCGCCGGGCCTCCACGAACAGGCCGCGCAGGCCCAGGACCCGGGTCTCGGGATCGTCGACCATGCGCTGGAAGGCGCTCTCGGCCGCGTCCCGGTCGCCGGAGATCTGCGCCGCCTGCGCCTTGAGCAGGAGGGTCAGCGGCTCGGTGCCGAGGAGCCGCTCGGCGTCGCCCGCGAAGCGGCGGGCCGCCAGGGGATCGCCCGAGCCCACCGCCACCATGCCGCGGGAGAGGGCCGAGAGGCCCTTGGCCCGGCGCCGCTCGGTCGAGCCGCGGACCAGGGCTTCGGGCAGGCCGATGACGCCGCGCACGATCGCCCAGAGGACGCCCAGGACGATCGCCGCCGCGATCACGCCGACGAGGGCGACCGCGAGGCTGGTGCCGATCTGGTAGCCGTTCCAGACGACGGTGACGGTGCCGGGCCTGTCGGCGATCCAGACCGCTCCGAAGGCGGCGAGTGCGAGCAGGGCCAGGAAGGCGAGGGCGCGCCACATGGGGTCAGTATCTCCTGTCGGCGGCCGGCTGGCGGCCGTCGCGGGGTGCGGGAGGAGCGGGGCGCCTGGGCGCCCGCTCTGAGATGGTGCGGCCGCGCGGCGCGCGGATCGGGGCCCTCACCGGACTAGCGCCCGGGGGCGGCCTGGGCCGGCTGGGCGGCGCCGACCGGCAGGGCCTTGAAGGCGCCGTCGAGCAGCGCGCGCACGGCCTGCTCGGCCTCGGCCCGGGCCTTGAGCTTGGCGCCGAAATCCCCGGCCTGCTCCCGGGCCTCGGCCGGGAGCGCCGCGAAGGCCGCCGAGGCCGCCGTCAGGTCGCCGCGGTCGAGGGCCGCCTGGACCTTGCTCTCCGGATCGTCCGCGGCCTCGGGGGCGGGCGCGTCGGCCTTGCGGATCTGCACGAGACCGTCGGCCATGCTGAGGAGCTTGGTGCGGAAATCGCCGGTCTCGGCCGCGTCCTTGGCCCGCTGCGCCTGCCGCTTGGCCGCGATCCGCTCGGCGATCGGCCGGAACGTGTCGGCGAGATCCCCCGCCGAGGGGGCACCGCCCTCGGCGAAGGGCGCCAGCGCCTTGGCCTGCGCGTCGGTCCCCGGATCGAGCTTGCGCAGGGTCGCGAGCGGCTCGGCGTAGCTCGTCCCGGATTCCAGGGCGGCCGCCACGCGGTCGGCGACGACGACCCGGAGCGCTGCCTGGACGGTGCTGGCCTCGGCGCGCTGCGCCACGCTCTTGTCCAGAGCAGCGATCTGGTCGGCCTGCTCCTGCAGCCGCCGGTCGACCGCCTTCGCGGCCTCGGCGGCCTGGGCCTGTCCCGCCTCGGCGGCGGTGCGGCTCGCCTGGGTCGCTGCCTGGACCGCCTCGGTGGCGGCCTTCACCCGCGCGTCGACGGCCTGCTGCAGCGAGTCGAGGCGCTGCCCCAGGGCCGCGTCGGCCTCGGCGTTCGCCTTGGTCTTCTGCTCCACCTCGCTCTGTAGCGCCGCGACCTTCCGGGCGGCCTCCTCGGCAGCGCCCTTGTTGGCGCCGCCATCCTCCACCGCCTTCAGGCGGGTCTCGAGGTCGGCGATCTGCTTGGCGTTGTCCTGGACCACGCCGAGCTTCGAGTCGGCCGGCTGGTCGCGGCCGGGCTCCTGGCCGGGCTCCTCCTGCAGCGCCGCGACGCGCTGGTCGAGGCTGTCGAGGCGGGCGACGAGATCCGGCGGCACGGCCGGGGCCTGACCGGAGGACTGACCGGCAGCTTGCCCGTCGGCGGCGGACGCGGGCGCCGCGCCGGACTTGTCCAGGGCCTGCTTGGCGCTCGCCTCCGCGGCGGCGACGCGCTTGTCGAGCGCCGTCACCGCGTCGCGCGGGGCCAGCCCGTCGAGACGCTTGTCGAGGGACGCGAGCTGGCTGGAGAGCCTCTGGTCCAGGGCGTTCAGGCGCGGGTCGGGGCCGATCCCGGCCTTCTCGGCGCCGAACAGCAGGCCGGCGCCGATCACGCCGCCGAGCAGCCCCGCGGTCGCGAGCGAGCCGAACCCGGCCCGGGCCCGGCCGGAGGGTGCGGAGGCGCTTCGAGCGGGGTCGACGGCAGCCGCCGCGGGGATCGGGCCCTTCGGCGGCTCCTTGCCGTCCCTCGAGGCGTCCCTGGCGGCGTCCTTGGGAGCATCCTTGGAAGCATCCTTGGACGGCTCCTTGCCGGCGGCCGGCGGATCCGGGATCCGCTTGGCCTTCAGGTCGATGATCGGACCGGCCGTCACCGCGCTGGCCGCCGCCGGGCCCGCGGCACCGGAGGCGGATCCGCCCGGACGGGGACCGCCCTGCGGGCCTGTTCCGGGCTGCGCGGCCTTCGGATCGATCTTCGCTCCGGACGCGCCGGACGCGGTGGTGGACGCCGTCGACGACGACGCGGACGTTCCGGCCCTGGTGTCGGAGGCCGACGACGCGGCGCCCACCTTCACGGGATCGGGCTCGGCGCCGGCCGGCTGACCGGCCGGGCCGGTCGACGGCTTCAGGCTGTCGGCCCCGGAAGCCGTCTTGCCGGCGTCGGGCTTCGGATCGACCGTGCCGGGCTTGGCGGTCACGACCGGCTCGGTCGCCGGCCTGGGCGGCGTTCCGGGCGCGGATCCCTGCGGCCCTTTCGCGCCGCCGGCGGCGGTGGAAGACGTGGAGGCAGACATGGAGGCCGATGTCGCGGACGTCGTCGCGGACGTCGAGGCGGTGGACGCCGAGGTCGCGGCCGGTCGCGACGCGCCCGCGGGCGGGCTCGACTGCCCGGGCTTGCCGGGGGCGGCGTCCGGCTTCCGGCCGCCGGGACCGGGCTTGTCGGCGTCGCTGGGTGGTGGCGTCACGGGCAAGTCCTCCAACTCTTCGGCGTCGCCGCGCCCCCCTAGCACCGCGGCGGCGCCGGGCGCGAGGGCGAGATACGGCGGCCCGGCCTCCCTGTCACCGCGCGGTTAGCCCGGTCGCCCTGGCAGGGCGTCGAGCAGGTCCGCTTCGCGCGGGCGTGCCGCGACGAAATGGACCGGAACACCGGCCGCTTCCAGGGGTGCCGCAACATCCGGCGATAGGCAGTAATGCCTCAGCCGGCGGAAAGCTCCGCCGTGCTCCGATCCATCCGCGAGGGCAAGGGCGACGGCGGCGCTGCGCCGGGAATAGTGAAGGGCCGCCTCGAGGTGGTTCCCGGCGAGTTCGCGGCCGACCGCCGGGGGCAAACGCTCCAGCGCCTCGGCCCGGTAGGCCACGAAGGCCGTGACCCGGTATCCGGCCTCCGCCAGCGTCGCTGCCGGTTCCGGCTTGCGCTCGGCTCCCATCGCGTGGAGGAGCGGTTCGCCGGGCGGCAGCGTCGCCGCCACCAGGGCGGCGAGCCCCGCGGCGTCGCCGGGCCCCTCCCGCACGGGGTCTAGGCCGGCCTCGCGGGCCAGGGCGGCCGTCCGCGCGCCGACGGCGAAGACCGGGAGGCCGCGCAGGGCCGGCGCGTCCCGGAGCGCCGGCACCGCGTTGGCGCTGGTGAGGAGCAGCGCGGCGAAGGGTCCCACGGGCGGTACCGCCGCGGTCGGCCGCACCGCCAGGACGGGGGCCACGAGCGGCGCGTGGCCCAGGCCCGCGAGGGCCGCCCCAGTCCGCGTCGCCCCGGGCTCGGGCCGCGCCACCCAGATCCGCAAGGGCTAGGTCTCCAGCGTCAGGCGGACGCCGTGGCGCGCCGCGGCGCCGGGGGCGAGCAGGCGCTGCGAGTCGCGTTCCGCGAGGTCGCCCGCGAAGTCCGCCCAGTCGGCGTAGCCGGTCCAGCACTCGAGCGACAGGAACGGCGCGGTGGGCTTGGTCCAGACCGCCAGGTGGGGGAAATCCGCCATCTCCATGCGGATCGCCCGGCCGGGGCCGGTGAAGCGCATCCAGCGGCTGCGGGCGTTCCGGAACACGAAGGCCTCGGTGAAGAGCGCCGGATCGAGGGGCAGCGTGTCCCCGGCGAGGGGGATCGGCTGCTCGTCCCGCAGCAGCAGGCCGCCCGGGCCGACCTGGGGCGCGAAGGGCCGCTCCGCCCGCTCGAACGCCACCGCGTAGCCGCCATCCCGCGCGCGGGTGCCGCCCGCGAAGGGCCACGGGAAGGCCGGGTGGAAGCCGAGGGCGTAGGGCAGGGGGACGTCGCCGGGATTGGCGACGGTCACGTCGAGGTCGAGACCCGCCGGTCGGACCCGCGCGGCGACGTCGAGCCGGAACGCGAACGGGTAATGCGCCCGCGTCTCGGGCCCGTCGGTCAGGCGCAGGGTCACCGCGTCGGCGCGCCGGTCGACCACCGCGAAGGGCAGGTCCCGGGCGAAGCCGTGCTGGGCCATCGGGTAGCGCTCGGACCCGACCGTCACGTGCCCGCCCGCCGAGGCGCCGACCACCGGGAAGAGCCAGGGCGCGTGGCGGTTCCAGTGCTCGGGATCGCCGCTCCAGAGATACTCGGTCCCGCCGACCCGCCAGGAGACCGGCTCGGCCCCGTGGGTCGCGAGCGTCGCGGTGGTGCCGTCCGGTGCGGTCAGCTCGATGCGCGTGGTCACGGTGCTCTCCCGGTCTGCCTCGGAGAGCCGAGGTAACGGAGGCGGGGCCGGACGCAAGGCCCCCGCGAGCGGTTGCTCAGGCCGCCGTTCCGAGCCCCGGCAGGACCGCCTCGGGCGGACCGGAGGCGACGATCCGGCCGGCCTCCAGGACGTGGACCGCGTCGGCGCCCTCCAGGGTCGAGAGGCGGTGGGCGATCAGGATCAGCGTCCGCCGGCCCGAGAGGGCGCGCAGCGCCAGCATCACGGCCGCCTGCGTCTCGTCGTCGAGGGCCGAGGTCGCTTCGTCGAAGACGATCACGTCCGGGTCGTGGTAGAGTGCCCGGGCGATGCCGACGCGCTGGCGCTGGCCGCCGGACAGCCGCGCCCCGCGCTCGCCGACCCGCTCGGCGTAGCCGTGCGGCAGGGCGGCGACGAAGTCGTGGGCGCCGGCGAGCCGCGCCGCCCGCTCGACGGCGGCGAGGTCCGGCGCGTCGAGGCCCAGCGCGATGTTCTCCGCCACGGTCCCGTCCACCAGGAACACCTCCTGCGGCACGTAGCCGATCCGGTTCTGCCACGCGGGCAGGGTGCCGGCATCGAGGGGCCGGCCGTCCACGGTGATCCGCCCTGCGGTCGGGCTCAGCACGCCGAGGATCAGGCCCGCCAGCGTCGACTTGCCCGAGCCGGTGCGCCCGGCGAGGCCGACCGTGGCGTTGACCGGGATCGTCAGGTCGATCCCGGCGAGGGCCGGACGGCCGGTGCCGTAGTCGAAGCCGAGGCCCTCGAGCCGGATCGCCCGCGCGAAGGGCAGCCGCTCCGCGGTGCGGGGCCGGGGCTCGCGCTCGTCGGCGAGCTCGTCGACGATCACCCGCACCGCCGGCAGGGTGAAGCGCATCAGCGCCACCGAGGTGAAGATGTTCTGGAAGGCCGGCAGCATGCGGTAGCCCGCGAAGGCGAACAGGCCGAGCAGCGGCAGGATCCCGGCGACGTCGAGCCCCTGGGCCAGCGCGAACAGCACCACCACGATCACCCCGCCGAAGGCCAGGGCCTCGATGACGAAGCGCGGCATCTGGCCGGTGAGCTGGCTCGCCGCGGTGGCGAGGGCGTAGGCCCGGGCCGGGGCGTCGAACCGCGACGCGAACGCCTCCGCGCGCCCGTAGAGCTTCAGCTCGGTGAGCGCCCCGAAGGTCTCCTGCACGATCCGGAAGCGGGCCTCGTTGTCGGCGACGGTGCGGCTTCCCAGCCGCGCCAGCCGGGCGCGCATCACGAGGTAGATCCCGACGTAGAGGCCGCCGAAGCCGCCCCCCAGGATCAGCGCGAGCTGCGGCGCGTAGGCCAGCAGGAAGGCGATCACCGCGAGCGCCGAACTCGCCCGCGAGGCGAGGACAGTGGCGGGCGTCAGGGCGCCGATCACCAGCCGGTCGGTCTCCGACAGCACGTTCTTGGCGAGCTCGGCGCTGTTGGCCTTCGCGAAGAACAGCCGCTCCCGGTCGAGGTAGCGGAACAGCAGCCGCCGGCTGAGGCTGTAGCCGGCCAGGTGCGTGAACCGGAGCTGCGCGTAGGTCAGCCCGGCATTCACCAGCGCGGTGACGAGGATCGCCGCGAGCGCCGCGCCACCGGTCACCAGCAGGAAGCCGCGCTCGTCGGTCAGGCCGAGGGCGCCCCGGGCCTGGGCCAGGTAGGGGATCCGGGTCGCCGCCGACGGGTCCCCGACCAGCGTCAGGAACGGGATCACCGAAGCGACGCCCACGACCTCGAGCAGCGCCGCCGCCGCGAGGCCGAGGGCGATCAGG
Organism: Methylobacterium sp. NMS14P; assembly: GCF_028583545.1. Lineage (NCBI taxonomy): Bacteria > Pseudomonadati > Pseudomonadota > Alphaproteobacteria > Hyphomicrobiales > Methylobacteriaceae > Methylobacterium > Methylobacterium sp. NMS14P. Next base: position 2,361,899 of record NZ_CP087106.1, on the reverse strand, counting down.
GCGAGCCGGCGCCGGTCGGCCGCCCGCATGGCGCGGACGAGGTCGATCAGCGCACGCATGGCATCGCGGGGTCTGGCAGGACGGCTCGCATGGTCGGGCCGGGCTTAAGCGCGCCGTCCCGGCCTGTCCACGCCGGGCTCAGTCGAGCTTCTTCAGGGCGCCCAGGTCGACCTCGCCGTCCTGGCCGGTGAAGGTCAGGGTCTTGGCGGTCCCGTCCCCCTGCGCGACGCCGCCGATCCGGTGGTCGCCGCTGTCGTAGGTCGAGACCTGCCCGTCGCGGTCGACGAGGAGGCGGCGCTTGTCCGGGAAGAACGCGTACTTCATCCCGTTCTGCGCGCCGCTTGTCGCGGGCTCGCCGAGATCCTTCGGCCACCAGGGCTCCGCGCCCTTCATCGGCTTCATCGGCTCCATGGGCTTCATGGGTTCCATCGGCTTCATCGGCTCCACGGCGCGCACCTCCTGTCCGGCGAGAGACAGGACGACGCGGCAGGCGCGGAAGGGTTGCACGCGGGCCCTCCCGCCCGGGCCCGGCTCAGAGCGGCGGCAGCCCCGGCACCGGGCGCTCCCGCACCTGGCCGTCGAAGCCGACGTGAAGCTGGTGCTCGCGGCCGTCCCGGTCCTTCGCGGCCACCTCGAAATGACGCGGCCCGCGGCCCGTGACCCGCACGTCGCCGTAGCCCGCCGCCTGGACCGAAGCGGTCAGGGCGGTCACGTCGGGCTTCGGCCCGAGGCCGAGCCGGTCCTTGGCCCAGTCCAGGCTGCCGGTCGGAGGGCCGCCGGCCGGCCCGAGCAGCAGCGTGCGCCCGTCCCCGTGGGTCAGGACCCGGGCGTGCAGGAAGCCGGTCTCGAAGCGGCCCTGCACCGTCACGGTCTCACCCTTGGCGACGAGGCCGCCGCCCTCGCCCTCGCGGCCCGTTTCCACGAGGGCCCGCCCGGTGCCGTCCTGCACCACGAACTTGTTGCCGAAGATCTCCGCGACCTCGCCCTTGATGGCTGTCGCGCCCGACGGGGTCAGGGCCTGGATGGCCACCGGCGCGACCGGCGTCGGCTGGAACGGCGTTCCCTGCGCCAGGGACAGGCCGACGGCGCCCAGGGCCAGCGGCAGCGCCACCGCGCCGACCACCCAGGGCCGCCGCGGGACCGCCCTCGACGCCGGCCTGGCGGCCTCGGGCTCGCGGACCTCCCGCGCGGTCCCGTCGATGGTCTTGTCGTCGCTCATGGTCTCGTCCTCTGAAGGGTCCGGATCCGCTCGATCCGATGCCCCTTCCTAGGGAGCCGCCGGCAATCCGGCCTGAACCGCGCGGTTCAGGCCCGGTTAAACGCACCGTCCTAGAGCGCTCCGTGTGGAACCCGTGCGGGTTCAGAGGCTTGGCAGCGGGCACTGATGCGGGCCGGAAGGTCGACGCCCGCGCGGCCGTCCCGGCAGCTCAGGTGAGGCCACGGCCCTAAGTCCTGGCGGCATTGGGCGAAACCGGCCGCCCGCCCGGCGCATCGTTCCGCCGGCGGTCGAATCCGGCCGCCGAGTGCCAGACGGGGAGGTGAGACCGGTGAAGATCCTGCTGGTGGAGGACGACGCCGCCCTCGCGGCGGAGGTCGCCAAGGTCCTGCGCGCCGAGAACTTCGTGCTCGACCACGCCGCCACCGGCGAGGACGCCCAGCATCTCGGCGAGACCGAGGGCTACGACGCCGTCGTGCTCGATCTCGGCCTGCCGAAGGGCGACGGGGTCTCGGTGCTGCGGGCCTGGCGCGGGGCCGGACGGACCCTGCCGGTGCTGGTGCTGACCGCCCGGGACGGCTGGAGCGACAAGGTCGCGGCCTTCAAGGCGGGGGCGGACGACTATCTCGTGAAGCCGGTCCGCGTGGAGGAGCTGGTGATCCGCCTGCGCGCCCTCGTGCGCCGGTCCCAGGGCGGAGGCGCGAGCCGGATCACCTGCGGTCCCCTGAGCTTCGATCCGGGCCTCGGCGCCTTCGAGCACGAGGGCCTGCCGCTCAAGCTCACCGGCCTGGAATGGCGGGTCCTATCCTGCCTGATGCTGAACCGCGAGACCGTGGTGCCGCGCCCGCACCTGATCGAGCGGGTCTACGAGGGGGACGCCGACGTCGATTCGAACTCCGTCGAGGTGATCATCACGCGCCTGCGCCGGAAGATCGCCCCGGCGCGGATCGAGAGCGTGCGCGGCCACGGCTACCGCCTGCACGCGGAGCCCGCCTAATGGCGGCGACGGCGCGGCGCCGCTCGCTCCGCACACGGCTGCTCGCGTCGGCCCTGGTGCTGGTGCTGGCGGCCCTGGTGGTGGCGGGCCTCGCCATCGGGGTGATCCTGCACCGCTTCGTGCGCGGGCAGCTCGACGGCCGGCTCGACGCGCAGATCGTCGCCCTGCGGGCCGGGCTCGAGGCCGGGATCCTCCCGCAGGATCTCGACGCGCCGCCCTTCGACCGGCCCGGCCCCGGCTGGGCCTGGGAGGTGCGCCGCGGCGGCGAGACGATTCGCTCCGGCTCCCTGCGCGGCGGGGACATCCGCCTGTCCGATCCGGGACCGGACGACGAGCCGGGCCGGCCGCGCCCGGCCTCGGGCACGGGCCCGCGCGGCGAGCCCCTCGTCGCCCGCGTGCTCGCCGTGCCCGGGCCCGGGCCCGAGCCGGCGACGATCGTGGTGGCGGCGCCGGAGGGGGAGCTGCGCGGGCCGCTGCGCGAGGCGCTGACGAGCCTCGCCCTGGCGCTCGGCATCCTCGGCCTGTGCCTGCTCGCCGGCCTGGCCTTCCAGGTGCGCCTCGGCCTCGCGCCGCTGACGCGCCTGCGCGCGGACCTCGCGTCGGTCAGGGCGGGGCGGCGCGAGCGCGTGCCGGCGGACCAACCGGCCGAGATCGCGCCGATGGTGGCGGAACTCAACGCGCTCCTCGACCAGAACGCGCAGAACCTGGAGCGCGCCCGCGGCCACGTCGCCAACCTCGCCCACGCCCTCAAGACGCCGCTCGCCACCCTGTCGATGGCGCTCGCCGAGCCCGCCCGCGACCCGGACGGCGCGCTGCGCCGGCAGGTGGACGACATGGACCGGCGGGTGCGGCACCACCTCCGGCGCGCCCGCGCGGCGGCCCTGGCGGGTTCGGCCCGGGGCCGCACGGCCCTGGCGCCCCGGCTGTCGGACCTGCGCGCGGCGCTGACCCGGATCCACGCCGAGAAGGGCGCGGCGATCGACCTCGACGTCCCGGAGACCCTGTCGGTCTCCTGCGAGGGCCAGGATCTCGACGAGATGCTCGGCAACCTCGTGGACAATGCCTGCCGCTGGTGCCGCGGCCGCGTGCGGGTCTCGGCGGCGGCGCGCGACGGCGCGGTGGCCGTAGTCGTGGAGGATGACGGGCCCGGCCTCGACCCGGAGGCGGCCTCCGCCGTCATGGCCCGGGGCCGGCGCCTCGACGAGGGCGTGCCGGGCCACGGCTTCGGGCTGCCGATCACCCTGGAGCTCGCCGAGCTGTACGGCGGTGGCCTGAGCCTCGGGCGGTCGGATCTCGGCGGCCTGCGGGCGGAGCTGCGGCTGCCGGCCTGACCGGGCCCCTCAGCCCAGCGCCTCCCGGAGGATCGGCCGGATCCGCGGATCGGCGCAGTGGGCGACGTTGAAGCGCATGTAGCCGTTCCACGCCTCCGACAGGCTGAACGACGTCCCGGGCGCCAGCACCATGCCGCGGGCCAGCGCCCGGCGGGCGACGTCGGCCCCGTCGCGCCCGTCGGGCAGCCGCATCCACAGGAAGAAGCCGCCCCGCGGCTGCGCCCAGGTCTCCAGGCCGCAGGCGCGCAGCTCCGCGGAGGCCTGCACCATCGCGCCGGCGAGCCGGCGGCGGGTCTCGGCGAGGTGTCGTCGGTAGGCGCCCTCGGTGATCAGGGCGTGCACCAGCGCGGCCGTGATGTGGCCGTTGCCGAGGCTGAGCGCCAGCTTGAGGTCGACCAGCGGCTCGACCCAGTCGGCCCGGAGCGCGATCCAGCCGCAGCGCGCGGCCGCCGACAGGGTCTTGGAGAAGCTGCCGATCTGGATCACCCGCTCCAGCCCGTCGAAGCCGGCGAGCCGCGGAGCGGCCTCGGGCTCGAGGTCGCCGAAGATCTCGTCCTCGACGATGAGCGTGTCGTGCGCCTCGCACAGCTTGAGGAGCCGGTGCGCCACGGTCGGCGCGAGGCTCGCCCCGGTCGGATTCTGGAGGGCCGCGTTGGTCAGGTAGAAGCGCGGCCGGTGCTGCTCCAGCAGGGTCGCGAGCGCCTGCAGGTCCGGCCCCTCCGGCGTGATCGGCACGCCGACCACCGCGACGCGCTGCGCGCGCAGCAGCGCCAGGAAGTTGAAGTAGCAGGGATCGTCCACCAGCACGGTGTCGCCGGGCTGGAGCAGGAAGCGGCAGACGAGGTCCAGCGCCTGCGTGGCCGATTCGACCAGCACGATCTGGTCGGGCTCGGCGCCGACGCCCTTCTCGCCGACCTTGCGGGCGATCTGGTGGCGCAGGGGCTCGTAGCCCAGGGGCCGGTCGTAGTTGGTCATCTCGGCGAGGTCGGCGCGGGCCACCCGGCGCAGGCCCCGGCGGATGGCCTCGTGGGGCATCCAGGAATCGGGCAGCCAGCCGGCCCCGGGCTTCAGCTGGTCGGAGCCGGCCTGCTGCGCCTGCCGGGTGATCCAGAGCGGGTCGACGATTCGGTCGAGCCGGGGCCCCATCGCCTGGAGCGAGAGCGGCCGGGTCTTGCCGGCGACGTAGAAGCCCGAGCCCGGCCGCGGCACCACGGCGCCCTCGGCGGCGAGGCGCTCGTAGGCCTCGACGACGGTGGATTTCGAGACGCCCATCGTCTCCGCGAAGGCCCGCACCGAGGGGATCCGCACGCCCGGGACCAGCCGCCGCGCCGCGATCCGCTCGCGGATCTCGCCGACCACGGCCTCGACGCGCGTCCCGGGACTTCTGACTGCGATCGCCATCCGTACTGCTCTTTCGTCCGGACAATTCTTCCGAACCGTACCGAAGTGTTCCTGTCGCCGCCAGCCCCCGGCCGCCAGGATCGTGACGCCCCAGAACGATGGAGGAGGGGATCCATGACCCAGTGCCTGATCGAAACCGGCGACCTCGAAGCCCGGATCTCAACCCGGCCCGGATCGCGGAGCGGATGGCTCGCCCGGATGGCCAAGTCGGTGCTGGCCGTCGCCGCGTCGGCGCGCGCCGGCCTGTCGCGGACGGCGATGAACCGGCGCGTGCTCCAGCGCCTGTCGACCCTGTCCGACCGGGAGTTGAGGGATATCGGCCTGACGCCGCAGGACGTGGCGGATGCCTGCGTGCCGGGCACGGGCGACGCGATCCACCTGCTGGTCGGCCGGCGCGACGAGCGCCGCCGGGTCCGGGCGGCCGTGCGGCCCTGGTGACGCGGTGGCGACGCGGTGGCGACGCGGTGGCGACGCGGTGGCGACGCGGTGCTGAAGCGATGGTGACGCGACGGAGCGCGGCGTAGGATGCGCCCATGACGCTGCGCGACGGGCTCGCCGCAATCCTGGTGGTCACCATCCTCGGGCTGGCCTTCGTGGCCATCAAGGTCGGCCTGGAGACGGTGCCGCCGCTGATGCTGTGTGCCCTGCGCTTCGGCTTCGCGGCCCTGCCGGCGGCGCTGGTGATCCGGCCGCCCCGGGCCCCCGTCGCCCTGGTGGCCGGATTCGGCCTCGCCCTCGGGGTCGGCCAGTTCGGGCTGCTGATGACGGCGATCCGCCTCGGCATGCCGGCCGGGCTGTCGTCGCTGCTCATCCAGGTCCAGGTCCCCTTCACGGTGGCGCTCGCCTGGGCGCTGCAGGGGGAGCGCCCGCGGGGGCTTCAGGTCCTGGGCGGCGGCATCGCGCTCATCGGCGTCGCCGCGGTGGCGCTCGGGCGGAGCGGAGGCGCCCCACTCGGCCCGCTGCTCCTCGTCGTCGGCGCGGCCCTGGCCTGGGCGAGCGCGAACGTCATCGTGAAGCGGATCGGCCGGGTCGACCGACTGGCGCTGATGGTCTGGGGCAGCCTCGCCACGACGCCGCCCCTGCTCATCCTGTCGCTGATCAGCGAGGGAACGGACGCCCTGGCGCCGCTGACGCATCCGAGCTGGGGCGCGATCGGATCGGTCGCGTTCCAGGCCTACCCGACGACGCTCCTCGCCTTCGGCCTCTGGAACGGGCTCCTGACCCGCTACCCGGCGGCCGCCGTGACCCCCTTCGCCCTGCTGGTGCCGGTGGCTGGCATCCTGAGCACGCACCTCGTCCTGGGCGAGCCGCTGAGCGCCGACATCCTGGCCGGGGGCGGCCTGATCCTGACGGGAATCGCCCTGAGCCTGCGCGGCACCCGGCCGGGCGCGGTCGCTCGGCAGAGACCTGACCCCGAATCGTCGAAGGTCGCCTGACCGTTCGGCCGGGAGCGGCACGGCTCGCTCCAACCGGCGCGCGATCGCGTCGGCTCGGTGCACCGCGAGATATCGAAAGGGGATCAGGGGACGTGGCGCGGGCGACGGGGCTCGAACCCGCGACCTCCGGCGTGACAGGCCGGCACTCTAACCAACTGAGCTACGCCCGCACGGCGTGGTCGCTTCGAAGGGGCGTTTCGCCCGGCGACGGGGCGGGGTTTATGGGGCGCCCGGGGCCCTGTCAAGCGCATCCGCCACGGATTCGTATCCGCGCCGTTCGAGGCCCTCGGGCACAGGCATACCAGCCCCCCGACTCGGGGCCTGCGCGCTTCCGTCGTGTTGTATCGCGGCCGCGCAAGCCCATCTCCGACATGTCTGACAGGAAGGCTGACAGCGCGCTTTGTGCGACGCGACAAGCCATTGTCACGGGCCGGCGGCTCGACTAAGCCTCCGGCCGCGCGCATCCTGGCATAAGAACAATTCCACGGGCGGATCCGGGTCGGCGTCGCACCGCGGTTTCACTCGTCTCGCGAGGCCCTGGCATGACCGGATTGTTGGCGGATTACCTGCCGCTCATCGTGTTCATCGGCGTGGCGCTGTTCATCGCCACGGCTCTGCTGGTCGTCCCGTTCCTGGTGGCCTTCAAGAGCCCGGATCCCGAGAAGCTCTCGGCCTACGAGTGCGGCTTCAACGCGTTCGACGATGCCCGCATGAAGTTCGACGTGCGCTTCTACCTCGTCGCCATCCTGTTCATCATCTTCGACCTCGAGGTCGCGTTCCTCTTCCCCTGGGCGATCACCTTCGGGGATCTGGGCTGGTTCGGCTTCTGGTCGATGATCGTCTTCCTGGGCGTGCTGACCGTCGGCTTCGTCTACGAGTGGCGCAAGGGCGCCCTCGAATGGGATTGATGTCCCGCCGCTCGCCGCCCGCACTGAATTCCTGAGTCGCCGATGGCCCTGATCACCGATACCAACCGCGCCCCCGCGATCGCGCCCCAGCCGAAGGGGATCATCGATCCCAACACCGGCCGCCCGATCGGCGCGGACGACCCGACCTTCCTGTCGATCAGCGACGAGCTGGCCGACCGGGGCTTCCTGCTCACCACCACGGACGAGCTGATCAACTGGGCCCGCACGGGCTCGCTGATGTGGATGACCTTCGGTCTCGCCTGCTGCGCGGTCGAGATGATGCAGATGTCGATGCCGCGCTACGATTGCGAGCGATTCGGCTTCGCCCCGCGCGGCTCGCCGCGCCAGTCCGACGTGATGATCGTCGCCGGCACGCTCACCAACAAGATGGCCCCGGCGCTGCGCAAGGTCTACGACCAGATGCCGGAGCCGCGCTACGTCATCTCGATGGGCTCCTGCGCCAACGGCGGCGGCTACTACCACTACTCCTACTCGGTGGTGCGCGGCTGCGACCGGGTGGTGCCGGTGGACATCTACGTGCCCGGCTGCCCGCCCACCGCCGAGGCGCTGCTCTACGGCGTGCTGCTGCTGCAGAAGAAGATCCGCCGGACCGGCACGATCGAGCGCTGAGGAGCGGCCATGACGAACGGCATCTCGATCCTCCCCCACACCCAGCCGGTCTACGGCGAGGACGCGGTCGCGGCCATGGCCGAGCGCGTCGTCGGCGCGCTGGGGCCGGCGGTGGTCTCCCACAGCATCGCGTTCGGCGAGCTGACGCTGGTGATCCAGGCCTCCGACATCGTCTACGCGCTCACCTACCTGCGCGACGATCCGGCCTGCGCGTTCCGCAACTTCATCGACATTTGCGGCGTGGACTACCCGCAGCGCGAGAAGCGCTTCGACGTGGTCTACCACCTGCTCTCCCTGCGCCATAACCTGCGCATCCGGCTGAAGGTGCAGACCGACGAGGTGACGCCGGTCCCCTCGGTGATCGAGGTCTTCCCGGCGGCCAACTGGTACGAGCGCGAGACCTACGACCTCTACGGGATCCTGTTCTCGGGCCATCCCGACCTGCGCCGCCTGCTGACCGATTACGGCTTCGAGGGGCACCCCCTGCGCAAGGACTTCCCGCTCACCGGCTTCGTCGAGGTCCGCTACGACCAGGACCAGGCGCGGGTCGTCTACGAGCCGGTGCAGCTGACGCAGGAATTCCGGAACTTCGACTTCTTGTCGCCGTGGGAAGGCACCGACTACGTGCTGCCCGGCGACGAGAAGAAGTCGGCATGAGCCGCGGAGACCGTCCGTGACCGAACACAACATCCGCAACTTCGCGATCAACTTCGGCCCGCAGCACCCGGCGGCGCACGGCGTGCTGCGCCTCGTGCTGGAACTCGACGGCGAGGTGGTCGAGCGGGTCGACCCGCATATCGGGCTGCTCCACCGCGGCACCGAGAAGCTGATCGAGTACAAGACCTACCTGCAGGCGACGCCCTATTTCGACCGGCTCGACTACGTGTCGCCGATGAATCAGGAGCACGCCTTCTGCCTGGCGATCGAGAAGCTCGCCGGGATCGAGGTGCCGCGGCGCGCGCAGCTGATCCGCGTGCTGTTCTGCGAGATCGGCCGCCTGCTGTCGCACCTGCTCAACGTCACCACGCAGGCGATGGACGTCGGCGCCCTCACGCCCCCGCTCTGGGGCTTCGAGGAGCGCGAGAAGCTGATGATCTTCTACGAGCGGGCCTCCGGCGCCCGGCTCCACGCCAACTACTTCCGGCCCGGCGGCGTCCACCAGGACCTGCCGCCGAAGCTGATCGACGACATCGACGCGTTCTGCGACCCGTTCCTGCAGGTCGTCCAGGATCTCGACGACCTCGTCATGGCCAACCGCATCTTCAAGCAGCGCAACGTCGACATCGGCATCGTGTCGGTGGACGAGGCGATGGAGTGGGGCTTCTCGGGCGTGATGGTGCGCGGCTCCGGCATCCCGTGGGACTTGCGCAAGGCGCAGCCCTACGAGTGCTACGAGGAGATGGAGTTCGACATCCCCGTCGGGAAGAACGGCGACACCTACGATCGCCAGGTGATCCGGATGGAGGAGATGCGCCAGTCGGTGCGCATCATGAAGCAGTGCGTCGCCAAGCTGCGCGAGCCCGCCGGCCAGGGGCCGATCGCCTCGCTCGACGGCAAGTTCGCGCCGCCGCCGCGCCGGGAGATGAAGCGCTCGATGGAGGCGCTCATCCACCACTTCAAGCTCTACACCGAGGGCTTCCACGTGCCCGAGGGCGAGGTCTACGCGGCCGTCGAGGCACCGAAGGGCGAGTTCGGCGTGTACCTGGTGTCCGACGGGACCAACAAGCCGTATCGCTGCAAGATCCGCGCGCCGGGCTTCGCGCATCTGCAGGCGATGGACTGGATGTGCCGCGGGCACCTTCTCGCCGACGTGTCCTGCGTGCTCGGCACGCTCGACATCGTGTTCGGCGAAGTGGATCGGTAAGACAGAAGCGATGGCAAACCGCAGACTCGCCCCCGCCTCGGAGCAGCCCGAGAGCTTCGCGTTCTCCCCCGAGAACGCCGAGTGGGCCAGGACCCAGATCGCCAAGTACCCGGAAGGCCGTCAGGCCTCCGCGGTGATCTCGCTCCTGTGGCGGGCCCAGGAGCAGAACGGCGGCTGGCTGCCGCGGGCGGCCATCGAGGCCGTGGCGGCCGAGCTCGGCATGCCGAACATCCGCGTGCTGGAGGTGGCGACCTTCTACACGATGTTCGCCCTCGAGCCCGTGGGGCGCTACTGGATCCAGGTCTGCGGCACGGTCCCGTGCGATTCCTGCGGCGCGCGGGGCCTCAAGGAGATGCTCCAGGCCCGTCTGGGCCCGGCCGGCCACGTCTCGGCCGACGGCACCTTCTCGTGGCTCGAGGTCGAGTGCCTCGGCGCCTGCTGCAACGCGCCGATGGTCCAGATCAACCAGGACTACTACGAGGACCTGACGCCCGAGTCCCTCGGCCAGCTGATGGACGACCTCGCCGCCGGCCGGCTTGTGAAGGTCGGCTCACAGACCGGGCGCGTCTCGTCCGAGCCCCAGGACGCCGTGAACACCCTCACCGACCAGACGCTGTTCGACGGCTCCCGGGTCGGGGCGTGGCGCAAGCGCTTCGAGGAGGCCGGCAAGGCCGAGGAGCCGGCCGCCGGCCCGGCCTCTCAGACGGGCGAGGCGGCCTCCGGAACCCAGCAGGCCGCCGAGAACCCGAAGCCGGCCCGGCCCGACGCCGGCCGTCCGGTGGAGCGTCAGGTAAGCGACGCCCCCGCCCAGCGCGCCGCCAACGGCGAGACGCCGGTGAAGCCCGAGGATAGCGCCGACGCGGCCGAGCGCGGCCGCTCGACCGCCAAGCACGGCGCCGCCCGTCCGGGCGACGCGGACGTGCTCGACTCGCCGGCCAAGCGCGTCGCCGAGGGCGAGCCCGCCGCCGGCGAGCAGGGCCGCCAGGAGGTGCCTGGCCGCGACGCCGTCCCGCAGCAGCCGGAAGCCTCCGGCGCCAGCGAGGGCGAGGTGGCGGCCGAGACCGAGGAGGCGCGCATCGCCGGCGCGCTCGCGGCCCTGCCGAAGGACGCGAGCCCCGAGCAGAAGGCCGATGCCGTGGGCAGGCGCCCCCCGGGGCTGGAGGCCGCCCGCGCCGGGAAGCCGGACGACCTCACGCGCATCAAGGGCATCGGCCCGGGCAACAGCCAGCGCCTCAACGGGCTCGGCATCTACCATTTCGACCAGATCGCCGCCTGGTCCCGCGACGAGATCGCCTGGGTCGGCACCTACCTCGCGTTCCCGGGTCGCATCGACCGGGAGAACTGGGCGGGGCAGGCCAAGGCCCTGTCGGCGCCGGCTCAGTGAGGACCTGACATGCTGTCGGATCAGGATCGCATCTTCACCAATCTCTACGGCCTGCACTCGCCGGGCCTAGAGGCCGCCAAGAAGCGCGGCGCTTGGGACGGGACCAAGTTCCTCCTGGAGCAGGGCCGCGACTGGATCATCGAGGAGATGAAGGCCTCGGGCCTGCGCGGCCGCGGCGGCGCGGGCTTCCCCACCGGCCTCAAGTGGTCGTTCATGCCCAAGAAGTCCGACGGGCGCCCGCACTACCTCGTCGTCAACGCCGACGAGTCGGAGCCGGGCACCTGCAAGGACCGGGAGATCATGCGGCACGACCCGCATCTCCTGATCGAGGGCTGCATGCTGGCCTGCTTCGCCATGGCGGCGCACGCCTGCTACATCTACATCCGCGGCGAGTACGTCGCCGAGAAGCACGCCCTCCAGAAGGCCGTGGACGAGGCCTACGCGGCCCGCCTCGTCGGCCAGTCGAACGTCCACGACTACCCGTTCGACATCTACGTCCACCACGGCGCGGGTGCCTACATCTGCGGCGAGGAGACGGCGCTGATCGAGAGCCTGGAGGGCAAGAAGGGCATGCCGCGGCTGAAGCCGCCGTTCCCCGCCAATATGGGCCTCTACGGCTGCCCCACGACCGTGAACAACGTCGAGTCGATCGCGGTCGCCGGAACGATCCTGCGCCGGGGCGGCGCGTGGTTCGCGGGGCTCGGCGGCAAGAACAACACCGGCACCAAGCTCTTCTGCGTCTCCGGGCACGTCAACAAGCCGTGCAACGTCGAGGAGGAGCTCGGCATCACCTTCCGCGAGCTCATCGACCGCCACTGCGGCGGCATGCGCGGCGGCTGGGACAACCTGCTGTGCTCGATCCCGGGCGGCTCCTCGGTTCCGCTGGTGCCGGCCGAGCAGATCGTCGACGCCAAGATGGACTTCGACACCCTGCGCAACCTGGGCTCCGGCCTGGGCACCGCGGCGGTGATCGTGCTCGACAAGTCCACCGACATCGTCGCGGCGATCACCCGGATCTCGTACTTCTACAAGCACGAGTCCTGCGGACAGTGCACGCCCTGCCGCGAGGGCACCGGCTGGATGTGGCGCGTCATGCAGCGCATGACCGAGGGCCGCGCGCAGAAGCGCGAGATCGACATGCTGTTCGAGGTCACCAAGCAGATCGAGGGTCACACGATCTGCGCGCTGGGCGACGCGGCGGCCTGGCCGATCCAGGGCCTGATCCGCCACTTCCGCCCCGAGATCGAGAAGCGCATCGACCGCTACACCGCCAACCCGCACAGCGAGCCTGTGCCGATGGCCGCGGAGTGAGCACGATGACCGCCGAACCCGACAACCTCGTGCTGGCCCTTCTGCGGCGCATCGACGGGAAGGTTGATCGGCTCATCGACAACGTGAACGACCTGAAGGCCCGAACTTCGGCGGTCGAGGAGAACCTTGCGGGCGTGCACCGCCGCATCGATCGCCTCGAGCTTCGAGTCGAGCGCATCGAGCGCCGGCTCGACCTCGCCGACGCGCCGCACTGAGAGCGAGACCATGACCAAGATCCTCGTCGACGGCACCGAGGTCGACGTCCCCGCCGATTACACGCTGCTCCAGGCCTGCGAGGCCGCGGGGGCCGAGATCCCGCGCTTCTGCTTCCACGAGCGCCTGTCGATCGCCGGCAATTGCCGCATGTGCCTCGTCGAGTTGAAGGGCGCGCCGAAGCCGGTGGCCTCCTGCGCCTACGCGGTGAAGGATTGCCGCCCCGGCCCGAACGGCGAGCCGCCGGAGGTACTGACGCGCTCGCAGGGCACGAAGAAGGCCCGCGAGGGGGTGATGGAGTTCCTCCTCATCAACCACCCGCTCGACTGCCCGATCTGCGACCAGGGCGGCCACTGCGACCTGCAGGACCAGGCCATGGCCTACGGGGTCGATTCGACCCGCTACACGGAGAACAAGCGCGCGGTCGAGGAGAAGCATATCGGCCCGCTGGTGCGGACCGCGATGAACCGCTGCATCCACTGCACCCGCTGCGTGCGCTTCCTCGCCGAGGTGGCGGGCGTGCCGGACCTCGGCGCCATCGGGCGCGGCGAGGACATGGAGATCACCAGCTACCTCGAGCAGTCGATGGCCTCGGAGCTCCAGGGCAACGTCGCCGACCTCTGCCCGGTGGGCGCCCTCGTGCACCGTCCGCAGAGCTACAACGTCCGGCCGTGGGAGTTGAACAAGACCGAGTCGGTCGACGTGATGGACGCGGTCGGCTCCTCGATCCGCATCGACACTCGCGGCCGCGAGGTCATGCAGATCGAGCCGCGGATCAGCGAGGAGATCAACGAGGAGTGGATCTCCGACAAGACCCGCTACCACATCGACGGGCTGCGGATGCAGCGCCTCGACCGTCCGTACCTGCGCGAGAACGGCCGGCTCCGGCCCGCCTCGTGGGGTGAGGCCTTCCAGGCCATCGCCGCGAAGGTGAAGGGCGCGGATCCGAAGCGCGTCGGCGCCGTGGTCGGCGACCTCGCGGGCGTCGAGGAGATCTTCGCACTGCGCGAGCTGATCAGAACCCTCGGCTCGCCGAACCTCGACTGCCGCCAGACCGATGCCGGCCTCGACCCGGCGCTCGGCCGCGCATCGTACATCTTCAACCCGACCATCCCGGGCATCGAGGCGGCGGACGCGATCCTGATCGTCGGCGCCAACCCGCGCACGGAGGCCTCGCTGCTGAACGTCCGCATCCGCAAGCGCTGGCGCATGGCGCCGCTGGCGGTGGGCGTGATCGGAGAGCCGGTCGACCTGACCTATCCGAGCCACTACATCGGCGCCGGCCCCGATTCGCTGGCCGCACTCGCCCGCGGCGAGCACAGCTTCCTTGAGGTGCTGAAGGAGGCGAAGGCGCCGCTCGTGATCGTCGGCGCGAGTGCCGAGCCGGGCATCCTGGCCGCGGCGGCCACGCTCGCCAAGGAGATCGGCGCGGTCTCGGCCGAGTGGAACGGCTTCGGCGTGCTGCACACGGCCGCCGCACGCGTCGGCGCGCTCGATCTCGGCTTCGTGCCGGGGGAGGGCGGCCTGACCTTCGCGCAGATGCTGGAGCCGGGCGCGCTCGACGTCGTGTTCAACCTCGGCGCCGACGAGCGCGACGTCGCCCCGGGCGCCTTCGTGGTCTACCAGGGCAGCCACGGCGACCGCGGGGCTTCCCGCGCCGACGTGATCCTGCCGGGCGCCGCCTACAGCGAGAAGTCGGCGACCTGGGTGAACACGGAGGGCCGGGTCCAGATGGGCAACCGCGCCGCCTTCCCGCCGGGCGACGCCCGCGAGGACTGGGCGATCCTGCGCGCCCTCTCGGACGTGCTGGGCAAGCGCCTGCCGTTCGATTCGCTCACCGCGCTCCGCCGGGCGCTCTACACCGCCCACCCGCATCTCGCGGCGGTCGGCGCCGTCGAGCCGGGCAACGTGACCGAGGCGGTCGACCGGCTCGCCGGCATCGGCGGCGCCGCGACCGGCCCGGCCTTCGCGTCGCCCGTCACCGACTTCTACCTCACCAACCCGATCGCCCGCGCCTCGCGGATCCTCGCGGAGTGCTCGCGCCTCGCCCGGGAGCGCGCCGCCGAGGCGCGGCCCCTGGCGGCGGCCGAGTAGGAGCTCAAGACCGATGACGTCGCTCGAAATCCTCGGGACCGTGCTCCTGATCGTGCTGAAGAGCTTCGTGCTGCTCTCGGCACTGCTCGTCTTCATCGCCTACGCGCTGCTCGCCGACCGCAAGATCTGGGCGGCGGTGCAGCTCCGGCGCGGCCCGAACGTGGTCGGGCCGTTCGGCCTGTTCCAGTCCTTCGCCGACCTGATCAAGTTCGTGATCAAGGAGCCGGTGATCCCGGCGGGCGCCAATAAGGCGATCTACCTGCTGGCGCCGCTGGTCTTCGCGATGCTCGCCCTGTCGAGCTGGGCGGTGATCCCGCTCGCGGACGGCTGGGCGATCGCCGACATCAACGTCGGCATCACCTACATCTTCGCGATCTCGTCGCTCGGCGTGTACGGCGTCATCATGGGCGGCTGGGCGTCGAACTCGAAATACGCCTTCCTCGGCGCCCTGCGCTCGGCGGCCCAGATGATCTCGTACGAGGTCTCGCTCGGCTTCGTGATCATCTGCGTGCTGCTCTGCGCCGGCTCGCTCAACCTCTCGCGCATCGTGATGGCGCAGGACACCAGCCTCGGCCTGTTCGGCTGGTACTGGCTGTGGCTGTTCCCGATGTTCGTGGTGTTCTTCGTCTCGGCGCTGGCCGAGACCAACCGCCCGCCCTTCGACCTTCCGGAGGCGGAGTCGGAGCTCGTGGCCGGCTACATGGTCGAGTACTCCTCGACGCCGTACCTGCTGTTCATGCTCGGCGAGTACGTCGCCATCATGAGCATGTGCGCGCTCGGGACCATCCTGTTCATGGGCGGCTGGCTCTCGCCGATCCCGTTCGCGCCCTTCACCTGGGTGCCGGGCGTGATCTGGTTCACCCTGAAGGCGAGCTTCCTGTTCTTCCTGTTCGCGATGGTGAAGTCCATCGTGCCCCGCTACCGCTACGATCAGCTCATGCGCCTCGGCTGGAAGGTCTTCCTGCCGATCTCCCTGATCTCGGTCGTCGTCGTCGCCTTCGTGCTCAAGCTGACCGGCCTCGCGCCGGGCGCCTGAGCCCACCCTTCGCATCGGAGATCCGGGCATGAAGCTCGATCAGGTCGCCAAGAGCCTTCTCCTGAAGGAGTTCGTGTCCGGGATGATCCTCGGCATGCGCTACTTCTTCAAGCCGAAGGCCACGATCAACTACCCCTTCGAGATGGGCCATCGCGGTCCGCGCTTCCGGGGCGAGCACGCGCTGCGCCGCTACCCGAACGGCGAGGAGCGCTGCATCGCCTGCAAGCTCTGCGAGGCGATCTGCCCGGCCCAGGCGATCACCATCGAGGCGGGCCCCCGCCGCAACGACGGCACCCGCCGCACGACGCGCTACGACATCGACATGGTGAAGTGCATCTACTGCGGCATGTGCCAGGAGGCCTGCCCAGTGGACGCCATCGTCGAGGGACCGAATTTCGAGTTCTCGGTGGAGACCCGCGAGGAGCTTCTCTACGACAAGCAGAAGCTCCTGCTGAACGGTGACCGCTGGGAGCGCGAGATCGCCCGCAACATCGCGATGGACGCGCCGTATCGCTGAGGCACCGTCCCGGAGGCCGGTCGCCGGCTTCCGGAAGACGATGACACGACACCAAGGCTCTGGAGCATCGCACCGGTTCCCGGTTCCGGTGCGATGCTCTAGAGCCATGCCGGGGGCGCTGTTGTGCCCCCGTCGACCGGGTTCTATAGACGGGCCGCCCGCTGCGGACCGTCTCCACGCACGGCAGAAGGGGCCGCTCCGGCGGCCGATCCCGACCAGCGCATGACCGCAGCAGCCGCCTTCTTCTATCTGTTCGCGAGCATCACGGTCGCGTCGGGCTTCATGGTGATCGCCTCGCGCAATCCCGTCGCCTCGGTGCTGTTCCTGATCCTCGCCTTCGTGAACGCCGCCGGACTGTTCGTCCTGATGGGCGCCGAGTTCCTCGCGATGATCCTCGTGGTCGTCTACGTGGGCGCGGTCGCGGTGCTGTTCCTGTTCGTGGTGATGATGCTCGACGTCGATTTCGCCGAGCTGCGCCAGGGCTTTCAGCAGTATCTCCCGATCGGCGCCCTGATCGGCGCGATCTTCCTGGTCGAGATCCTGCTGGTCGTCGGCTCGTGGAGCATCGATCCCGGCCTCGTCCAGGCCCCGCTCGGCAACGTCGCCTCGGCCGAGAACCTGACCAACGCCCAGGCGCTCGGCCGTGTGATCTACACGGACTACGCCTACTTCTTCCAGCTCGCCGGCCTGATCCTGCTGGTCGCCATGATCGGCGCCATCGTGCTGACGCTGCGCGACCGGCCGGGCGTCAAGCGCCAGGACATCGCGGTCCAGAACGCCCGGACCCAGGCCATGGCGGTGGAGACCCGCAAGGTCCCGTCGCGCCAGGGTGTCGAGGTCTGATGTCTGCGCGGAGATTCGAACGATGATCGGCCTGAGCCACTACCTCACCGTCGCGGCGATCCTGTTCACGCTCGGCGTGCTCGGCATCTTCATCAACCGCAAGAACATCATCGTCATCCTGATGTCGATCGAGCTGATCCTGCTCTCGGTCAACATCAACCTCGTCGCCTTCTCGACGCAGCTGAACGACATCACCGGACAGGTCTTCGCCCTGTTCGTGCTGACCGTCGCGGCCGCCGAATCGGCGATCGGCCTCGCCATCCTGGTGGTGTTCTTCCGCAACCGCGGCTCGATCGCGGTGGAAGACGTCAGCATGATGAAGGGCTAGGGCCTTCCCCTTCGCGCGCCCCGAGTGACATCCGGACGCCGCCGCTTCGCGGCCGGCCCGGAGGACGGACTGCAAGAGAGCGATGTATCACGCGATCGTCTTCTTCCCGCTCATCGGCTTCCTGATCGCCGGCCTGTTCGGCCGGTACATCGGGGCGCGGGCCTGTGAGTACGTCACCACGTCCTTCCTCGCCTTCACGGCGCTGATCGCCTGGGGCGTGTTCCTCGACGGCGGCCCGGCCGAGCGGGTGCAGGTGGCGTCCTGGTTCGCGGCCGGCGACCTGCAGGTCGACTGGGCCTTCAAGGTCGACACCCTGACCCGGGTGATGCTGGTCGTCGTGACCACCGTCTCGACCCTCGTGCACCTCTACTCCGTGGGCTACATGGAGGAGGATCCGCACCGGCCGCGGTTCTTCGCCTACCTGTCGCTGTTCACCTTCGCCATGCTGATGCTGGTGACGGCCGACAACCTCGTGCAGATGTTCTTCGGCTGGGAGGGCGTGGGCCTCGCCTCCTACCTGCTGATCGGCTTCTGGTACGAGAAGCCCTCGGCCAACGCCGCCGCCATGAAGGCGTTCATCGTCAACCGCGTCGGCGATTTCGGCTTCTCGCTCGGCATCTTCCTGGTCTTCGTGCTGACCGGCTCGGTGGCGTTCGACGCGATCTTCGGCAAGGTCGACGCGATCAAGACGCTCAGCTTCCACTTCCTCGGCTACGACTGGAACGCGCTGACGCTCGCCTGCCTGCTGCTGTTCATGGGCGCCATGGGCAAGTCCGCGCAGTTCCTGCTGCACACGTGGCTGCCGGACGCCATGGAGGGCCCGACCCCGGTCTCGGCGCTGATCCACGCCGCCACCATGGTGACCGCCGGCGTGTTCATGGTCGCCCGCCTGTCGCCGCTCTTCGAGGAGGCGCCGAACGCGCTGATCGTCGTGACGGTGATCGGCGGCATCACGTCCCTCTTCGCGGCCACGATCGGCCTCGTGCAGAACGACATCAAGCGGGTCATCGCCTACTCGACCTGCTCGCAGCTCGGCTACATGTTCGTGGCGCTCGGCGTCGGCGCCTACGCGGCCGGCGTGTTCCACCTGTTCACCCACGCGTTCTTCAAGGCGCTGCTGTTCCTCGGGGCCGGCTCGGTCATCCACGCGATGCACCACGAGCAGGACATGCGGAACATGGGCGGCCTGCGCCGCTACATCCCCTACACCAGCGCCATGATGGCGATCGGCTCGCTCGCGCTGATCGGCTTCCCCTACACGGCCGGCTACTACTCGAAGGACGCGATCATCGAGGCCGCCTACGCCTCGACCCGGCCCGGCCACACGCTCGCCTTCCTGTGCACCGTCGTGGCGGCGTTCTTCACCTCGTTCTACTCCTGGCGCCTGTTCTTCATGACCTTCGAGGGTCCGGCCCGCTGGGGGGCGCACGCGGCGCACGACCACCACGACGCCCCCGTGGTCGCCCACGCGGCGATGGCCCACGAGGCCGACGGGGCGCCGGGCCACACCGAGGGCGTCGCCCACGACGATCACGGCCACGACGTCGAGCCGGCCCACAAGAGCGACCTCGTCGCTGACGACCATCACGGGCACGGCCACCACGGCGACCACACGCCCCACGAGAGCCCGCTGGTGATGACGGTCCCGCTGGCGGTGCTCGCCTTCGGCGCGCTGTTCGCCGGGATCATCTTCCACAACCGCTTCATCGGCGCCGGCATGGACGCGTTCTGGGGCCACGCCCTGGCGCACGGGCCGAACAACCACATCATGCACGAGATCCACGAGGTCCCGGCCCTGGTCTCGTACGCGCCGCTGATCATGCTGATCCTCGGCTTCGTCGTGGCCTACTGGATGTACATCCGCCGGCCGGAGCTGCCGGGTGCGCTCGC